>CAMAXT010000047.1 GCA_945862295.1 Pseudobacteriovorax antillogorgiicola
CAAAAATACCGCACTGGTGAGTTAGTCGTGGTTTTTGGTTGTGGCGGCGACCGGGACGCCGGCAAACGCCCGATCATGGGAAAGATCGCTCAAACCTACGCCGACAAAATCTATGTCACGTCTGACAACCCGAGGACAGAAGACCCTAAAAAAATTATCGAGAACATCATCGCCGGCATCGAACCGTCGCAAAAAAGCACCACTGTTGCCGAGCCCGACCGCAAACTCGCGATAAAACGAGCGGTTCAAGAATGCCGTAGCAATGCTATGATTCTCATTGCCGGCAAGGGACATGAGGCTTACCAAATTATTGGGGATCAAGTGTTACCGTTTGACGATCGGGACGTCGTCAGGGAATACCTTAACGCATAGAAAGAACCGACATGATTCTGACATGGCAAGACTATAAAAAATGGCTTGGTGATATCACTCTTTCTTCGATGCCAGAGAAACAACCGGCGCCCTCTGCGACCGATTGGTGTTCGGATTCCCGCACTATTCCGGTAGGTTCTTGGTTTTTACCGATCAGAGGTGAACTCTTTGATGGCCACAAGTTTATCAATACTGCGATGGAAAACGGTGCAAAAGGTTTCATCTACGATAAAGATTCACTTTACGACTTTCACGAGAAATACCGTGAATTCGGCCTCATGGTCACAGATACGCTACTTGCATATCAACAAATTGCTGCGGGCTGGCGCACAACACTAAGCAAAACTCGCATTGCTGCAATCACTGGATCTGTCGGAAAAACCACGACAAAAGAGATGATTGCTTGTGTCTTTAGAAATGCGGGTCACTGCTTCTCGACATCTGGAAGTTTCAACAATGAGATCGGTGTGCCCAAATCCGTTCTTGCCATTAAGAAAACGGATGACTACGCCATTCTCGAATTTGGCGCAAAACGCCTGGGAAACATCAAATTTCTCTGCGACATAGCCAAACCTGATATCGCGGTTCTTTTAAACGTTGGCGTCGCCCATCTTGGTATTTTCGGCTCGCTCGACAATTTACGAAACACCAAACTAGAGATCGTTCGCGATTCACCGAAGCACGCCATCATTGTTGTTCATAGAGACGATGAAAAGAATTTTATTCCCGCACAACAAACAGGAAAAACCGTCATTTCCTTCGGCAAACATCGAGAATCAGACGTGCGTATTTTGAAAACAGAGGTCGATTCTGGTAAAGGCCAAACGCGGATCGAGCTACAATATAAAGCCAAAGTTTATAATGCTACCTTGAAAAGCTGCCACAACGCCTTTCCTGTCAACGCCGCCGCCGCACTAGCGACTGGCATTGCCGCTGGCATTTCAATGGACATTGCGATCAGGGGTCTCGAAGCATTCGAACCTGTCGCCGGTCGCTTTAAGGTCCTTAGGGGACCAAGCCTTATCGCCGTTGACGACACTTACAATGCCAGCCCAGACTCAATGAAAGCTGGGATTCTCTCAGTAATTGAGCAGTTTCCCGGCAAAAAAGTAAATTTGCTATTGGGCGGTATGTTGGAACTTGGCGATGAATCAGCGAAAATGCACGAAGAAATCGGCCATTTTTTAGCGAACCACCCTGTTAACCACCTGGTTACGGTCGGAGCCGATGCTAATTTCATTGGCCAAGGATTTAACGCTTCGATCAAAAATCCGCGCGAAATAAAGCATTTTGCGACGGTTGAAGAAGCGGTCAAGAGTTCCGCCAACGTACTCGATGGTGCAGAAGTTTTGTTTGTGAAAGGCTCTAACGGCATTGGACTCACGCAGTTTCTAACGCACTTGAAAACTAGCGGCATTCTCCTATGAAAGTACTCATTGTTGGTGCTGGCGTTTCTGGATTTGGTGCTGCAAAGTTACTCCGTCTGGCCGATCATACAGTCAGTATTTCCGAGCAAAAGCAACTTTCTGTTGATGACCGCGCGTCATATACAAATCTCGGAGTGAGCGTTTTAGACGGCGGACACGATCTAAGCCATTTGGAAGATATCGAACTTCTCGTCGCCTCTCCCGGTCTTCCTTCGACACATATGCTGCTAAAAGAAAGCCAGAAACGCGGCATTTCTATCATTTCCGAAATCGATCTCGCCATGAAGGACATAAAGATCACTGTCTTTGGCGTCACCGGTACCAACGGCAAAAGCACCACAGTTGCGCTGATCGATCACGCCCTCAATAAGCTTGGTCTAACCTCAGCTCCGTGCGGAAATTTCGGAGACCCACCGTCGCTTATCATCGCCGAGAAGCGTTTACCCGAAAATTTAGTCTTGGAACTTTCGTCATACCAGCTTGAACAATCAAAGGCTGTTCATGTTGATTGCTCAATGATCACAAGTTTTTCCTGCGATCACCTAGCAAGGCACGGCACTGAAAAAGACTATTTCGCTAGTAAGTGGAAGATTATCGAACTTGCGAAACCAAAGTCGCCTATCATTCTTTCAGCTGATGTCGCGCACGCAGCAATCAATCTCGGCTGGTTAATTCCTGAGGGAACTTACGTTATTGGCGAAAATACCTTTCCAAGCGTTCCTGGAATTAAGCAAGTAGCCATCGATGGTAGAACCGTCAATATTGAAGGAAAACCAGCATTTAAGCTGTCAAATGAGTTTCTCATAGGACCGCACAACTTAAGAAATCTCGCGTTCGCAGCGCTTGCAATCCATCTTGTTAAAAAAATACCGTACACAGATATCGTTGAAGCGCTCAGTGACTACCGCGGCCTTCCGCACCGCTGCCAACTTGTCGGCACGTTCGCAGGCCGTAATGTTTTCAACGATAGTAAGTCAACAAATGTTGAATCCACCCTCGTTGCCCTACAAGCAATGCCAGAAAAAGTGATTCTCATGATGGGGGGTATTGGCAAAGGCGAACCTTATGCACCTATCCTTGCGGAAAAAAACAAAATTGCGGTTTTACTTACATTTGGTCCAACCGGACCTGACATCGCCGCCGCCTTAAGCAGCTCTCTTCCTGTACAGAATTTTCCTACCCTAGCCTCCTTATTTGCCGTGATAACTGGCATAATAGAGACGTATCAACACCCCATTCTTTTTTCTCCAGGCTGCGCTAGCTTCGATGAATTTCGAAATTTCGCACATCGAGGGGATTACTTCTCAACCCAAATAAATCAGGTCATTGCTGCAACCAATGCAAAAAAACGAAACAACGGTAGCACCTAAAAACGCAGTCCCAGGCATCAAGCTTGGCAACTACCTGATGTTTGTCACCATGCTTTTAACCGCAATCGGGCTAGTCGCGATTTTCGCGTCCTCCTCTCTTAAAGGCACTCAACAGTTCAACGACGGTTTTATATTCCTAAGAAAGCACGCGGTTTCCGCGTGCGTTGGCTTAGCGATCATAGGCATCATTCAATGGATCCCTTTCAAATACATTGAGCGCATGACTCTACCGGCTTTGGTCTTCGTTATCGGCTTACTGCTACTTGTTTTCGTACCGGGAGCATATTCGAAAATCGGCGGTGCTTATCGGTGGCTAAATATTCCCCTCATCGGTGGGCAACCGGCTGAGTTGGTAAAGCTGGTACTCGTGCTTTTCTTCGCTAAAAACCTCAGTAGACCCACGTCAGACACAACGTCCATCAAAGGCCTCTCGTCCAATATCGCCATATTCATGCTATTTGCAGCACTTTTACTCGTTCAAAAAGATTTGGGTACGCCTGCCGTCGTGTTTTTTGTCATGTTTTCCATGCTTTTTGTCGCCGGTATCCCAAGGAAACTAATCGCGGGCGGCTTCTTGGCTTTCGTCAGCCTGGTGTCCATAGCAGTTTGGCTTGAACCCTACCGGATGAAACGCCTCTTTACGTTTCTCGATCCGTGGGCTCAGGTTCAAGGCTCTGGCTTTCAGATTATTCAGAGCTTTCTTGCTTTTCAAAATGGTGGGCTACTTGGGTCTGGTTTGGGTGAGTCAAAGCAAAAGTTGTTCTTTCTTCCCGAAGCTCACACTGACTTTATATTAGCTGTAGTAGCAGAAGAGCTTGGTTTTTTCGGGGTGACTTTAATCGCTCTATGCTTCGCATACTTCTGTTATATCGGTTTTAAGATCACCTCCGTACAAACAAGTCAGTACCGCCGCTTTCTTGCATACGGCCTGACCATGACCATAACTGCGCAAGCTTTATTTAATATGTCGGTCGTTATGGGACTACTACCTACAAAGGGAATAACTCTCCCATTTATCAGTAGCGGAAATAGTTCTCTCCTTGTTTTTTTACTTTTTTCCGCCATTTTAACTAAACTAGGTAACGAGGCTGAAACCAACGAATCCCACGTTTAGCGTAAGTTTCCCCGAAAATAAATTTCCCCTTTTTCTAAATTCGAAACCTCCTCGCTATCAAAAGTGCGGAGGTCTTATTCGAATTTTTGCAATATTCAAACGGTAGCTTCTTGGAATGCATATCTGCGCCTTATACGATTTTGTTTCCATTGGTACGACGGCCATGGATTCAGAAACTGATGTTCCTGATCATCGCTTAGAAAATCAATGATAGGAGCTACCCTTCATGAATAGACCAAAGCTTCGACTGGCGCATGGTGTTGTTCTAGCGGCAGTGATTCCTTTAGTTCAATCTCAAGCGACATCCCTCGATACACACCTTGGACCTGAATCTGAAATCAGAAACATCATTCTACTCACATGGGATGGTGTTCGTCGGCAGGAGTTTTTCGACGGTCCGGATCATTCGCTTTCAGAAGGTGATCACGCGGATACACTCCCATGGTTCAGAGCCAACTTACAGAGTAAGGGGCGCACCTACGGCACCCCAGCTAGTCCAATGACGGTTGGGAATACCGTTATGATGAGTCTTCCCGGCTACCAGTCAATCTTTGCTGGTCGAACACAAAACTGTTTTGACAACTACTGCGGCCGCATCGACGAAACCACGGTAAGCGAACGTATCGTAAATTCGCTAAGTTTAGACAAAGAAAAAGTCGCACACATTGCATCTTGGTATGCGATAAAATTTGCAAGTGAACACAAAAAGGGCTCCGTTTTTGTAAACTCTGGGCTTGAAAGTCTAATCGACAGTGCTCCCGACACAGTCCAGGAAGATATTAATGCCGAGCAGCTGGAAAGTCGGCCACCTTGGCAAGCAGCGCGTTACGACAAATACACAATAAAACACGCTGTAAATTATCTAGAAAAGCATCGGCCAAGATTCACTCATATCGGTCTGAACGATTCCGATGAATGGGGGCACCGCGGAAATTACCCAAACTACCTTACGACATTGCGTCAATACGATCAGTGGCTTAAAGAATTAGTAGAACAATTAGCTGCTATGGGCGAATACGGCCGCAATACATGCATTATGATTACAACAGACCATGGTCGCGGCAATGGCAGCAAATGGACTACTCATAGTAATGGCGCATTGGATTCAGGATTTGTTTGGCTGCATGTTGTCTGTCCATTTCTAAGCGACGAAGTTGCGTTCGTAGACCGCGAGTATTTAACGACCCACTTAGATATCAGACCGACAATCGAAGACTTGATGGGACTTTCGCCGCGCACATGTGTTGGTTGCGGAAGTTCGCTCCTAAAGCGTAGATTTGACTAGTTGTCTGCAAAATAATATTTCAAACGTAATAGTTCTCTGCTTGTTTTCTTACTCTTTTCCGCTATCTTAACGAAGCTCGGCAACGAAGCCGACTCGGGAGATACGGATGTTCAGCGGGCTTAGACAACCGGTACATTTCATCGGAATCGCCGGATACGGCATGTCAGGTTTAGCAGAACTCTGTTTGTCCCACGGACTCTCCGTCTCAGGTAGCGATCTCCGCTCAAATCCAATGACCGAAAAGCTAGCAGCTAAAGGCGCTAAATTTTTCTTAGGGCATGAGGCCAGCCAAGTTAAAGACGCCGGTACCGTCGTTCTTTCCAGCGCTATCGACAATCAAAATCCAGAAATTACTGCGGCGAAAGCCGCTGGCGCCGATATTATTCACCGCTCAGATCTTCTCGCCCAATCTTTCAAAGGTAAAAAAGCGATCACCGTTGCCGGCACCCACGGCAAAACAACAACGACGGCAATGATCGGCTACATGTTAGAAAAATACGGACTTTCGCCAACGGTCATTTGTGGCGGCGTCATGAATGAGTACCAGAGCACTGTTTTTGTAGGCCAGGGTGACTTTGTCGTCGCTGAAGCCGATGAATCAGACGGCTCATTTCTCAAGTATCAGCCGTTCATTTCAGTCATCACCAACGTCGATTTTGATCACATGGAATATTTCAAAGACCGCGACGGCCTTTGCAAAGCATTTCTAAAATATGCGAAAGCTACACACAAAGACGGCACCTCTGTTGTTGGATGGGACAGTCCCATTGTCAGAGAACTCATGGCCAACTTCTCCGGATCAAAACTCGCTTACGGGTTTTTACTTGGCAGCGAAGTCAGAGCGTTCAATTTCTCATGCAAAGAAGGCGTCTCAAATTTTTCAGCCGTGATCGAACGAGATAAGATGGAATGCAAAATCAATATGATCGGTCGTCATAATGTGCAGAACGCACTTTGCTGCTTAGGGGTCGCCCGCGCTCTTGGCTTGGATCTTAAAAAAGCTGCTGCAATTATTGTAGACTTCCCTGGTGTTAAGCGCCGCCAAGAAGTCATCCTCAAAACAGATAGGGTAACAATATTCGATGATTATGCTCACAACCCGGGCAAGATCTTAGCGCTTGTTAACTCAATTCGTGATTCTTGGCAAACCAAACACCTCATCGTTGCCTTCCAACCACATCGGTTTAGTCGCCTCGACACGATGTATGATGAGATGATTAGCTCAGTAAGTGCCGCCGATGAGGTTTTCGTTCTTCCCGTCTATGCAGCCGGAGAAGTTACCACCAAAGATTATTCTGTCGAGCGTTTAGCACGCGACATTCAGCTACGCTCGGGGAAGAAGGCTTACCCCTGTACCAGCATTGCTGATGCGACTCAAAAGATCGAAAAGGCGATTAAACCGAACACCATCGTCGTCACTGTCGGTGCCGGTGACGTCACGTCTATCGCCGAACAACTGCGCCAGTCCCAGTCCTGAAATCCTTCCTCAAAACCATAAAATTTTAACTAACCGAAATTTGTGGTATTCTGTTTTTGACTAATCCAAAAATTACCAAGTGCGATCTAATAGATGGCGAAGAAAAAAACATCTGTTTTAAGTCGGCAACGACCTAAGAAAAGCCGTAAAAAAGGCGGGTTTTCCTGGTCTAGTATGTCTATTTATGCCGGCGGTGCCCTAGCTGTTCTCATACTGGCTGGTACAATTTTCTATCTCTTCGCAGGCAAAACCACTGTTGTTGCTGGAAAAAATCGAAACTGGAAAGTAACTATCAAAGCAGAAGACCGAAGCCTGTTAGAAAACCAGGAAGAGCAAGCCATCATTCAAGCCGTTAAGACGCATGTATCAGAAGGCGAAGAAAAGGACCTTTTGCGGGCAATCTCAGCAATCAAAACCGACGAAACGTTTGCGAAGATTCATTTTGTACGTACAGGTCTAGATCAGCTGACAATTTATTATGCTAAGCGCGTACCAGTCATGTGCTACCAAGGCGACCAACTCCACTACATCTCTTCCGCTGCCGAAATCTACGGTTTCGTCGACGATCCACTGAAATGTGCTGGACCGATCGTTACAGGAATCATTGAAGAACGAAAAAAATCTGGAAAAAATGCTGTCCTTTCACTAACAGCAGAGGAGCAGAAAAACACGGACAACGCACTCCAACTGGCCAAAATTCTTGCCTTTTATAAGCATGAGCCGACAAAGCTTTCCTTTGAGAAATACCGGGGCTTCTATATAAACATTAAGGATCTAGAAACAGATATCGCACTTGGCAATCCGCCCTTTGAAACGAAACTTGAGAAGTTGGGCGAAGTGCTAAAGAAAATCAGCGGCAAAGGTGAGGTCGCTCAGCGCATAGAGTTAGATTTTCAGGGCAAAGCTTTTATTAAAATGAAGAAAATGTGATGGCGGAGACCAATGCTTAACGAAAAACATTACCGAGGAATTTTCGCACTCGACCTGGGTACAACTAAGTTTTGTTTAGCGCGCCTAAAACCAAATCCAACCGGCCAAGGGGTCATGGTTGAAACCGCTAACGTTCCGGCCGACGGCATGCGCCGCGGTATGATTTCTGATAAAGAACAGGCCAAAGCGTCACTAAACCAATTGATCGAAATCGCTGAAAAACAGTTTCAAACAGATGTTCGCAATGTTGTTGTTGGTGTTGCTGGAAGTCACTTAAAAAGCTCTTTTGTTAACGTTTCCACCCAAATTCTAAATGGCATCATCACGTTTAAAGAACTTTCAACTTTATCGACTTTAGCTGAAGCTAGCGTAAATTCCGACACCAGAGAAATCCTGCACGTCATTCCTGTCGGCTACCGCATCGATGACCGCCCCGTGATGAATGAGCCTGTTGGATTCAACGGTAGAATTTTGCACGCCGAATTCTTTGTGATCGACTCTGATAAATTCTACTTAAAAGATATCGTTGAAACCTGCAACCAAGCTGGTTTGCAAGTACGGCGACTATATTCAGAACCATTTGCTTCAGCAAGTGTCACAATTCCAGACGAATATAAACAACTTGGCGTCGCTGTCGCAGATATTGGCGGCGGAACAACAGACGGCCTTGTTTTCAGAAACGGCAAGCCGGCTGGCGTCTTTACCATCAATGTTGCTGGTAAACTGATGACTAACGACCTTTCAATTGGTCTAAATATCAGCCAAATTGAGGCCGAAAATGTAAAAATCCGCTTCGGTATTAAGCCGCGACCGCAAGATTCAATGGTGATTGCCGACATCAAAGGCCAAGAAAAATCTGTCAGCGGCGACGCAGTAAATCCAATTCTTGTTCCACGCGTTTACGAACTTTGCGCGCTCATAGCGCAGGATTTAAAACCGTATAAAGGTGTACTTGGTGCTGGTCTCGTCTTAACAGGCGGTGGCGCAGATATCCGCGGCATTACCGAATTCTTCCAAAGTAAACTCAAAATTCCAGTCACAAGAGCAAAGCCTGTTTTCGAGTACGGAAAATCCCCTGACAAAGACAGCGTCTTTGAACATTCACCGCACGCACCACGCTTTGCGACAGCACTCGGCCTTCTCAATCTTGAGATCGGCCATGTGATGGATAGTCAGCGCAATCAGAAAACCGGACGGACGTCGCGTTACCTAGGACAGTTTATAAATTGGTTGAAAGACCTCTCATAACTGGTCCATTTGGTACAATACCCTAACGCGCTTGGTCTAAGCCCAAGCTTAACCATCTGTATTTGTTCCCACAACATTGACAGTTTGGTCTTTCCATCCCTATAATCTTGGATATCGCAATCAATTCATTAAATTTTTGTGACGTTAAGCCCATTTTGGTGCTGTCACGCAAGGAGAAGAGCAAATGACCTTCGATCCTGAAAATCTGGCGCCTCCAGGAGCCAAAATTAAAGTTATCGGAGTCGGTGGCGGCGGTAGCAACGCAGTAAATACGATGATCAAAAGCAAGCTCGAAGGTGTGGACTTTATGGTCTGCAATACCGACGTTCAGGCACTTCGATTTTCTCTCGCCGATACTAAAATCCAAGTCGGAAAAGAACTGACACGCGGACTCGGCGCAGGCGCAGATCCTGATATTGGTCGCGACGCAGCTCTCGAAGATCGTCATGAAATCCACAAGTACCTCGAAGGTGCTGACATGGTTTTCATCACTGCAGGGATGGGCGGCGGTACAGGCACTGGCGGTGCTTCTGTTGTTGCTCAGATCGCTCGTGAACTCGGCGCACTAACAGTCGCTGTCGTCACTAAGCCCTTCGGTTTTGAAGGTAAACGTCGCAGAAAACACGCTGATGGCGGTATCGCTCGTCTCCGTGAATGCGTAGACACCTTGATCACAATTCCAAATCAGCGCTTGCTGCAAGTCGCCTCACCAGGCTTGAGCATGATCGATGCGTTCAAAATGGCAGATGATGTTCTCGTAAATGCCGTCAAAGGCATCAGCGATATCATCAATATCCCTGGAACAGTCAACGTCGACTTTGCAGATGTAAAAACTGTTATGTCTTGCATGGGACACGCACTCATGGGCATCGGCGCAGCATCCGGTGAAGGCCGCGCAGTTGAAGCAGCTAAAAAAGCGATCTGCTCTCCACTTCTTGAAGATGTGGATATCGAAGGTGCAACTGGCATTTTGATCAACATCACTGCAGGTTCCGACGTGACTTTAATGGAAGTCAATGAAGCTTGTTCAGTGGTACAAGAAGCAGCACATGAAGATGCAAACATTATCTTCGGTGCCGTTATTGATGAAACCCTTGGCGATGAGATTCGCGTCACTGTTATCGCAACTGGCTTTCCAGTTGAAAATGTGGAGATTGATCCAGTCGAACACGGCCGTCATCCAAACCCAAGCATCTACAACCGTGGGCTGCACTCGCCTGGACTCATCAGTACAAAACCAGTGCACCGCCCGACTCAAGGTAGCACTTTGATCAGCCAACCGCGCCGACCAGAGCCTGTTAAAGCGCCGATCGCGCCGATCAAGCAACCTGAGCCGATGGCAGTGAGTCGTCCTGCACCTACAGTCCATGAGTCACCAGTACAACATGTACCGGTCGCGTCAATGGCTCCAGTTGCTCCACGACGGGAGACCTTTTTTCATCAACAGCACCGTGAACCACAGATCATCGCTACTCCCGTAGCGCCTGAGCCGCATCGCTTTGAGCCAGATTTTGATTTAAGTGTTTCCACAAACACTGAAGCACAAGACCTCGCTGCATGGACTATCAATCAGCCTTCAGCTCAAGAGCACCAAGACCTTGAAGCTACGTCTGAGCAAACATTTGCGGCGGATGAAGACGTATCGTTTCAATACGGTTCCTACGCGCAGCAAGCTCCTTCGGCAGAAGAAAGTCAGTTCAACCTTTCTGACGATATCGGCATCGGAACAGAAGGCGCAGAATCGACCGCTGACGTCCTCTTCGACTCTAGCCTAGAAGACGAAGCCCTCGAAGCGGCGGCCGCACCAGAAGCAGCGCCAGACCGCGCAGGCGCGCAAAAGCTTAACGCACCTTTAGAGTCTTTGTTTGATGACCAACTCGATATCTTCGCGACTGATATCGATAAGAGAATTGACGAAGCACTTGAGCTTGCTGAGCGCATGAAGCGCCCGGCGAATGATGCTTCTAACGACGATCTCGATGTTCCGGCGTTTCTTCGAACGGGCCTAAAAGATCTACCGCTAGATTAATTGTGAGAAGTGAACATTAGAAAGGCCGGGTCTATCCCGGCCTTTTTTTATGCGGGTCCGCTCGCGGGTGGTTCGCGGGTGGACCCGGATTACGGCCAGATAGTCCGGTGCAACGTCACGCTAGCGCGATCACCGGGCAGCTTTGAAAACCCTAAATCAAGCAAATGATTTGTAGGCTTCTCGGGAGAACAAAACGAACATGCCTCGATCTGACTTGCAATACATGATCGAAGACTCTCTCGTTTAATATCGTCTTTTGTAAAACGAATCTTTTTTGCAACTCCGCTCTGGTTGACGATCCACCTTACGAATAAATCACCCTCCAACTTTGGGTTTTCCTTTAGTTCTAACTCGTAACATTTCCTTATCTGGTTAAGGTTCGATCGAATAGGCTCACTTAGTTTTTTTTTCACATGGATTGTTTACGCAAGAGGTAAGTATAAAATGTATATAAAATATCAAACTCACTTGCTTCATTATGTGAATCCATTTTTTGTTGGAACAGACAAGAATAAAATAGCCGGGCTCAATCGGCCTTAAATCTCTAATTATTGATTGAGCCGATCTTCAAACCCAGAAACCTTCTCCGGCCAAGCCGACCCAATCGGCGTCTCCTTCACATTCTCAGCAAGCTTCCCGCGAATCGCCAAGTATTCACTAAGTCGGTACATACCCTTCTCTTGTGCCGATTGACGCTCGAAAAAGGCCAGGGTCGACGATCCCACCACACCACCCACGCCGAGTTGAGTTTTTTTGATAACCTTCGCAGATACGAGCTTTAACAAGTCTGGCAGCTCATAATGACGACCACCGCAGACCTCAGAAATCTGCGCGCCTTCGGCATTCTGAGAGAACACGGTCGACTGCAGCATTTGAGTCAAATCATCGACATGAATTGGTGAAATGCCTTCTTTTTTAGTCGGCACCGGGTAGACCGGATACTTCATAACTTTCAAAATTGAATTCAAAAACCGGTCATGTCCATAACGGTCGCCCCAGACTGCTGATGCACGCAAAATCACCTTCTCTCGAATCTTAGAATTCAAAATTAGAAATTCAGCGTGATATTTTTCGCGAAGAAAGGCGCTGGGACTGCTTCTCGACGCCCCAAGGGCGCTCACGAAAACAATTCGCTGGCAGTTCGCCTTCTCCATCGCCGTCAGTAGATTTTTAAGAGCGATAAGATTTTGTGAATAGTTCGAAGATACGACCGGATCGTCTGAAATACTCTCCAGAGAGCCCGATAAGCCGCCGCTCCAAGCCAAGTGCACCACAGTACTAACGCCACGCAGAGGGGCCGCTAAAAGCTCCGCAGTGCTCATGTCTGAACACACCGGGAATACGTTATCCATCGATTCGGGAAGTTTATGATGATATAGCGCGATAATCTGGCGTTCTTTGGCCATTTTTCTGATGAGGTTCTGGCCAATAAATCCAGAGCCGCCTGTGATAAGTAGCGCGTTTTCTTTTTGTGTCGATGGACTGTTACTGGACACGGGGTGTCTCCTCTACAAACCGATTTTTTATGGTGCGAGATCAGTATACAGATTTTTTAGCTTAAGCGCGGCATCGTCCCACGTGGGAAATTTCAGAAACAATTCTTTGGTATTTTCCAAAAAATTTGGGCTTTCTCTTTTCTTCATAGCTAGATAGATCGCTTCAAGAAAGGCTTCCGGATCGTTGCGGTCTACTCCAAAACTGAATTCCGGCAGTGCCGTTTCACCTATCGCGCTACCTTTTAAGTAAGCGATCGGTATAGCGTGAGATGCGGCCGTCATTACTGGAATGCAAAATCCTTCGAAACGACTCGGTTGAAAATAACAGTCCGCATCTTTAAAAAGTGTCTCTAAGGCATTTTCGGGTAAATTTCTATGCAGCTTGATGCGGCCTGATTCTAGCAGCCCACTAAAATGCTTTCGGTAAAAAGTTTCACAACGGGCGTCACTGACGATATGAAACGTCAAACCGGCGTCCGCTTTTTGAGCGATCGTTCCGATAACATCTAAATTTTTGTAAGGTTCAAAACGGGAGACTGTCAGCACAGACTTTTTCCCCGGCACGCCAACCTTATTCCCCGGAACAAAAGTATCAGGCCGGCCGATGCGCACAACGAAAACCTTTGCGCGCAGGTTTGGAAACATTGTTCGCACTGTCAAAGCCGTCCATTCAGAGCAGCAAACAATGGCGTCAACTTTTTGTACCAAACGCTTCATTGCAAAAGAAAACTGCACGAAAAAGGGCTTAGAAACCTGTGTCGGTGCCAGCATTGGGATTAAGTCCTGAACCGATAGGATAGTTGCAAAGTTCTTAGCTTTCGACCAAATCGGCGCATTGATATTAGCGAGTCCGTGAAACACGGAACGCCTACCCTTTGCTAATTCAATAGCTTTACTAAACGATGCTTCGGGCCAAAAAAGTTTGCTTGTACCAATTGGTGCAAAAATCTTTGGCTTCGCGATGACGGTTTGTTCTTGTCCGAAGTATGGAGGCAACGACGAAATGATAGTTGGAACAACGTCGTGCTTTTTAAAAGCCTTGAAAAGATTCAGCCCATAGTTTGCGATACCCGAGTATGGACTCTCCAAACCCGAACCATCCCAAAAAACAGAGAGCGCTGTACCTTTCGGTCCAACGCCATCTGAGCTAATTTTGGTTTTCGAGCCGTGCAAGCCAGAAGAAGCGCTCATCGCGCTCTAGCTGACAAATCTAGTCGCATCTGTGCGCGCATCAACGCTGCTTGCGCACGTATAATGTCGACATCTGTTTTCTGGTCTAACCGCTGAAGCGCCCTTTTCATAGCTTCTTCAGCGCGCTTGCGGTCGATTTGCGGCAAAGGCTCTGCAACATCGGCCATGACTGTCACTTTGTCGTTATTCACGTCAAGGTAACCACCAGAAACGAAATATACTTCTTTATCTCCCTCGCCGATCTTCAACTCACCGACGCCAAGCTCAGTTACAAAGCTTGTGTGACCAGGCAAGATACCGAGATATCCGTCATAGCCCGGCACTTGCAAATAAGTTGTCGAAGCTTTCGCTACGATCTTAGAAGGAGTTAAAACGCTAACCTGCAACTCAGCCATTACCTACTCCTAGATTACAGCGTCTTAGCTTTTTCGACGGCATCTTCGATCGTTCCCACGTACAAGAATGCTTGTTCCGGCAAGTGATCGTATTTACCTTCGACGATTTCTTTAAAGCTGCGGACTGTATCTTCTCTTTTTACGTATTTACCTTTGATACCGATGAACTGCTCAGCGACGTGGAACGGCTGAGAGAAGAAGCGCTCAAGCTTACGAGCTCTTGCAACGATGACCCTGTCATCGTCTGAAAGTTCGTCCATGCCCAAAATAGCGATAATATCTTGAAGATCTTTGTAACGCTGAAGAACTTTTTGCACGTCGCGGGCCACTTTGTAGTGAACTTCGCCGACGATTGCTGGATCGAGAATACGGCTACTTGAAGCGAGTGGATCTACTGCTGGGTAAATGCCAAGCTCCGCGATTTTACGCTCTAGTACTGTCGAAGCGTCCAAGTGAGCAAACGTTGTTGCTGGAGCTGGGTCAGTATAGTCATCCGCGGGTACGTAAATCGCTTGAACTGAAGTAATGGAACCGTTTTTGGTTGAGGTAATGCGTTCTTGAAGTTCGCCCATCTCAGAAGCCAAAGTCGGCTGGTAACCTACCGCTGAAGGAATACGGCCGAGAAGTGCCGATACTTCTGAACCAGCTTGGGTAAAGCGGAAGATATTATCTACGAAGAGAAGTACGTCCTGGTTTTGTTCGTCACGGAAATATTCCGCGATTGAAAGAGCACTCAAAGCTACACGTGCGCGTGCTCCTGGTGGCTCGTTCATTTGGCCGAAAATCAGCGCCGTTTTGTTGATAACGCCGGATTCTTTCATCTCGTGGTAAAGGTCGTTTCCTTCACGGGTGCGCTCACCCACGCCAGCGAATACGGAGAAACCACCGTGCTCGGTTGCGATATTGTTGATGAGTTCCTGGATCGTTACCGTTTTACCCACACCCGCACCACCGAAGAGACCGATTTTTCCACCTTTGACGTATGGAGCCATCAGGTCAATAACTTTGATTCCTGTTTCCAAAATCTCCGCTTCTACTGTCAATGATTCAAATGACGGAGCTGGACGGTGAATTGGATAGTATTTTTTTGCATTAATCGGGCCCATTTCATCTATAGGCTGGCCAATTACGTTCAAGATTCGGCCGAGAACTTCGTTACCAACCGGTACACGAATTTGGTCGCCTGAATCACGAACTGACGTACCGCGTGAAAGACCGTCGGTACCGTCCATAGAAATTGTACGAACAACGTTTTCACCCAAATGCTGGGCCACTTCTAGAACAAGGTTGTCCTTGCCAATACCGAGGGATGGGTTTGTACAACTCAAAGCATTGTAAATAGGAGGAAGATGTCCCGCCGGAAATTCCACGTCTACTACAGGCCCCATCACCTGAACAATTTTGCCTTCAACACTACTCATGAATCTCTCCTCGGAGAAAAATACTAAAAATTCTTCGGTCCCGACTTACAACGCCTGGGCACCGCTTGTGATTTCGATAAGTTCTTTGGTAATCGCTGCCTGACGAGCACGGTTATATTCGATTTTCATGCCGCGAAGTACTTCCTGCGCGTTGTTTGTCGCAGAATCCATCGCAGTCATTCTCGCGCCGTGTTCGGACGCCGCCCCTTCAAGCATGCACTTGAAGATTGTACTAGCTACTACACGTTTCAAAAGACCTTCGAGAAGTTCTTTTGGACCTGGTTCGACAAGTAGTGTTGCATCAGCAACCGCGACTGGTGCATCAACAGCCCTGCTCTTACCGACAGGTAGAACCTGCTTAATGGTTGCACGCTGGGCCATTGCCGATAAAAATTCTACGTAGCAGATGTAAATACGGTCGTATTCTTTATCCGCAAACTTTTTGATAAGTTCGTCAGCCAAATCTTTAGCAGTCTGATACGAAGGTTTTTCTAATACTTTTTCGCGAGCGTTTACGGCTTTGTACTTCATCTTCGTTGAAAAGAGTTTGGCGCGTTTTCCCCAAGGAACCATTTCAATTTCGATGTTTTCTTTGCGTTTCTCAGCAATTCTTAGAACAGAAAACTTAAACAAGTTTGAGTTCAAACCACCACAGAAACCTCGGTCTGTACTAAGCACTATAAAAAGAGATTTTCGCTCAGGGCGTTGTTCAAGAAGTGGTGATTCTACATCATCGCCAGCCATAGCAACGATGCGCTCTACCATTGCATCAAACGCAACGCCGTAAGGTCTCGCGTTCGTGACCGCAGAGTTAGCTCGTGCAAACTTAGCGGCCGAAACCAGCTTCATTGCACGAGTGATCTTCTGCGTATTCTTTACGCTTCCAATCCGTCGTCGAATGTCTTTCAAACTAGGCATTATTTAAAGCCTTTATCATATTCACTAATTGCGCTTTTTAACTCAACTTGGATATCAGCAAGCTTAACTCGATCTTCCAATTTTTTGAGAATTTGCGGGTATTTTGCTTCCAAAAAGTCGTGCAGACCTTTTTCCCAGCGTCCGATAACAGAAACTTCTTTTGTATCGCAGAAACCTTGAGTCACGCCGAAGATCGATGCGATCTGTTGGCCGATGCCCATAGGGGCATATTGACCTTGTTTTAAGATCTCTACGAGACGCTCACCGCGACGAAGAGTTTTTTGTGTCGACTGGTCCAAATCTGATCCAAACTGAGAGAATGCCGCGAGTTCGCGGTACTGGGCTAGTTCGAGTCGCAAGCTTCCTGATACTTTTTGCATCGAAGGAACCTGAGCAGCACCACCTACGCGTGACACGGAAAGTCCAGCGTTAATTGCCGGACGTACTCCAGAGAAGAACAAATCGGATTCAAGGAAGATCTGACCATCAGTAATAGAAATTACGTTTGTTGGAATGTATGCAGAAATGTCACCTGCCTGTGTTTCAACAACTGGAAATGCAGTGATTGAACCGCCGCCTTCTGCGTCATTCAATTTACAAGCGCGCTCAAGTAGACGGCTGTGCAAATAGAAAACGTCGCCTGGATATGCTTCGCGACCTGGAGGACGACGAAGTAGAAGTGAAAGTTCACGGTAAGCAACCGCTTGTTTTGAAAGGTCATCGTAGAAGATAACTGCGTGCTTACCAATTTTTAGGAAGTACTCAGCCATACGACAGCCTGTGTATGGCGCGATGTATTGCATCGGAGATGGGTCAAGTGCTGTTGCAGCAACAATAATCGTATATTCAAGTGCGCCGTGGCGTTTTAGCTTATCTACTACTTGAGCAACAGTAGATGCCTTTTGGCCAATTGCAACATAGATACAGACTACGTCTTTATTTTTTTGGTTGATTATAGTGTCTACGCAGATAGCTGTTTTACCAGTCTGACGGTCACCAATGATAAGTTCACGTTGGCCACGACCGATTGGTGTCATTGCGTCGATCGCCTTGATACCAGTCTGTAGAGGTTCGTGCACTGATTTACGAGCAATAATACCCGGCGCTTTAACTTCAACAACACCGCGCGAGTCAAATTTGATTGGTCCTTGACCGTCGATAGGGTTACCGAGGCCATCGACCACGCGTCCCAAAAGACCAGTACCAACCGGTACAGAGTTAATCTCGTTTAGACGTTTAACAGTGTCGCCTTCGTGAACGCCTTTGGTTTCACCAAAGAGTGCGATACCGACGTTGTCTTCTTCTAAGTTTAAGACCACGCCTTTGATGCCGTTTTGGAACTCAACGAGTTCGCCCGCCATCGCACCTTCTAGGCCGTAAGCTCTAGCTACACCGTCACCAACCGTCAATACGGTTCCGGTTTCTTGCAACTCGACTTTTTTGCCGTAGTTCTTAATTTTATCGCTGATGATTTTACTGACTTCTTCAACTCGGATTTTTTCAGAACTCATAAAAGCCGCAAGCTCCTTAACCTAAGGTATCTAAAACCGCATTTTGCGAAATGCCCTCTAGCTTGGATTTCAAGCTGAGGTCGATGCGGTAATTACCAATATTTGCAACAAACCCACCCAATATAGATGGGTCTATCATGACTTGAATCTCAACTTTCTTTTTAACCAATGCTGAAAGCGCCTCGACCACTGATTGGCGCTCGCTGTCACTAAGTTCGACTGCCGTTGTAACATCCGCCTTTACGGTGCCCTGCATGTCATCGAGGAATATTTGGTATTCATCAACAATCTGAGGAATAAGCTTTACACGACCAGCATCTGCGATGATATCGATCAGTGCTTTAAGATCCTGAGAAGCTTCGCCTTGTTGCAAACCGTAGTTCAGCAGGTTTTTTTTCAAATCGAGAGGCATTACCGGACTTGAAAGAACTCTTTTGCTTTCTTCGTTTTCAAACAATTCAGCAAGTACTTTTAGCGAAGCCAAAGTGCTTTTAGCTTTCGCATGATCGTTAGCATTCAGTTTTATAAGTGCGTTTGCATATCTGCGCGCAACGTTTGCCATGGTTAGCCTTCCGCCTTGATAGTCTTGAGTTCAGAAATATTTCTGCGGACGATCTCAAGATGCTTATCTTTAGTCACTTCTTTTGTGATTTTTTGCTTAACGTTGACACTTACCGCGGAAACGATTTCCTGGCGCAAAGCGGCCTTAGCCTTTGAAAGTTCTGCAGCTGCTATTCTTTTCGCTTCTTCTCGCAGGTGGTTAGAGAGGCGTTCTGAGTCTGCGATGATGCGGTCGGATTCTGTCTTCGCTGTTAATTCGCTGGTTTTTTTCAGATCTGCGATTTCAGCTTCCAAATTAGTTTGGCGGCTTTTTAACTGTGATAGTTTTTCATTTGCATCATCATAGGATTTTTTTGCCTCGTTCATAACGCGCAAAAATTCAGACCTCTTCTTCGCTGCACCTTCACGCGCTGGCTTACGAAAGAAATATATCGCAAGACCTAGGAAAATGAAAAAATTCGCGTATGGGAGAATCACTCCCATTAGGGGATCTATATGTTCCATGTGAAACCTCTACTCAATAAGTTCAGGACAGCGTCTGTTCGTAAAATTCCTGCGTCAAAGAATTGACGACCGCAGGAATTTTTTGTTTTTCACGCGCAACTTCCTGCTGAATTTCTTTCTCAATAGCGTCGACATAGGCGCGGGCTTCTGTTTCAGCTGTTTTTAACATTTGGGTTTTTTTAGCGATGGTACTTGCACGAACAACTTCACGTGCAGCAGCCGCTTCAGAATATGCGGCTTCTAATTTTGAAGTAATGTTGCGAGAAATAGCTTCGCATTCACCGAGAATCTTTGTCGCACCAACTTGGTTGCCGATGGTCATCGCGTCGCGACGATCTTGCAATTTTAGATAGGGATCAACGAAGAGTGTTTTAACGACAGCGATGTTTGCGAGAAATACACCGGTTTGGACGATTAATACGGGTACTTTGGGAATTAGTTCAAGTGTAGCCATAGTCAACCTGCTAACAGTTTCAATTTTTGCCACTCAATGCCGGGGTCCAGGTATTAACGTACTTTTATCACTTGGACAACACTGTTTTTTCAGCTAGTTGATAAAAATTCATCGACCCGCCGTTTCTATTAATTTTTTAAAAAAAATAGAATACTTTAAAATTTATGTCCCATTAATTTCATCAAGCGCTCAAGCTCTGCTGCAGAGAAATATGAGATTTCTATCTTTCCGCGCGATGTTGTACCAGCGAGTTTAACTTTCGTATGTAAATAACTTCGTAAGCTCTCGGTAATGTATTGAAGGTCCGCTTCGTCTTTAACTGACGCGCCAGCTTTTGCTCCGCCCTCTTTCGCATCCTTGAAAGTTTTGACCAACTGCTCGGTTTGACGAACGGAGAGATTTTTTTTGATGACGATGTCTCGACAGCGAAGCATCAGCTTCTTGTCTTCGAGCGATAGCATCGCGCGACCATGGCCCATCGACAGGCGGCTATCAATGATGTCGTCTTGTATTTCGCGCGGTAGGGAGAGCAGTCGCAAGGTATTGGTAACTGAAGATCGCTCTTTGCCTACTTTATCAGCACATTGTTCTTGGGTAAGGCCATAGTCACGAATCAATGAAGCATAGGCTTCCGCTTCTTCTATGACATTTAAATTTGCTCGTTGTATATTTTCGATCAACGCCAGGCGCAACATTTCTTCCGTCGTCGTGTCTTTAACGATCACCGGAACCGATTCGAAACCGGCGAGTTTTGATGCGCGGTATCGGCGTTCGCCTGCAATGATAATAAACTTCCCAGGGATCTCAGATCTGGAAACTACAATCGGCTGAAGAAAACCATCTTGCTTCAAAGACGCCGATAGCTCTCTGAGTTTTGCTTCGTCAAAAACTTTTCGTGGCTGGTATGGGTTCGGTTCAATATCACCGACCTTGATCCTTATAACCTCGGCTTCTAGCTGACCAGAGATTCGCTCGTTGCGAACTGGTTTTTCGTCAAGACTATCGAGGTTGATATCTCCAAGTAGGGAGGACATTCCCTTCCCTAGCGAGCCCTTCCTGAAAGGTTGCTTATCCTTGATCATGTGTTAACCCCGCCTTAGAAGTCTGACTAGGCACTGCGTGTACAGGTGCTTGCTCAATCTGACTATTCACTTTGATATAATTGAAATCTTTGTTCTTTTTCACGATGTAGCGCGCCGCTTCCATATAGGCCGTCGCTCCTGAACTATTGATGTCATAGAGGATGACCGGCTTACCATGTGATGGCGCTTCGGAAAGTTTTACGTTGCGAGGAATGACATTCGGAAACACTTCGTCTCCAAAGTGAGCTCTAATGTCTTGCTCCACCTGGTGTGACAAATTGTTTCGACGATCATACATGGTTAACAAAATACCTTCGCGCTCTAGCGCGGGGTTCAACCTTTTCTTGATTAGCGAGATGGTCTTTAGAAGCTGGGACATCCCTTCCATCGCATAGTATTCACATTGCAGAGGGATCAAAACGGAGTCGGCCGCCGTAAGGGCGTTGACCGTTAGAATACCCAGCGCAGGTGGACAGTCGATAATAATGAAATCGTATAGGTCTTGAACTAAGTCGAGTGCTTCCTTCAACCGAACTTCCCTACCGATTGCAGACACAAGCTCTACCTCTGCACCTACTAGATCAGGGACCGATGGCGCTAAATCGAGGAACTTCAGTTCGGTATGGAGGATCGCGCTTTTGAGGGGCACTTCATCCACGAGGACGTTG
>CAMAXT010000048.1 GCA_945862295.1 Pseudobacteriovorax antillogorgiicola
CTAATGAAGTTCCACTAAACCACCTACATTTTAGCTCATCGGTAAGGTTTCAGAACTCTTTAGAAATTTGATAAGATCACTTCTTTTATCATTTATTTCAATGTGTTATAAACGGTTAAAATCATGGATTCTTTTAGTTTCTGGGTTAATAACCGATCTGAAGAGTACTCAAAATGCGGAGAAAACGATGAAACACCCCCTGTCGTGGCGAAATCAATCAGGCGAAGTGCTGTTATTTATTATCAGTATCGTCGTTATCCTCGCTGTTGTGTTCGGCGCGTATAAACTCATCGGTTACGCTGCTGATGCGTTAGCCGCAAAAGTACCTGATAAAATAGAGGCCGAATGGTTTGGCGGTATCGCTGGAAAAAAATCTGATTGGTCATCGGAACCAAAAACAAATGATCAAAAGAGCGCTTTTGAGATTTTCGAGAAACTGAAAAAAGCAAAAGGTCTGAGAAACCTGCCTTTCACCATTTCTTTCATCCCTGATAAAACACCGAACGCATTTGCGATGCCTGGCGGATCGATTGCAATTACCGATGGATTGCTGAAAATGGTGCGTACAGAAATTGGTATAGCTACTGTGCTCGGTCACGAATTTGGTCATCATCAACATCGTCATTCTTTAAAAATGATGGGTCGAAGCATTTTGCTAGCAGGCATTATGATCTTAGTGATGGGCGGCGATCACGGGTTTATGCTCAATACAGTGCTAGATCTCGCAGAGAAGTCGCACTCCCGTAACGACGAACTTGATGCAGACGAGTACGGCCTGAAATTGGTGCACAAAACATTCAAATCAGTCAAAGGTGCTGATGAGTTTTTCATTAAGTTAGAGATGGATCCGCTCACAAAAAGCAGTAAAACACTTAATATTCTCTCAACACACCCATACACCCCTGACCGGATAAATAAATTGAGAGAACAAATGGATAAACTAGATCCAAAAGGCTAACCGTTCTACAATTGCCCTGAAGTGAGATCTTTGTGAACCAACAGAGATTGAGTTAGACGATCTTAAGTAACCGAATGAAAATAAGTCGATAATCCTCAATGCGGTTAAGACGTCGAGGCCAAACAGCGCGTTAGGCGAAATTTGCCCACAGATTCTCCTCCAGGCCGTAAGGCATTAAAATAAGATCAACGATAAAACCGAAACTTGACCATCTTGAGGTGTCTGATGTCTCAGCGATTGATAGGCGTCTTTGTGCTAACGCTACTCCATTTGACCGCCTGTAGGACCACCTCAAGCGACTTAAGTGACAATGGACTAACCACGCTGCCGCCAGTGCTTATTGTTTCCGGTGGGTTCAGCAGCTGCGGCTGGATCGATCAATCGCAATTAGCAGGAGGAGCGGGCAACTTTTGGGGAAACCCTGGGAATATGGATATGGCTAAAGAGCTCGATAGCATCCGGCGCGAGTACAGCAACCATCACAGTACTACCGCGCCCCAGTTTGTCGTCAGTTGTTACAACGGAAAATCATCTAGCTATATCTATTATTTTTCGTCCAAAAACTCCAAACTACGCTACACCCAGTGGAACCAATTGAGTCCTCTTATAGCAGAGATCGATACCTTCGAGGATACCCACCAGGCCTATTTTGTCGGCCATAGCTACGGTGGTTGGCTGGCGATGCAATTAGCTACCGCTACTAAAGTTAAAAATAAAAACTCTCTCTTAACGATCGACCCAATTAGTCCCAATCACTGCGCACAAGCCAGTTTCGCCCAGAGTGTTCTTTCCGGGGGCAACCTAGCCGGCTGCACTTCGTTTCCTATCGATATCGATCAGGTCATGACCAGAAAACTTAAAGACAAATATGGAGCATGGCATCATTTCTTTCAGACTGCCTATAACCCACTTCATTCCAATGTTGTAGATAACACGGGTGCCCATGGAGACTCCGACGTAAAAAGCAGCGGCGCCGGCTTTGTTGTTCCCTACGCCTCAGGAGGGGTACTCGGTGGAGTTCATGCCCAAATCGATACCGATCCAGTTGTGTGGAACAAATTACGCGACCTACTTGGCATGTCTCAACCTTCTGCCAGGGCCGTCGGACCGCAGGCAGCTGGAGCAATGATAGATCGGGACGCAATAACTGATGAACTTGAGCCGGACGTTAATGCGGCTTTGCTTCCGAACGACGATCTGACGCAAGAAAGTGAGCAAATACCGAAGGGATCTCCTCGCGCAGTTTCTGAGGGCCAAGAGGAAGCCGCTCCGAATGACGATCCAAACCAAACTATCGGACGGCTATAGTCGGGCGGCATGACACGCCAACGACTCATCAGAGGATTACCGATTTGACCGATCAACTGACGCGCGTCTTAGAGAGTTTATCTGGGGAGCTTTTGCAACCTAGATTGAATTTATCTGAACACGAAAAAGATGCTCTGATTGCCAAAGTTGGCGTCCGTACTGTTCTTAGTATTGTCAAAGCTAAGAGCGAGTTACCCATCCGCCGTATCCCATTTCTTTTTTCGGCGATTGATACGCAAGCTGTTGTAGATGTATTAGCAAACGATTTAAGCGCAGCGATTAACCGAGCTAATCAGGGTAAGAACGCGTAAGATTGACCGCCTTGAAAAACTAATCGAGTACATTGCCTGCGGCCCTCACTCAAACGAAAGCCATGCTCGCACGGGGTTTTAAGGTAGATGTTCTTAAATGTGCATGAAGCGGTGAATAAGGTGAGCCAACAGAGACTGCGTTAGACGATCTTAAGTAACTGATTGAAAATCAGCTCCTGATCGTCAAAATCCACAATGTAACCATGCAGTGGCCCAAGCTGCTCTGCCTTAAAAGCCGTACCGATGCCAATGACATTGCAACACGCAGACCTTGCGGACGTTGTACCCGGAATTGAATCTTCAAAAACAAAAGTTTTATGCGGCTGCATCCCTAAAGATGCGGTCGCTTTCAAATAAATTTCAGGATCGGGTTTAGGATTGGTTACTGACTCAATAGTAAAGATCGATGAAAAATATTGGTGTAACTTCCGAGCATTTAGAACAGGTCCAATGTCATCCATTGATGAGCTCGTCGCAAGTGCGAGTGGAATACCAATTCCGTGCGCCGTTTGTATGAACTCTAGAACCCCTTTCACCAAAGGAAACTTTGCGGCATCGCGCCGACGAAATTCAACACACTTTAAACGAAGAATCTCATTAGCTGGCAGCGCTTGCTTCCACATTTTTTCCAGTTCGATTGCTATCTTCGCATCGGCCACGCCTACACCGCTTTCAAGAAAATCGTGGGGCAAAGGAAGTGACAGCTTCGCAGCCATAACCACCCAAGCATCCATGTGTACGGTTTCCGAAAGACAAATGGTACCGTCGAAATCGAATATAAGGCCGTATTCTGGCAACGGTAACCTCTTTTACTAGACCATGGTTAGAATCCGACTATAGTAGCAAAATAATCCTTCGTGGGGCAATCAGCATCGGGAGTTCATGATGGCCAAAAAACATAGTCCAGGCTTCGAGCGAATCTGCCAAGAAGCTCGTAAATTGATAAAAGAAGTCAGCGTCCAAGATGTAAAAAAAGAGCTCGATAAAAAATCCGACTTTGTACTAATCGATGTCCGCGAGGACAACGAATGGCACGAAGGCCATCTTCCCCAGGCCATCCATCTAGGCAAAGGTATCATTGAACGCGATATCGAAGACCGTATTCCAAACACAGACACAAACCTAATTCTGTACTGCGGCGGGGGTTACAGATCCGCTCTTGCAGCCGAATCGATAAAGCGCCTGGGCTATAAAAACATTCAGTCGATGGCCGGTGGAGTACGCGAATGGAAAGATCAAAATCTTCCCCTAAGTAAGGACGAAAGAAAATGAGCAACAAGGACATTAGCAGTAGCTTAAAAGAATCACGGTCATTCCCGCCACCCGCGGCGTTTCAAAGCCGGGCTCATATTAAATCAGAAGAACAGTACCAGCAACTTTGGAATTACTCAGTCGAAAATCCAGAAAAGTATTGGAGCGAGCAAGCCGAGTCACTCCTGACCTGGTTTAAAAAGTGGGATAAGACGTTAGAATGGGACCTACCGCATGCAAAATGGTTTTCCGGTGGAAAAATCAATGTCTCATACAACTGCCTAGATCGTCACCTAACCCCTGAACGCAGGAAAAAGCCGGCCATAATTTGGGAAGGTGAGCCAGGTGACAGCCGCACCTTAACGTACGAAGACTTGCACAAGGAAGTCTGTCAATTCGCAAACGTGTTAAAGTCCCAGGGCATAAAAAAAGGTGACCGTGTCACTGTCTACATGCCTTTAGTTCCCGAACTCGCCATCGCAATTTTAGCATGCACAAGAATCGGTGCGACTCATTGCGTGATTTTCGGTGGTTTCAGCAGCGATGCCATTGCCGACCGCAACAACAATGCAGAATCCAAAATGGTTCTTACCGCCGATGGTGGTTGGCGCCGCGGTCAGGTTGTTGAACTCAAAAAAAATGTCGATGAAGCCATGCTGAAATCTAAATCTGTAGAAAAGATCATTGTCTATCAGCGGTGTAAAAATACCGTGACGATGAAAGATGGTCGCGATTTTTGGTGGCATGATCTTATGGCAAAAGTCTCTGCTGATTGTCCAGCTGAGGAGTTAGATTCTGAACACCCGCTTTTTATACTCTACACCTCTGGAAGTACGGGCTCTCCTAAGGGGATACTGCACACGACCGCCGGCTATCTTCTAGGTGCGACCATAACGAGTAAATACGTATTCGATCTCAAAGAGGACGACGTCTATTGGTGTACCGCCGATATCGGCTGGGTCACTGGCCATTCCTATGTTGTGTATGGCCCACTTGCTAACGGTGCTACAACTGTGATGTATGAAGGAGCTCCTAACACACCCGACTGGGGTCGTTTTTGGAACATCATCGAAAAGTACAAAGTCAGTATTTTCTACACAGCACCGACAGCAATCAGAGCTTTCGCGAAAGCTGGTGAAGAGTGGCCAAACAAGCATAACCTCAAAACACTGCGTCTGCTTGGATCTGTCGGAGAGCCGATCAATCCGGAAGCTTGGATGTGGTATCAAAATAAAATAGGTGGTGGCAATTGTCCAGTCGTCGATACCTGGTGGCAAACTGAAACCGGATCGATCATGATCTCACCCCTTCCAGGGGCGACAGCAACCGTGCCCGGATCAGCAACCCGGCCATTCTTCGGAGTCCAACCAGCAATTGTAGATAAAGA
The DNA here is from genome assembly GCA_945862295.1 of Pseudobacteriovorax antillogorgiicola. Lineage (GTDB taxonomy): Bacteria > Bdellovibrionota_B > Oligoflexia > Oligoflexales > CAIYRB01 > CAMAXT01. The sequence goes on from CAMAXT010000048.1 coordinate 5,216, forward strand.
AGGCGTCCCTGTCGAAGAAGGAAAAGGTGGATTTCTTATTATCAAAACGCCATGGCCAAGTATGCTTCGTACTATCTGGGGCGACGACAACCGTTTCAAAGAGCAATACTGGAGCCAGATAAAGGGCTGCTATTTTACAGGTGACGGCGCTCGTCGCGATGAAAAAGGCAACTACTGGATTTTGGGGCGCATCGATGATGTCTTAAATGTGTCGGGACACCGGTTAAGTACAATGGAAATAGAAAGTGCACTTGTTTCTGATCCCGCAGTCGCAGAGGCCGCAGTCGTTGGTGCCCCACACGATCTAAAAGGTGAGTCTATTCATTGTTTCGTAACGCTAAAAATCGGTAACGCACCTACGGACGACGTTAGAAAGAGGTTGATCGATGTAGTCGTCAAACACATTGGTGCATTTGCTCGACCAGAAGCTGTTAGGTTTACCGATTCCTTGCCGAAGACGCGGTCAGGAAAAATCATGCGCCGATTATTGCGTGACATCGCTGCAGGTAGAGAGTCTAAAGGTGACACCTCAACTCTTGAGGACTTCTCAGTGCTGGCAAAACTCCGAGAAGACGAGAACTGAATTCTTCAGACGATCAAAATCAAAAGCCACCAAGAGTGAACCTCTCGGTGGCTTTTATTTGCATCTGGTAAGCAATACGAATTTGGCGCGCGTGGTGCTCCAGAAAGGCTTGCACTAATCCTTTTTCATCTGCCTCCTATCGAAAAACTGCTGTTTCAATCATATTGATAATGATTATCAATTTCACTTGAGACTGTCAATAGCTGAAAACATAAAGATTTTTCGGTTCTTGATGAAAAAATAACGCACCAATACTAGGGTAGCGCCACACGAACGGAGACTTCTGATTAATGCCTTATGCGAGTGGTAAAATTCTCGTTTCTTGGAGCGGTGGCAAAGATAGCGCTTTGGCTCTCAAAAACTTGTTAAAAGATCGCGAATTCGAAGTTGCAGGTCTTCTAACTGCTATCCGATCAAGCGATGGGAGAGTTCCACAAAATTATATCAGTAGAGAAATGATCAGCCTTCAAGCTGAGAGCCTAGGATTACCCGTCGACTTCATACACATTCCAGATAAATGCGACCAAATGAGCTACCGAAGCAAGTTCTTGGAAGCTCTAAAGACATACAAGAACCAAGGTATCCGGCACATTGCATTCGGCGATCTTTTCTTAGATGACATCAGAGACTTTCGAGAAGACTGTTTCGGAAAAATCGGATTTGAATGTGAATTTCCGCTTTGGCAACGGTGCACTAAAGAATTAGCACTATCGTTTGTGAATTCGAAGTTTAAAGCAGTCATCACGTCCGTTGATCGCAACACACTGTCCGAAGATCTGCTTTGCCGAACATTCGACAAAAGTTTTCTTTCAGATTTGCCGGTGAATGTCGATCCTTGCGGCGAAAACGGTGAATTTCATACCTTCGTTTTTGCTGGTCCGATCTTTAAAACGCCACTTTCCGTAAAATCAGGAGACGTCGTTCAAGACGGCAATTTATCTTTCTGTGACATCATAACTAAAGAAATCAACCCTACGAAACTCGCCGCAGCAATGAGTTGACCGTCCGGGTAGATCGTATCTTTTTCAATACAACAGAATAACTTTCTTAAATGATCCTACCGACGCTGTGTCTATATTTTCTCGCTATAGGATCGACAAAAAGGTAGATTGCCGATTGGCACGACGACAAAGTCCTTTAACAATTTTGCCGTTATAACTAAGAGGCACTCTTGGAGCAGAAAGTTTCTCAGTATGATTTGCTAATAGCTGGGGGCGGCCTCGCTGCTTTTTTAACTGCTGCCATCGTTCTAAAGAAGTGTCCAAGTCTTCGCGTCGCTATAGTCGAAAAAAATCAGCAAAGAAGTCAGCATACTTGGTCGTTCCACGCCAAAGATCTTTCTCCAAACGCTCTAGACATTATCGGCCCTCTTATCTCGCAAAAATGGGACGAATACACCGTAAAATTCCCTGATCACGAACGGAAAATTGCTCTGGAATACTGTTCCATTCGCTCAGAAGATTTCTGGAAGAGCATTGGTACTCTTACGAAAACTGTTACTAGAATTACTGGGGAAGTATGTGAAGTCGACAAAACAGAACTTAGACTAAGTGACCAAAATGTTGTTAAAGGCAGAATTGTTTTGGATGCGAGGGGAGTTAGCGGAAAAAATTTCGCTAAAGGTACCGGCTGGCAAAAATTTATTGGTTTCGAGATAGAAACCGATGAGGCTCACGGTATCGCACGCCCAACTATCATGGATGCCACAGTCGAGCAGATCGATGGTTTTAGATTCTTTTACGTTTTACCATTTTCAAAAAATAAAGTTCTTATCGAAGACACCTACTACTCAGACATTCCGCATTTAGATATTCAAAAGATTGAAAAAGAAATCGGCAGTTACATTCAAAGACTCGGCATTAACAAATACAAAATTACTGCGAAGGAATCTGGATCTCTGCCGATTCCACTAAATCATTCCTACTTACTTTCTAAGGTAAATTTGCCTGAAATTGGGATGCGCGGAGGATTCTTCCACCCAACGAGCGGATATTCCCTCCCTTTTTCAATAAGCTGTGCGGAGCAGCTCGCTGCACAGATTTTCTACGCAAAACATGTGCATTCGGATTTGTTTGAAAAATCTCGGCAGTCGGTTTACATATCACGAATGGCATTATTTAAATCGGCGAAATTTCTTATTAGACTAAATCGGATGCTGTTCAGAGCTGCCGCTCCTGAAAAGCGTTGGCATGTTCTTTCGCAGTTCTATCGTAAAGATATGCGAACCATCACCGAATTTTACAGCGGCAAGTTGAGCCTAAAAACTAAATTCTCAATGATCACTGGTGTACCCCCCGTACCACTAATGAGCGGACTAAAACATTTTTTCTCGGACGCAGCAGAGTTCCACGACAGAAAGGCGATACATGGATAAAGTCGTCTCTCAAAACATGCGCGCCCAAATTCCATACGGTGCAATTTCAGGTTTACTAAATTCGGACTTCAAACTCCCAGATTTGTTTTTCGCGGATAACATCGATTGCCTCAATGTTGAAAGCGCACTTCAGCTCTCAACAAATTTTATAGATCCAATTCATGATTACCTAAATCGTCCACGAAAAAATTTTCGCTCGAGTTTGGTTGAAGCGGGCAGCCAACTCATTGCAAGTGGCGGTGATCTCGGCCTTCTAAATCTATCGCTGATTAAAGATGCCATGGAATGTCTGCACGCAGGCTCGCTCATCGTTGACGATATCCAGGATGGATCGACTGTCCGTAGGGGTCAACCATCTTTTCATTTGCAACACGGCATTCCGGCGGCAATCTGCGCTGCCAACTGGATGTATTTCTGGCCGCTCCGCTTGTTGGAGAAGGTTGAATGGTCTCAGATACAGAAAATTCAAGCCTATGATTTTTTCAGTCGAGCACTTGAGCTAGGGCACTACGGTCAGTATTTAGACATCACGATTAAGGCTAATGAGATACCAGAACAACGATTAGCCGATCTAAGCATAAAAACCGCTGAACTAAAAACTGGCACCATCACAGCCTTAGCATTTGTATTAGGGGCAATTGCAGCTGGTGCAAGTCACGATCAACTTTCAATTATCTGTTCGTTTGGTAGCAAGTTCGGATTGGCGCTTCAACGCTTAGATGACTGGAGTAACCTCTATTCAGTGAAAGCAGGCGACAAACGACTAGAAGATTTGATTCAAAATAAGCCGACTACCGTCTGGCATGACTTGGTTCGCTTTGGCGATAGCGAAGACATCTCAACCTTCAAATCTGCGATAGAAAGCCTACCGAATACAGATCTTATAAACGCTTGGCTGGATTCATCCGACCTACATCGAAAGTCTTTTAGCGATATTCAAAACAACCTCCACCTTAGCATTGATGAGTTGAAGGCAGCCTTAGACGAAAAAGGCGAAACGTTAGGAATTAAGACTATCAAAAATATTACGGAGAAATTGCTACTTGCATACAACTGAAAAAAAGAAAGCCCTTGTCATTGGCAGTGGCTTTGGTGGGCTAGCGGCGGCTATTCGATTGCAGGTTATGGGCTTTCAAACGACCCTAGTTGAAAAACTAGATAAGCCAGGCGGACGTGCCTATATGTGGGAACAAGACGGCTTCAAATTTGACGCTGGACCAACAGTTGTCACCGCACCTCATTGTCTAGAAGAGCTATTCAAACTCGCAAAAAAGAACATGAAAGATTATGTCCAATTGATACCCGTGGACCCGATGTACCGTCTCTTTTGGGAAGATAAAACAGTTTTTGATTACACAGGTGTTGAAAAGGATCTCTTACAAAATATTGAGCGACTGGCACCAGACGATGTCGAGGGCTACTCTAAGTTCCAAAAGTATGCCACGAAGGTTTTTGAAAAAGGGTATCTGCAATTAGGTCACGTTCCATTTTTGAAAATTAGAGACATGTTAGCAGTAGCCCCGGATTTGATAAAACTACAAGCCCATCGTTCGGTCTACTCAATCGTGTCAAAATTTATACGGGAACCGAAGCTTCGCCAAGCGTTCAGCTTCAATAGCCTACTCATTGGCGGCAACCCGTTTATTTCCTCTGCGATATATACACTGATTCACCCACTGGAAAAAAAATGGGGCGCCTGGTTTCCAAAAGGAGGGATGCACGCACTTGTTTGCGGTCTCACAAAACTCTTTCAAGACTGCGGTGGGACGCTACACCTATCAACGCCAGTCGAATCAATTGAAACAGCTGATGGCAAAGTCACTGGTATCAAAACACTGAGCGGAAAATTCTTGCCAGCTGACCTAGTTGTTTCAAACGCGGATATCACCCACACTTACACTCATTTATTGAGGAATGAGGCCAAACTTAAAAGAAAAGCTCGGGCCGTAGTTCGCAAGCGCCACAGCCCATCCCTTTTTCTTATCTATTTTGGAACCAACAAATCCTTCGATGGACTGTTGATGCACAATGTGATCTTCGGTAAGCGCTACAAAGAGCTTCTGGAAGATATTTTTGATCACGGCAAATTAGCTGATGATTTCAGTCTATACCTGCACGCTCCCTCGACAAAGGACCCTTCACTAGCGCCCGACGGCTGTCACAGTTTCTATGTGCTCGCACCGGTGCCAAACCAGGTTAAAGCAAAGATCGACTGGACGACAGAAGCGCCGATCTACCGCGAAAAAATTATCAGTTATCTTGAAAAAAATTACATGCCTGGCCTGAAAGCTAGCATAGTCACCGAAAAAGTTTTCACTCCGGACGATTTTACTAGTCGACTGCATGCGTTTGCAGGATCAGCTTTTTCGCTCGAACCTGTATTGACTCAAAGTGCTTGGTTTAGAACTCACAACCGAGATAGTACAATCAAAGGCTTATATTTCTGCGGCGCAGGCACTCATCCAGGGGCTGGAATCCCCGGTGTTGTTGGTTCGGGGAAAGCCACGGCGGATGTAATCGCTGGCGACTACGGATTCAAAAAATATACTGAAGCAAGCAATGCTTTCTCTTTGGAACTGTTAAATGCAGGTGTTTGAAAAAGCCCCGTTCCTAACAGACGAGAGATCATGCACTGATGCCATAAAAAAAGGCTCACTCAGCTTTTCTTTAGCGTCGATGTTGCTTAGCCTTAAACACCGGTCGGCAATCCATGCTCTATACTCGTGGTGCAGGTGGTGCGACAACACCATCGATGACATCCCCAAGTCTGAAACTCGTGAGCGAAAAAAAAACGCCATTGCCCGGTTAAGACGAGACACCGATACCGCACTGGCAGGAACCTACAATGACGATAATTTCGTTTTTAGAAGCCTTCAGCAGATGACCGCTACTTATAGAGTTCCACGAAGCTATTTTCATGACCTTATCGATGGCATGGAAATGGACGTTGATAAGCACCGCTACGATAGCGTCGACGAGCTGCGTTTATATTGCTACCGTGTAGCAGGAGTCGTCGGACTGATGTTTTCTCATATAGTCGGACTCCGCGATCAGAAAGCATTTAAGCACGCTGTTGATTTAGGAATCGCTATGCAACTTACAAACATTGCTCGCGACATCAACGAAGATTTTCTGATGGGAAGAGTCTATCTGCCGACAGAATGGTTGGTGCCGGCTGGCATTGATCCAAATCACCTTCTGGCTTCTGAAACAAAAATTTGGCCGATTGTTCAACTACTGCTTTCAGAAGCAAACAGATACTACCGATCAGGGGATGACGGTTTTATTGAACTTCCCTGGAAAGCTGCGTTAGCTGCAAAAGCGGCTAGACACATCTACGCTGACATTGGCCACAAGATTCTAGCGACCGGTCCAAGCTATATAAAAAAACGAACAGTAGTCTCTGGTCCACGAAAATGCTTATTACTTCTCAAAACACTATTGCAGCTCACGGCGCAGATTCCTTACCGGATATCTCACCCATACAAGCGCTGTACAAAGCAACAAGAATGGAGTTTTAAATGAATTCTTCAGCCGTAAGGCCGAATACTTTAGGGGTATTCAGTGAAATTGCAGCCTACATTGCCAATATAAAAGACTTTGGGAAATCCGATTGGATACGCTACGTAAGTTGGATCGGAACAATCTCATGCTTATTTATCGGCGTTAGTACATTTGTACTACTAGGTTGGTTAAACGGCGTTACCTTCCCGGGGTATGTTTGGTTTATTCCTGCAGGTGCTGGGTTATTCACCCTCGCACTTTCGATTGACGACATCGGACACCGCACCCTTTACAAAACCGATCTTGCTAAAGGTGAAGCTCATATCCACCAAATGATCGTTGCAACAGCTGTCCCATCGGTGATGGCACTTTGCCTCTGTTACCAACATCCAGAGATATTCAAGATGCCTGCGCTGGGACTAATTTTTCTTTCATTCTTTTATTCCGCATTAGACGAAGCCATGCATTGGTTCCGTTACATGTCTAAAGGATTGGACCGAGTTGAGATGTGGAGTCATTTCGCTGCGATTATGGGTCACGTGGTCATGATAGCTTGCTGGTGGCAGTGGTACACTTCTGGTTATCCAGGTGTTGCAGAGACTTTGAAGTTTATCCCCTTCAAATAAGCTATGGAGAGATGCCTTGATTTCAGGAATTATCGCTATTGCTGGCGGATGTATAGCTTTTTACCGGTCCATATCCCTTGCAACTAGAGATGACGGGAAAATTGGATCTTTAAAATTCCAACCGAAAGTTTCTATCATTGTTCCTGCGCGCAACGAAGAATCCAACATTGGTCGACTTCTCACGTCAGTCAAAAAAATCAACTACCCGGACCTAGAAATTATCGTCATCGACGATCAATCCACCGACAACACCAACAGCATCGCAAACACTTTCGGTGTAAACGTCATTACTGGGGTTCCGAAGCCAAATGGGTGGGGTGGAAAGCAGTGGGCTTGTCAGCAAGGGGCAGACGCAGCAACAGGTGACATTCTGATCTTTAGCGATGCTGATACCGTGCATAGAGAGAACTCTGTTACAGATGCGCTTTCATTTCTCCTAAAATATCGACTTGATATGATGTCAGTTGCTCCTAGGCATAACGGACAAGCACTATGGGAAAAGTTCAGCGGGTTCTTTCAAATCTTGCTGATGTTCGCCGCGAACGCCTTTGGCAAACAAAAGCCAGGCCGCGCCTATTGCATCGGTCAGTACATAGTGTTTACCCGCAGCGCTTATTCAAAGATTGGTGGCCATGAGAGTGTCAGAAACGACATCGTCGAGGACGTACCGCTTGCCAACCGCGCCATTAAGATGGGCTTAAGATACCACACGCTTATCGCGAAACATCTCTACTCAGTCCGCATGTATAGTGACTTGCGAAGTTTTATCGCTGGGTGGCGTCGTAATTTCAGGGCCGGACTAAAGGATTCAAGTCCTGTCGCCACGCTTGAAGTAACACTCATCATAGGTGCATTGCTTGCCGGAGGCAGTTTAAGTCCAGGTCTTTTTGAAATCCTTGGATTTTTGCTTTGCGTGGGATCCATGCTCTATCTGGTAAAAAGATACACAACCTATGGTGCAATATCCATCATCGGTATCCCTTTTTCATTGGCTCTCTTCTGTTGGATCACCGGACTTGCGGTCCTTGATTCATGGCGAAAAAAGGATGTCGTTTGGAAAGGCAGAGCAATCACCGTTCGCTAATTGCTCTCATTACTATTGTTTATAATTTATGTGGATTTCGGTTCGGGCAAGCCTTGTCGCTGCAACGCTCCGGAATAGTTTTTGTGCCTTCGACCATCAACGCACCACAAGTTGCATCTGGGGTTGCACCGCGTTTATATGAACAAATCTTACCAGTTGGTTTGGCAGACAGATTGAATCGGCACTTCGGAGTCGCGTCGGCATTACAGGTGTAGTAAAGGCCGTAGCGACCTTGCGTCGCAGCCATAAAGCCCTTCTTGCACAGAGGGCATTTCACATCGGTAACAACAGACTGCTCTACCGCTTTTCCTTCACTCATCTCCCGACTCCTGCATAGACTTAGTGGATCAATAAGACCGAACATCAATTCTACAGAAAAAGTCGGGGACAAGGAATATTAAGGCACTAATTTTACCGAAAAAAAACGGCCTTTGATCTTACCATCCTGCAGTCGTTGCAGAGCAGTCCTGCTAATGCCAGCGGCTACGGCGACATAAGAGAAGTGATCATGAATTTCAATCTTACCAATCTGAGAGGCTTCAAGACCACCGGCTTCACCCGTCAAGGCACCCAATATGTCTCCCGGTCGCATTTTATCTTTCCGGCCCCCACCAATCATGAAGGTTACCATCGCAGCTTCGCCACCCGCTGCTGCAGACTTGACTTCGAGAAGAGGGAGATGATTCGTCCGTTTACGTTCAAGAGTCACTCCTGTGAACTCTTCGATTTTTTCTATCTTGAAGTTTTCGCGGGTGGTAGCAATCGAGATTGCTAGCCCAACTTTTCCAGCCCGTCCAGACCGACCGATCCGGTGAACATAGGTATCAGGCTTACTTGGTAAATCAAGGTTCACAACCAAGTCGAGGTCTTCGACATCGATACCGCGTGCAGCTACATCGGTCGCCACCAGTACCCTAACGCTGCGGTTACGAAATTTCGCCATCATGCGGTCACGATCAAACTGTTCCAAATCCCCGTGCAAAGCCCCGGCACTAATCCCGGCATCGCTTAAAGACTTCACAACATCAGCCACAACAATTTTGAAATTGCAAAAAACAATCGCCGATTGTGGTTTAATATCCTGCAAAACTCGTAACAGTGTTTCGACTTTTTCTTCAGCAGTTGCTTCATACACAATTTGACGAATCGCTGGTGACTTCTGTTCGCCAGAATCAACGGCGACCCGAATAGGATTCAATTGATAACGGTTGCTCATCACCTCAATAGATTGAGGAAATGTTGCAGAGAATAGGACGGTCTGTCTCTTTTCTGGGAGTGCTCCTAGAATCTGTTCCATATCTTCTTCAAAACCCATATCAAGCATGCGGTCTGCTTCATCGAGAACAACTGTTGAAACAAGTTTTAGATCTAAAACATTGCGCCGCAGATGATCTAGAATCCTGCCGGGAGTTCCGACGGCAATATGTGCGCCTTTTTCCAAGGAAAAAATCTGTGGGCGGATTGGTTGACCACCAGCAAGCTCTAAAACTTGCAGACCAGGATGACGACGACCAAGTTTTCGCATTTCTCTTGCGACCTGAGCGCACAACTCTCTTGTCGGGCAAAGAATCAAAGCCTGGAGCCGACGCGCTTTAACGCGAACTTTTGAAAGAATCGGCAAACCAAACGCTGCAGTCTTACCGCTGCCTGTACGAGACTGTCCTACTACATCTTTGCCGGCTAGTAACAGTGGGATGCTTTCGAGTTGAATCTGAGTTGGATGTGTATAACCAAGCTCTTGAACGACCGCCAATAGATCTGGTGGGAGCTTCAAGGCTGCAAATGTTTTTTTTGATTCCGGCTTAGGAGTATTTTCGGAATCTGCTGGTTGTTTGGGAGTCTGAGTCAAAGGTACCACCTGAAAAAAGTATCACGAATTGGGCCGGGTATACCTGCCTTGAGCGATTACTTAAACAGAATTCGCCAAAAAACGAACGCTACCAGGAGAAGGGTTACGCTATCTATATTTTAACCTATAATATCTGAATGTTATGTTAGGACGAGCTGGGTGTTTGCCTGAGTAAATCCCGGGTACCACAGACGCAAAGCGCTCTCGCTATGTAACCCGGTTCCACTCGATTGAATGTCAGACCACCGCTCCCAAGAGGCAGTTGCCCTCATAAGAAACTCTAGAAGGGTAACATGTCGGCGCAGGGTTCGCTGAATACGGTGAGGCAAAACCGGATTGAAGATTCCCAATGACGAAAAAATTTGTCTTGGATTTTTACGAATCCAAGTCCATGAGCCCATCTCCAACGTCAACGCCAAAAGTGGCGACGCGCTATTGCGCTGCTCGTGCTCCAAAGTTAGATAGTCCCACAAATCTCCATGGGTGATGTAGGTCTTTGACTGCGGCTCCATTAAATAGACATGGTTTGGCAGGCAACGGTCGAGGCGGTGCTTCAATGCGTGTGCAACACCCACCCACTGAAACGGACGCGAAGAATAAGCGTAAGGAAACCAGATCCGGTCTTTGACGCCAAAACCTGAATGAAGGTCAATGATCATTGCAAACGGTGCGCGAGCGACATGAGCTCTGACAAAACTAAGTAAGGTTTCTGCTTCGTGCTCCAGACCTGCGCCTTCCATACCGCGGAACCAGGGCAGGCGCGGACTGATACGGTGACCTCCCACCAACTTGACGGCTTTTTCTGTAGCGTCCAAAGGTGCATTGCGCATCAAATCGACGCCGTTCATATTTGAGCGGTATTTAAAAAACATCCCGGCGGGATTTACGAGCGGATAGACACAAATTTTACAACGATCCAGTACAAAACGAAATGCATCATCCCAAGCGTACGATTCGATCATGCTCTTAATAAAAGCAGCAGCTAAATTTGATCCGATGCGCTCCAGACCATGCACACCACCGACAACAATAAACACCGGTGCGTTAGGATCTTTAGATCCGAACGTAAAAGAGGGCAGCGGAAATTCCCATTTCCCTGCCACAACAGTTGATTCTTCCGCAATTTCCGCCATACCCGATGCAGCATCCGCCAGATTTAGAATCTGCACAAGCTCAGGTAATTTCTCTATAAATTTTTCAGTCCGTTCATCGGGCGAAAGATACATGTATTACTTAATCACCACCGCTTCTACTAACACGCAAGTTTTGCTCAATCATAGCTACCACTGTCTGTGTAAGGCATTTTCGTCCACCAGAAGTCATTGGTCTAATTTTTCCAAGAAAACTTAACTGACAGACAGATTGATTCAACTTTAACATGTTCCACATGTGCGGAAAAAACGTCATATCTCCGTACCAAGCAATTTTATCGTTAGCAAGCTGATCAATGCTTTCACCGTCAACAACTGGATAAGAGACAGAAAAGACGAACACACCCGCACCCGTTCGCATCGCGGCCTCAAATAGGCTACTTTTAAAAGGCAACAATGGTTGCCCAGGTCCAGTCGATCCTTCAGGAAAGAACATTACCGTGCGACCTTCAGCTAAGTATCTCGAAATCTCAGCAACATCCTTGCGCAGCCGCATTTTCTGTCGTCTCTCAACAAATGCACAACCGCCGGCCTTGGTTAGAGTTCCCAGGCCATGCGACGATGCTATCTCTTCTGAGGTGACAAACTTAGCTCGATAGTATCCGTTTAGTACCAAAGCATCAACGTAACTAATGTGATTCGCAACGATTATTGAACCACGTCGATCCGCTATTTCCGGTAAGGAATTTGCTTCAACTTTGATTCCGATAAGTTTTAACGTCAACCGACAGAAAAACGAAACGAAATGACTCATTAAGACATCAGATTTAAGCCCAAAAAAATTTTTCGCAGGCATCATTAGAAACGCTGCTACGACCAAGACCGCAGCGAACGTCAGGAAGAATATAAGGCGAATTGATGCCTTTAGGTTCGCATAAATCTGCGCGCGAAAGACGGGGAAAGTTCCTTTAACTTCAGAACCGTCAGCCAATCCGCACAACGCATTTTCGAATCGATGACCGGAGATGGACATACTTTCGCCCCTGCTTTGAGATAGAGCTGAAAAAGTGGAGGGAGGAGATCGGCAACGCGATCGTCTTGTTGGTCTGCCAAAGGAAAGAAGTTGGAGCTGTGATAGTCGAAGTCATCAATTTTAAAGTCAGCATGCGGCGAAACACTGTAGGCGTATCCACAATAGTTGTTTGCTTCGAGGTATTTGTTGATTGTTACAATCTCTTTGATGTCTGTGGTTTGAACGCTAGAAAGTCCAAACAACCAATCCGCTCCAGATCGCTGCGCATAAGCGGCAATGCCTTTCCAAAGAAGATTTAGTACCTGACCGTTGCGGTGCTCTTTGAGAATACATGCTCGGCTTAGTTCAATCTTAGTACCAGGCAGGTCGAGAATTTGATCGAGATGAAACTCGGTGGCCGCATAGAACTTGTCGGCAAAAACAGAGCACAAGATGCGGTAGACACCAACGCACTCGTCTGTCTCGTTATCGATGATCATTAAATGATCTGCCTCTGAATCGAACTGATCACGCTCCGTCCGAAGGGAAAGCATTTTTCCAGAAAACTCATAGTGAAAAATTCTTTTACGGATCTTGAGAACTTCCTTCAGATCACTGTCATTCCCAGCGGTCTTGATTCGGTAAGCACCTGAATTGATGTTGAGGGAAATTTTGGGACTAAATTCTTCGTTTGTTCTGAACCAGTTAAATTTTGGAAAAAGCTGCCACGACCACAAGTCTCCCGCAGGATTTACAAGTAAGTTAAGCATAAGACTCCTCTTCCTGAGACAATTGAACAAAATGTTCGATATCCTGAGATTAGAGCCCAATAGTAAAGATTAGTTAAAAGAGCGGACAATTTAGGATGTGATCTAAAAGAATTTATGGTTACTGATCTCTATCGATAACACCGTCTCCCCGCTGGAGACATTGAAGGACGCATCTTTGAAGGTAGGTAGTCCAAATTTACCCATGACGTTGTTGGAAATACCATAGCGCTCTGAAGGGATGCCAAGTAAATTCTGATTTAATTTCTTATCGTCATTCTCGTCATGAATGACTTTAACTGCGTACACACCAGGCGGCACATTGTGAAAAAGAAGCTCGATCTCACTACTGGTGACTAAAGTCTCATTGGTTTGAGTCGTAGGCGCATCATTTTTGAACGCCATTTCTGAGCCATCTAACGACGCACGAATAGTCCCACCGAGGCTGCCAATACCGCTGACTTTCACACGAACATCGCCGCCTGCAAAGGCATTCCCGGCCGACAAAAACATCGTCATAACTGCAGCGGAAAAACCACGTTTGGCCGATGTTTTTGCAAGGCAACTTTCGAAACAACTCACTAGTACCCTCAATTTTCTCGGTATCAAATTAATGTGAATACCCGCGTTTGCCGCTCAAAAGTATACCAGTCTGCGCTAACCTCCAAACCTAAACTCCTGATATTATTAAGATCGCGAAAATGCTAATGATTTGGCTTTGTTTTTGCTAATTACCAAGAGGCTTGCTATGCAAGAAATCACTATCGGTCAAACTTTCAAATATTCAGGCAGGGAGAATACATGAAACTCGCATCCAAATTCCTGATTGGGATCGCCTTTGCCATTCTTGGCACTGGTACCGCACTAAAAGCGGCCCCGTCTAATAAACAACTCGTCATAGCAACCACTCAGGAGTTCGAATCTTTGAACCCCCTGTTGATGTCTATGGCGGCGTCGAACTACATTTCTTTGATGGTAGATCGTCAGATTGTTTTGATCGACTCTAAATGGAATTTCTACTGCGAGCTCTGCACTGAGTTTCCTTCTCTCGAGAATGGCAAAGCCAAAATCTTCGAAGAAGGCGGAAAAAAGAAACTTCGCGCTGAATGGACCCTTAAACCAGGTCTAAAATGGGGCGACGGCAAGCCAGTTACTGCTATAGACATCAAATTAGCTTATGACGTCGGCATTTCTCCAAACGTTTCTGTTCCAGCAAAAGATGTTTTTGACCGTATTGAGTCTTTAACTGTTGATGCTAAAGACCCATTGAAATTCGTTACCGTCTTCAAAGAAGCTCGCTACGACTTCTACCAACTCACTTGGAATCCAATTCCTTCGCACATCGAAGGACCAATCTGGGAAAAAACCAAAGGACAAATGGGCGCATACGAGAAGCAAACGGCTTACGTAACTGCTCCAACAACTCCTGGTCTTTACAACGGTCCATACGTTTTAACTGAAATGAAACTGGGCAGCCACGTTATCATCAAGAAAAACGAACACTTTGCTGGCAAAAAAGCCGAAATCGAAAAAATCATCGTTAAGCTGATCCCAAATACTCAAACTCTCGAAGCAGCGCTTGTCTCTGGCGAAATCGACATGATTGGCGAACTCGGCTTTTCATTCGACCAAGCTGTTGAATTCGAAAAACGCGCCGACAAAAATAAATTCAAAACCCTCTTCCGAGACGGTTTGGTTTATGAACACGTCGATCTTAACCTAAGAAACCCAATCCTTCAGGACCTCAACGTTCGTAAGGCGCTACTGCACTCGATCGATCGCGAGAAGCTTGCAAAAGCACTTTTCGCTGGCAAGCAACAAGCTGCACTTTCTAACATCCACCCACTCGATGCGTACTACACAGACGCAGTCACCAAGTACCCAGCTGACCTTAAAAAAGCCGGCGAGTTGCTTGACGCAGCGGGCTGGCAAATGGGCAAAGACAACTTCCGTTACAAAGACGGCAAGAAATTTGAAATTAGCATCATGACTACTTCTGACAACAAGTCACGTGAACTTGTGCAGCAGTACATCCAGGCTGAACTCAAAAAAGTTGGTGTCGCGCTTTCTATCAAAAACGAGCCGGCTCGAGTATTCTTTGGTGAAACTGTTAAGAAAGCCGCATACCCAGCTCTCGCAATGTATGCTTGGATTTCTTCTCCGGACAATCCACCAAAATCAACTCTTCACTCTTCTGAGATCCCGACTGAAAAAAACAATTGGTCAGGACAGAACTCAGGCGGCTGGTCTAACAAGAAAGTTGACGAGATCTTGGACGCAATCATGGTTGAGTTCGACTTCGCTAAACGTAAAGCTTTGATGGCTGAACTTCAAAAAATCTACGTCGATGAAGTTCCAGTTATTCCTCTATACCTAAGAGCTCAGATTGGCGTTATTCCTGCTCAGCTAACAGGATTTGAACTAACCGGTCACCAATTCTACAGCACAGTCAATGTAGAACACTGGAGCCTAAGTTCAGTTAAGTCTCACTAAGACAATATGATTAAACCCCCGTACCATTTGGTGCGGGGGTTTTTTCTTTGAGAAAAAAGCCCTTGGTGTGGTTGTAGTCTTTTATATAGCGCAGTAAGTAAAGCGGACAGTGCAGGAGCCTATCTACCTACAACGACATAGAAAAATTTTTACATTCAAATTAAGGACGAAGGAATCGGCATCCCACCTGAAAAGCAGAAAGAAGTTTTCATGATGTTTAAACGCTTTCAACATGGCTATGAAGGGCACGGCATCGGTCTTTATATGGTAAAAAAAATCACTACTAAACTCGGTGGTGAGGTAACCTTTGAAAGCAACTCAAATGGGTCTGTTTTTTATCTAAAATTTCCCATGAAAAAACTCAACTAAACCTATGCCGCCAACGTTTTTAAAAATTTTCAGTCGCATTAAGATTAAACTCTTTTTTAACCATGTCTAACAGCAAACTTGGAAAAAATGGCTTAGATAAAACTCCGACAGAAGCGTCTCGAATATGTTTAGGAATTCGAGAGGTATCAAATCCAGTTAAGAAAATAAATTTAGGTTTTATTGACATAGTGGAATTCTGCACATGCTCGTAAAACTCAATGCCATTTAATCCTGGCATTATAACATCCGAAATAATCAAATCAAAAGCATTCTGCTCGAGCAAATTAAGTGCCTTTACGGTATTTTGCGCTTGAACAATTTCAACTTGAGTACCAAGCGAACATAGTCCATCCGCAGCTACCTCGGAAAAATCTGGATCATCGTCTAGAATAAGGATACGGCGACTTCTCCCGCTTGCAAGTTTACTTCCCACT
>CAMAXT010000049.1 GCA_945862295.1 Pseudobacteriovorax antillogorgiicola
ACAAAAGATGCTGATCCCAGTCAGGCAGGAAGAATTAGCAGGGCGCTTGTCGCAGCTCATCGGCATGCAGCTGACACCAAGCATCGTATACGTGGGTCGCCGGCTCGCCTGTGAAACCATGGCAAACTACATCGCGAAGCAACTCCCTCCATTAGAAGATGCTGCGGCGGAGGCGATCAGTGCCGCACTGCAAATTGCGCAAAAAGAATTCCAAGGCCTGACGTTTTTAGGCCAAAAACTTCGGCAAATGATTCAAGGCTACGGTGTTGCTTATCACCACAGTGGGCTAGCAGCACCTGCCCGCATGGCTGTCGAGTATTTAGTAAAGAACGGTCTCCTTCGGTTTTGCACAGCAACAATGGGCCTAAGTTTAGGTATCAATTTCTCGGTTCGTAGTACGGTCATCTCCGATTATCAACGACCTGGTGAAGCTGGTTTTACCAACTACGCCCCTTCAGAAGTGTTGCAGATGCTGGGTCGAGCTGGGCGGCGCGGTAGGGACGCTGTCGGTTTCAGTATGTGGCCATCACCAGAAGCATTTATCAAATTTGGCGCTGCCCGCCGCGAGAATGTTAATTCTCGGTTAAAAAACGATCCAACAACATTTCTCGGCCTCGTTGGTCGGGGCTATAGTCTTAGAGGTTTAGAACATTTTTACGGAAAAAGTTTCCGCCGCTTCCAAGACCGCAATGTTGATTTAAGCCTGGTGACCCGTTCACGGCTCGGTAAAAAGTTAAACGCTGACGATATGCCTTGTGAATCCCCAGCAGCGCACTTTGCTAGATTTTGGATGGAGGATAAGACGTCCGCCTGCTTTACCTGCAAGTATCGTAAGGCAGCGTGCCATCCGTATTTGGAAGCAAAAACTGCCGGCAACTTGGCATCACTACATTTACATTTGCATGCAATTGGCGCACTCGAAATGGATGAAAAGCTTTCGACCTTTGGCAGTATTGCCCGCTATTTCCCGCAAGCTGGCGGCATGGTCATCGCAAAATTAATTGCCGACGGCACCTTCCATCAGGACAATCTTCATCACTTAGCTGAAGTGGCCGGTGCTTTCACGCTCGCTCGCTTTAAAGAGCCTGGTTTTGACCCGCGCTACAAATTACCGATCGATTCTTTCAAGCTCGAAGAGATGTTAGAGGGGATGTACCCACAGACGCTTTTTGAAGAGATCTATGATCCACCTTTTGGCAAAAGAACATACCCTGTCATCAAGGAGTTTAATCCTGCGGCCGGCTATCTTGTTAAAGAGTGGATTCAAGGAAAACCTTGGAAAGAATTAGTCGACCAGGCAACGTCTGAAAGTTACGGCATCGGCGATTTAATGTCGCTCCTCTACCGCGTCGCGACTTACTTGCAGTCGGTCAAACAGGCAGACATTCCTGAAATGCGGCAAATGTCGCGAACACTCAGGGACGTTATCCTGCGCGAGCCATTATCACTTGCACTGACAACATAGATAGCATTTATTCATAGCATTCATGCACTTGCCAAGGACTAGTTCTAATAATGTCCTGGGGGTGCCCACCCCACCTTTTTGAAAAAAAACAAATCCATTTGAAATTTGAAATTATGCATGTGTATAATTATGCGTTCGCCTAATAATAGGTCCCTTTCTCTGGAGTGCTTTTCCTGGCCCGACCTTCACAAAATCTCGATAAAAAGCTTTTAAATGCTGCAAAAAGGATTGCTATAAAAAGCGGCTTTTCGAGCATGTCTATCCGCGGGCTTTGCAGTAAAACCGGCGTCAATGTCGGAATGTTTACTTATCTTTTTGGCACCAGAGAGAAATTCATTGAACGCATTCATAATGATCTGTTTCACGAATTTTTAAATGAGCTAAAATCTGTCGTCAATTCTTCAACCGTGCCAATGGAACGGTTAAAACTCGGCCTACTAAAACTTTCCCAGGTCGCATCGAGTGACCGTTTACTTCTTATTGGCCTGATCAGAGATACCCTCAACAAAGATCCTGTCACTCTGAAAATGCACAAAAAATTTGTTCCCGAGGATGTTCTTTTGATTCTGAGCACAATCAGCGACTGTCAAGAAGCTGGTGACTTGCCAAAGAGCCTGCATCCTCTGGAAGTATTTTCTATTCTTGCTCCACCACTTTTGATGGCCAGTTTATTTGGGCCATTTTTCCACGCTAACATTAGTAAGCATTTAGGTCATCTAGGTAAATACCGCATAGATGATCTATCAAAATACGAACAACGTCTCAATATTCTGCTGAAAGGTTTAAAGGCATGGGAGTAGCGTTTTTCAACGTCACTGTTTATAGAGTCTGCCGAAGTCCGAGAGTCCTACTGCTTATGTGTCTAAGTGTTTTTGCCGCCATTCCCTTGCAAGCTCAGGCGCAAACCATAACGCTGGAAGAGTATACGAAGCAGGTGCTGGACCATAATCATGCGCTTAAACGCTCTAGTAAGCAGATAGAAATCTCCCAAGAAAACATTAAAGGCCTTGGCCAAGCGACTGCTCCTCAACTGGTCTCGAACGCCATGATAATTAACAACCGACAACCACCGCTCACCTACCCAACTTACCGCGCTCTAAACAGCGAAATTTTCGGTGTCGGCGTTGAGCAGCAATTTAATACTGGTACCAAAGCTGCTGTAAACCTCGAATGGCAGAATTCGACACTTTACGGCATGGCGCCGGTTCCTGGTGCACCGACTACTGACTACAACGACGGCCAATTTATTCCGTCCATCTCCGTAAGTCAGAGTCTTTGGCAAAACAGTTTTGGCAGTCATCTGCGTTTGCAGGCAGAAACTCTTAAACATGTTGAGTCCTCAAGTAAATTTGCCTATGAATCGCAAGCGAAGCTGATTGGGCTTGAAGCTAAAATGACTTATCTCAATCTATTGTTCTCTCGCGATCGGTTGAACCTGACAAAAAAGACCCTTAAGAACGCTGAGAAGATTTTTGACTACGTGAATAGTAGATACAAAAAAAGCCTGACCGAAAGATCAGACCTTCTGCAGGCTCAGGCCTTGGTAAGCGCTCGCCGTTTTGAACTACAACGGGTTGAATTGGACTTACAGAACGCCACCACAAATTTCAATTATCTACGCGGTCAGGGCAGCAATACCGTGGCGGAATCAACCGTCTCGTTACGCGTTATCTCAGCCGAAGAAGAGGCCGAGCCAGACTTGACTTCACGCCCAGAACTTAAAGCACTTGAAGCACAAATCCAGTTAGTCTCGGTATCGGCAGCGCTTGAAGAGGACAAAGCTAAGCCGTCCCTTGAAGCCTTTGTAAAATACTCTATGAAATCTAACCACAACGACGTAGCTGAGGCAACGGCAAGACTCATCGACCCGTACCACCCGCAAACAGCCATCGGCGTCACCTTTCGCATGCCGCTAGATGGCGACCTCGCGCAGAGCTCAACCAGGGTCGCAGCGCTGCAAAGGCAGGCACTGATCCACCAGCTCGAAGAAACTAAACTAGCCTTCAGTAAAGACATTCAATCACTGACTGAGAAGCTTGCGATGGCAAAAAAATCCTACGCGATAGCGACCCAGCTAGAAGACATCCAAAAATCACGGGTTCAAAACGAACAACGCGAATATCGCAACGGCCGCTCGACCACCTATCAAAACTTGTTAGCTATCCAAGATCTGTCGCAAGCAGAGATTGGACGCCTCCAGGTTGAGTTCGAAATTACCGCCATCAAAACTCAACTAGCGCTTTACAAGGGAGATGCCCAATGAATTTGGCTGATTTATCCATTAAAAGACCGATATTTATAAGCTGTGTTGTCATCGTCATGTTGGTTCTTGGCTATGTCTCATTGACCAAACTTAGCGTTGAACTCTTTCCTGACGTCAGTCCTCCTGTCGTCAGCGTCATCACTGTTTATCCAGGCACTGGTCCGAAAGAGATCGAGACCCTAGTAACCAAGCCCATTGAAGACGGCATCAGTACAATTGCCGGCGCTAAGCGTATCACCTCCCAGTCGATCGAAGGTGTCAGTCAAATCGTCACTGAATTTTACATGGATCAAGATATTAAGCAGGCTGAGCAGCGCATCAGAGATAAAGTCAGCGAAGCAAAAGTCAAATTTCCGGCGGACGTTAAAGAACCAATCGTCCAAGCGTTTAACTTTTCTGACCAAGCAATTATTACCATCGCGGTCACCAGTGACCGGACGCAAGCCGAACTTTTCGATGAAGCCGATAGAAACATCAAACCACGCCTTCAGCAGCTCAATGACGTTGGCAAAGTAAACGTGTTAGGTGGGCGTAAGCGCGAAATCCAAGTGCAGTTAAACCGTGATAAACTTAAGGACCGCGGCATTTCTGCCGGCTACGTCGCCGCCCGCCTCTCGGAAAGCGGTGCCAACATCCCCGCCGGTAAAGTCAATGAAGGCAAAGAGGAAAGCGTTTTTCGCAGCCGGGGCGAATTCGCCCAGATTTCCGATATAGAAGCGACCATGCTGTCCCTATTCGGCAACGAAAACGCCACGCGCATCCGTGACGTTGGTAAAGTCGTTGATACTCTTGAAGACGAAAAAAATCGTGTTTACGTCGACGGTAAATCATCGATGATCGTCGAAGTCTTCAAGCAGTCGAAGACCAATACAGTAGCAGTAGCAGAGTTGGTTAGAAAACAGCTACCTAAGCTGCAAGAAGAACTAAACGCCATCGATCCCTCGCTAAAACTCACCCTCATCAGAGACGGTAGCCGCGAGATTTCTCTCAATATCTTTGACGTCCAAGAAAGTATTTTTCTCGGTATCATTTTGACCATCATCGTTGTTTACTTCTTCCTCGGTAACTTCCGTTCAACACTAATTACCGGCCTTGCACTGCCAAACTCACTACTCGGATCATTTATTTTGATGCAGGCGTTTGGCCTCAGTATCAACATCGTAACGCTTCTAGCACTAAGCTTAGTGGTGGGCCTTCTGATCGACGATGCGATCGTTGTGCGGGAAAATATCTTCCGCTACTTAGAAAAAGGCTTGTCGCCTGAAGAAGCAGCAAAGAAAGGTACCAAAGAAGTTACTCTCGCCGTAACCGCTACGACACTTGTTGTAATGTCCGTCTTTGGTCCTATCGCTCTTACAGAAGGCCTTATCGGTAAAATTTTGGCCAACTTCGGTTTGACGATGTGTTTTGCCATGGCCATCTCACTTTTTGACGCCTTAACGATTGCGCCCATGCTTTCTGCGTACTTTGCCGGCAATGTTCACGGTGCGAGAAAGAAAACATTTTTCAGCCAGTGCCACTACTACACTCTTGGCTTCCTACTAAGAGGCTTTGACCGCTTCCAATCGGGTTTAGAAGTTCTCTACGGTAAACTTATTGGCGGTGTTCTGCGCTTTCGTATCACCACTATTGTTGTCACGATCGCAATCTGCGTGCTGTGCTTTCGGACCGTAGGATCGATTTCTAAAACGTTCATTCCGGCGCAAGATGCTGGTGAGTTTTCGATCAACCTAGAATTGCCGCAAGGGACAAACCTTGTCCGAACCGACACAGTTGCTAAAGAAATTGACCTCATAGTTCGTGCTGTTCCAGAGATCGAAACCGTGTCGCTGACAGTAGGTGGTGTAAATTCTGAACCAAACAAGGCGTTTTTCTATATCCGCCTAAAAGGCTTCGAAGAACGATCGCGCGGCCTTTCCGCGATCAAAGACGAACTCCGCGAAAAACTCATACCGTATGCTTTCGCCACACCGAAGGTTCAGGACTATGACTTTACCGGTGGGGGAATGATGCGTCCGATGACGCTAAACTTACTATCCGACGAAAACGAAGTACTAGAACCATATGTTCTAAAGCTCCTAGAGCACTTTAAAAAGGATCCACGATTAAAAGACGTCGACACTACACTCAGAGAGGGTAAAAAAGAATTCAGTTTCGAACTCGATCCAGAAAAAGCTCAAGTCTATGGATTAAACACCCGCCTACTCGGAACAGAGTTGCGAGCGCAAGTGCAGGGGATTCCGGCAACAGTCTTCCGTTCGAAAGGCAACGAATACGATGTTCGCGTGCTATTAGAAGAGAATCAGCGAAATGTTCGTCAAGACATCAACAAAGTGCAGATCATGAATTTAAACAATAAACTCGTGCGCCTTTCAGACGTTGCTGTCGTCAATGAAACAAGAGCCCAGGCTTCGATTGACCGCCAAAGCCGCAGTCGATACATCCAAATTTCAGCTGATCTAGCACCAAACGTTGGTGTTGGTGATATAACTGATGACTTCAAAAAGCTGTTTACCGAAGGCGAATTTAAGACACCACCTGGTGTGCGCTATGCTTTAGTCGGTGAGAGTGAAAACTTCGAAGAACTCGCGTCCTCACTGATCTTTGTCTTAGGCCTAGGGATCATGTTCATCTACTTGGTTCTTGCGAGTCTCTACGAATCCTTCGTTACACCAGTGACTGTGATTCTGACCTTGCCACTCGCGCTGTGCGGGGCATTTGTCGCGCTACTGATTTCTCAGGAATCGATCAACCTATTCAGCGGTCTCGGGATGCTGATGCTACTAGGTGTTTCGTGTAAAAACTCGATCCTACTCATCGACTTCTGCAATCAGCGCATGCTGGAAGGAGCTGCCATGAAAGATGCGATTATCGAAGCTGGTAAAACAAGGCTTCGTCCAATTCTCATGACTTCACTGGCACTCATCGCCGGAACAATTCCGATTGCGGTTGGACTCAACGAAGCAAGCCAGCAGCGTGTAAGTATGGGTATTGCGATCATTGGTGGCGTCATCAGCTCAACACTTCTTAGTTTGATCGTCGTACCAGCGCTTCTCCCTTACGTTTACAAACTCGGAACCTGGGTTAACTTCCTTGGCGTCATTCTTGGCGGCCGGCGGAAAAAGCTCGACCCCCAGCATCCACTCGCCACCGCAAACGACTAAATTTTCATCAATTCGATGTTTTTCTTTACAACTGGCAGCCCTTTTCAAAGGAGCTGCCTACCTATCTGAATTAACTGCTTTATTTTCCACATTTTTTAAAAAAGATTTTAAAACATAAGCCAATAACGTTGACCATTTGGCCAGTTTATAAAGGATTTTTTACATATTGACAATGTTTGTTAACGTCAGTATAAATCGGCCCGTGATCTGATCCCAAAATCCGTCACCGTAAAACTAACTAATAAGTAAACTTATTAGCTAGTTACGCTTGCTCTACCAGACCCATACGTTTCAACTTTATCTGCCTTAAAAATTGGCAGCACTCTTGCAATAAAACCAGCAGGAGTAAAGTACAAAGTTGCTTAACGAATCTCTTAATGGATGTTGGGTATCTTGTGGAAATAGTTACTGTTAAAAGCTCTACCGCTGCATATATTTATTCCTTTCCCGTTTCTGTTAGTTCTGCACGTACTGTCTTATCCTAAAGGTTATCCTTTCAAACTAAATTCACCTTAGGTGGTCAGAGCTCAGGGGTCCCCAACGGGACCCCGCTTTCCTTTTAACGATCAGAAATTATTCACAATCATTCTCCGATAGTAAGTTTTTGTCCCCAACGACCCGATCATATTAATGAACGGGGCGGCATGAATGGCTGCCGATAAAGGGACGAAGATGACTCGACTCAAATCACAACTAAAAAAAAGCACTACGATATTAGTCGCAATGCAGCTGACACTTTGCGGAACATTTGCATTGAGCACTTCCGCCTTTGCTGACGGTCTTTCATACGAGCCAAGACTCTACCGAAGCGCACATTTTCTCGGACGCGGCGACACCGGGATCTCAGTCGCTGACGAAGAAGATGCAATATTTTACAACCCTGCAGGTTTAGCTTTAGGCAAAGGCATCTATAAGAAAACTGTGCTTGTGTCCCCGCAGGTAGAGCTCTCTGAAGCAACACGCGACCTCGCACGCCGACTCGGCGCAGAAAACGCAGACGCGGTCGAGACCGTGCAAAATAACATCGGTAAACCAAACCACTTCGGATTACAAAACTTCACCGGTCTTATACTGCGGCGCGCTGCACTTGGCGTCATTGTCTCTAACAACATCGACCTTCTAGCCTATAAGTCAGCTGACTACGGCGGCATGGAAGTGGTCGAAGCAAGCGTTGATCAAAATGTTGGCGCAACATTCAGCTTAGCCGATACCTTTTTCCACCCAAAACTAATGATGGGCATCACAGCAAAATACCTGGCCCGCGGTCGCGGCAGCATGACGGTTATCTCGGTCGAAGCTGATAAAGTCCAAGATGAATTGTCTAACACTGCTGACTTTATCGGCATGGGCGAAGGTGGTGGTATCGATTTTGGTTTGATGTACCAAGGTGGCGGCCGGACAAATCCTGCTTTCGGTCTTACCGTCAATGATATCGGCGACACGAAGATCAAACCAACAGAAGAGACAAACCTAGATCTCGATTTCAAACAGCAGGTAAATATCGGCGCCTCGATCGAACCTGGAACAAAATTTAGCAAATTAAAATTACTTGCTGATTACCGTGATATCACCGGTGCTGTGATCAAAAACCCCTATAAACGGTTTCACATGGGTGGCGAGCTCAGCGTCCTTAGCATGATTGGTATCATGGGCGGCATAAATCAAGGTTATCCGACCGCCGGGCTATATTTTGATTTTTATATTTTGCGATTTGATTTCGGTTACTACACTGAAGAGATGGGCGACCGCATCGGTACGAGACCAGACACGCGCTACTTTGTACGCCTTGAAGCAGGATTTTAAGGAGCACTATGAAACTAAACATCAAAAATTTTCTGTTACTTTTCGCATTCACAGTAGCATTTGCCGGCTGCGGCGATAATCTACTCAAATCGCAAGAGAAGAAAGAACCAGCAGAAGATGCTGTCCTTGAATTAGAAAACGGCAATCCCGACAAGGCGATCAGCATCCTTGAAAGTGCATTGCAAGATAATCCAGGCGACCCAAAACTACTATCCATTCTTTCTTATGCTTTTGCAGCACGAGCGGGAGTAGAACCGCTCAAACTTATTTCAAAAATGACTACCGTTGGCGCTAGTACTGACGGTGGACCGCAAAGTGACTCGCAGATTCTCCTACTCTTTGCTGTCGTTCCGGACGCAACAGCAGAAAACATCACCGACATCGACCGCGCTGTTTCGATTCTCTTAAGTGACATCGAACCTGAAGAGCGCTTACCTGGGGACACATTAAAACTCGCTCTTTTTCAAACCGCATCGCTAGTT
The DNA here is from genome assembly GCA_945862295.1 of Pseudobacteriovorax antillogorgiicola. Lineage (GTDB taxonomy): Bacteria > Bdellovibrionota_B > Oligoflexia > Oligoflexales > CAIYRB01 > CAMAXT01. Next base: position 9,178 of record CAMAXT010000049.1, read on the forward strand.
ATGCATATGAAAGCAATCGATCTCGACGGTGATGGTGTCATTGAAGTTGAAGAACTAGCAAGCTTTAGCACCGCCTCTGCCAGTTCGCTCTTGAGTCAGCTAGCAGCAGCGCAGGCGCTTTTAGCAGCTGATCCAGACGATCCAACAGCGCAACAAGCGGCAGCAGCTTTGGGAACATATCAAGAAGAAATCAATGCAATGCCAGGCGACACAATGGAAGAAAAGCTGAAGAACTACTTGGCAGGATCTACGCCTCAGACCACCTAATCGTTGGTAGAGAGGGGGAAAGGCAAAGGGACGAAGCTTTGTCGAATAAGAAAAAATATTTTGCAAAAGCGAGATTTAAATTCGGATGTAACTCGGGACAGATCCTTCCTCGCTTTGCTAGTCAGGACACGATTTTGCTGAAAAAGGCTAAAGCCTTTTTCAGCAAAATCTAATTATTACGACTACCAACGCGGCAACCAGTATCAACTGATGCCAAAATATCTTCTCTCGGAATTAGTTCAGTCGGCAACGAAGCTCGGCGAATATTGGCCTTAAAGAGAATCGCACCACGCAGCTTGGCGTAATCCATATCCGCATCTTCTAAATTCGCATTTGTAAAATCCGCACCCTCTAAATTCGCATTCCATAGGGATGCACCCGATAGATTGGAATTGCGGAAGCTGCAGTCTTTTAAATTGGAATATGAAAGGTTGGCACCCGATAAATCGCAGTTAGAAAAGTCGATCTTTATCAGATTCGCTTTCCGAATATCTCGCTCGCGCAGATCTTTCGTTTCTGAAAGAAGATCCAGAACTTCTTTGCGCGTAAGAGTGATCAGCTTATTTGAATCCTTGCTCATTTATCCCCACCAAACAATCGGCATATCGAAAAAATAGCAACAGTGCAGCGGGAACCTTCCTACTGCACCGTAATATTTAGTTAACCATGAGTCTAGCGACATCCAGCATGCGCCAGCTAAAGCCAGTCTCATTATCGTACCAGGACAAAATCTTGACCATGGTACCATTCATCACCTTTGTACACAAACTATCCACATACGAAGAGTGTGTGTTCCCGTTATAATCAATAGAAACGAGTGGTTCCTCTGAAAAACCGAGGAAGCCTTTTAGTGGACCGTTCGCCGCATCTTGCAGTGCTTTATTCACTTCTGCTTCTGTGGTTGATTTTTGTACAACAAAAGTCACATCGACGAGTGACACATTGGGAGTTGGAACACGGATGGAGAGGCCGTCCATTTTGCCTTTTAACTCAGGCATCACGAGGCCGATTGCTTTCGCTGCGCCGGTTGACGTTGGAATCATGCTGAGAGCTGCAGCGCGTGCGCGGCGTGGATCTTTATGCGGAAGGTCCAAAATGCGTTGATCATTAGTATAGGAATGGATCGTCGTCATGATCCCGTGCTGGATGCCGAATTTTTCTTGAATGACGCGGGCGACAGGTGCCAAGCAGTTGGTTGTGCAGCTACCATTAGAAACGATCTTGTGATTAACGCGGTCAAGTTTCTCGTGATTCACACCCATAACAACAGTGATATCTTCACCGGTTGCTGGAGCTGAAATGAGAACTTTTGGCGCGCCAGCTTTGATATGTAGCTCAGCGTCGGCTCTTTTTGTAAAGATACCTGAACACTCAAAAACGATATCGACTTTCTTTTCTTTCCAAGGAATTTCCGCAGGATTCTTGATAGAAGATACGGAGATGGCTTTTCCATCGAGGGTGATGTTTCCGTCGTTGTGGCCAACTTTTGCAGCCACGATGCCGTGCACACTGTCATATTTGAGAAGGTGCGCTAGAGTTTCAGTATCAGTCAAATCGTTGATGTGAACGATTTCAAAATCTTTGTTCTGTCCAGCTATAGCAGCTCGCAGAATGGTTCTGCCGATTCTTCCAAAGCCGTTAATTCCTACACGTATGGTCATGAGACGCTCCCGAATATCAGTGGAAAGAGTCGTTATTAAAGGAAAAATTGTATAGATCATAGGGCGGAAAAAATCCACTCATTGCATACCTGGTTATGGTTAGCTTTTTAAGCTTGTATAATTAGGCGGTTAAAAACCTTGGCCCCCCTCTCCTTAGAGTGCAAAGGTCTACTTATACCCGAGGGCGAGGAAGCTCCAAAAATGACTGCGCATCGTGCTGCAGCCGGCGGGAATTACTTAGTAAGTGTTTTAACTTTGCTGACCAGGTCAGCAAATTCTTTTCGATATCCAGATGGATCGCTATCAGTGGCGTTTGTCGCGACATCCAACATGCTACTGAGAGTCGCCGAACCTTTATACTTTGAATCACGTAGTACCATGCCGACACCAGCGACCGCAGCGGCAAAGCGAAAGTCATCGCTCGCACTTGCAAAGGAACTACCTGCATCTTTAAGTCCGATTTAAATCAAACTACTTTTTTCTTCGTCAGGTTTTTTAAAACGCAGCTTCACATTCATCAACTCGTCGCTGTCCATGCTGGTAGATACCGGCTTTTGATACTTCAATGGATCGACTGTTCCTGCTGGGCTTTTAAATCCTTTTGGTACCACTTCATAAAAAGCCGTCACCGTATGGCCTGCACCGATATCACCGGCGTCTTTGCTGTCATTATTAAAATCTCGGTTTGCAAGCAAGTAGTTCACCATCTCTTCGATGCGGACAGCGTCTTTTGGCGGCAATTCGTTGCCGAAGGCAAAACGCCTAATGTTTGCATATGACGCGGTGTCAACATCAACCGAAAACGTTGAAAGTGGATCGTCTCCCAGAGATTTAAACGGATTTTCACTGATGAGGTCATAGGCTTCAGTATTAAACTGCGGCGATTTTTCATCTGAACTTTCGCTATCTTTTGTCGCCATGCTCTGTCTGCCCTGATCTGCTTTTTTATTGTTAGAACGGCCTAACAAAACTGACTGTGGAGCAGACATTTTCATTTTATCAGTTAAAATCTGCGCTGGCGCTTGTTGTTGTTCTCTTGCCGGCTCTGGCACGGGAGGCTGCAACACATTGACTTCGTCTCGGAGGTCAACATAGCCAGGAGAAATTTCAATCTAATAAGTTTTCATCATACGCGGCATAATTACGACTGCAGCAACGGCGGCGGCCGCCTGCAATCCTCGCGCTATAGCGAATCAAGCGCTGCTCATATTGAGCAATGATTGACCTGAACCACTCTTCCTTTGACACCTGAATGGACATAAAGCCCCCTGGGCTTTATGTTTTACACCGCTATAGTCATGACAAACGGCAGCCTTGTTTTATTAGGCCTGCGGAAAATTAAATCAGTTAATGTTTTTATTGTGTAATATTAACCACTTGGGCACCAACCCGCAAGGCTTCTAAATATGCCTATTGGTAATATTTGTTTGATAAATAGGAAGCTAGCGTGGAATCAAAATTTGCAATAGAGGGGACAGTAAAGTGACTGACCCTTTACGCTATACGTTTAGGTTATGGTTGCACCTGAACGCGAGCACCCCTAACATACGGGTGAGCCTAGATAAATTGACCTCCATCGCTAATCCGGAGACTTTCAGACGTGAGCGCAGTAAGCAAAACTGGAACTAGGTATGACTTCGCACCAGGTAAAATTCTCGCAAGAAAATATGAAGTTCATTCACATGTAACGTCAACCAATGATGGCGAACTTTACCGACTAACTGAAAAAGCAACCGGTATTGAGCGTACCGCAAAGTTTTTTTACCAAGATCATTTAAGTAAAAACGCAAAAGCAACTATTTACGCGCAAAAGCTTCACAAGCTGCGCAATTGCAAAATTCTGATGCATTACCGCACACAGGAAACGGTTCAGGTCGCGGGCATTCCAGTTTCGTTCGTTGTATGGGATCAGATCAGTGGTACCCAGCTGGAAGATTTCGTCGCGCAGCAGAAAAATGGCCGTTTATCGCTGTTTGAAGCATTGCACTTGCTACACGCTGTCGCATCGGGACTCGATGCCATTCACTCGATGCAGGAATATCATGGCAACATGGCCGCCGAAAACATTATTGTCAGTCGTAAAGGTATCGGTTTTCAGGTCAAATTGATCAATATGAGCCTCGAAGATCGACCAGTGAATCGTTCAATTTTTGAAGATGTTGTAAATCTAGTAAAAATCTTCGCAAATGTTGTCATGCCACCGAGACATAGCGCAAAAATTCCAGATGGTGTAAAGTTACTTTATAGCAATTTAAAAACCGCACGTGTTAGCGAACGGTTTGAGAACGCAGGTGCTCTCAAAAAGCATCTGGAAACAATGCTCTGGAGTTGATGGAGTAACCATGCAACAGGCCAGACTCCTAACAGGAGTTGACCTGAATGAAGGTGAACTGCACCCACTAGGTTTGGGTCTAGCATCGGTCTACACGGCCCGTTGCCCAGACGTCCACGGTCCTAATCAGGACTCGTGCGCAATTTTTCAAAATTCTGAAACATCCGGTGTTCTAATCGTTGCTGACGGCGCTGGCGGCATGCCCAGTGGCGACAAAGCATCGTATATCGCAGTGCATGCCCTAATAAAATCTCTTAAAGCGGCGGCGAAACACGACGAGAGCCTACGCACTGCCATCCTTGATGGCATCGAGAACGCCCATGCATCGATCGTCGCACTTGGCATCGGTGCCGGCACCACTATCGCCATTGCAGAAATAGCTGGCAATAAAGTGCGAACCTATCATGTGGGTGATTCGCAAATTATGGTGATCGGACAAAAAGGTAAGATCAAACTCTTCACGAAATCGCACTCTCCAATTGGTTACGCTGTCGAAGCGGGGATGATGGGTGAAAAGGAAGCGATCATGCATGAAGAACGTCACCTCGTGTCGAATCTTCTTGGACAGCACGGTATGCACATTGAAATCGGGCCAACGATTGAACTTGCATCAAAAGACACACTGATCATCGCCAGTGACGGCTTGTTTGACAACCTGCACAGTGACGAGATTGCCGAAGCATGCCGCAAAGGACAGCTACTCGCAACCATCTCAACTCTTTCAGAAATATGCCACCGCCGCATGAATAGTCCGAAAGAAGGCGAGCCTTCAAAACCGGACGATTTAACATTCATTTCCTACCGCCAACGTGCTTCCGCCTAGTATAAAAAATTTACCCTCGTTTCATTCCTTTAAAATTAGCCTAGCCTCTTTACTCCCGGTAGTTTCACCCAAAACTTGCTCTCACATTTAACCAGCGGTAGCGTTCCATGATAGCGGTGCCAAATACCACCTCGGCAGCAGCAATATTACACTGCCGGCAAAGAAGCCTAAGGTTTTCCAAGCGATTATCCTGACCAAAAGCTACAGGACGAACATGATCGACCTGCAAGCCAATTTTAGAGGAACAGCGACTACCACCGGGCAATATACCTGAACAGCAACCCTCGTCCCGGTTCCAAACGCGGTGAATTGTTAGAGTCGGAATACCCCGTCGCCCTCGGAGCTTCTTTTTTTTCTTCCGACTTCGGTACCGCAGCCAATTCGGCGAGCTCATCTCTCTTCGGCACCGCAGTCATTTCAGCGACAACATCTCCCTTCGGCACCGCAGTCAGAGAAAATGCTTAAAAGTAATACAAATTTAACTATAGAGCTAAGCATGCGAATGTATTACGACCACCCAAGAAGCCCTGATTATTGGATAATGAAGAATAAAAATACGGTATGGGATAAATGGTTGGATTTGATAAACCAGTATCCTAATAGATTTATTGTGGGGTCCGACAACAGCAATCACAGCACTGGAACAGACGATGAAAAGATGAAAAGTGTTTCCCGCCTCTTACGGCAGATTACTGACGATAAAGTGAGAAAGATGGTAGCGACGGAAAATCTCGAAACACTGTTGAAAATAAAGTAACCAGGAAAGACTAAAAAACACCGCAAGGTATAGATCCCACAGAAGCAGGCCATTCTAAAAAAAATAATTACGGAAGTCTTGGCTTAGGTCCATCAACACGACGTGGTTTGAATGGAATAATCTTCGCACCATCATCAACTTTGATCACACCTTCGAGTTCACGTGCTGACGCACCTTGTCGCTTTGGTGACGGCAATTCTTTTTTCGGGTGGTCATGATCTGGCGACGCTGACGTTTTGACGAACATGGTCGCCAATCCACCACCGTCTAGTAAACGACCAGCAGCAAGGCCAGCACGCACAAGATGAGCTGTTTTCGCATCGATTTCAGCTAGACCGCCAAGACGTTCCACTCCTAAACATTTTTTCGCGCGAATGATTACAAGCATGGCATCGTCTATATGACCTGAATGCAGGTACGCACGCGTCAGAACTGTGTACATATCTTCAAGTACGCGCTTCCGGGAACGGGAATGGGGCTTGTCTTTAAAGTAATCTTCGTTAGCGCCCACGATGCCTTCAAGCTGAGCAATAGCAGCATCAAAATTTCCAAGGCGCCAATCTATGGCTGCGCGAATAGAACGAGTCAGTAAACCTTGCGGCAAAAGAACCCACAAATACCAAAGAGAGCGTTCAAACGCGATCGGCCCTCGCAAAACTCCGAGTGGTCCGACAATTATGGCGTAGAGAAATAGAATCACAGCACCGAGGAAGTCGGCGATCATAGCTAGGATGTTGGCGCTGCGCATGTCTCTAATCACTATTAAAATGTCCCTTCAGAATTCAAATCGATATCCGCTTTTTCTATAGTATTTAATAAAATCTTACAAGTCACCTATTTTGCTTCGTGATTCCAGATTGTTCGGTCTAACACCGGCCGTTTTGGCTGTGCTTCCTGGATCAGATCGAACCTATTGTAATCGCAGCAATAACCGGTTGCAAAACGACGCCCGAGGAGAGTAACTTACTCCCAATTCTAGTTTCGCTGATCATTGGATCAGAACAAAGAGAGACATTCGCAAACCTATTGGGGGGGGTAGTGCATGAAATTTTTTAATCAAACGGCGTTAGCATTTATTTTTGGCGCAGCGTTATTCGTTGCCAACTCCGCAACTGCTGCGCAAGTTGTGCATGTTAAATACGAAGACAATGGCAAAGGTGTGCGCACTTTAATCTCCAAGGCGGTCACCGAATCTGGAACGGACCAAACACACGAAATTTCCTATCCGCAGTTCATAGCAGAACATCAGCCTCTAAAAGCCGCGACTATTGTCGAAGCTTGGTTGAAAGACAGCGCTGCAGCTGATGCATTTATTGCAGAGCGCGGCATTCAACCTGGCAAAGAATCTGAATTCGAAGCTGCGGCAGACGAACTATTCACAATCGTTGAAAGCGGTAGCTCACAAAACCGCATCGACCTAGTTTTTATGGGCGACGGCTACACACAGAACGAACGCCAAAAATTCATTAGCGATTTCCAAAGAATCGTTAACGACATGTTCGTTGGTGACACCTTTGCATCCTATTTGCCAGTATTTAACGTCTATGCTGTTTTTAGAGCTTCAAACGAATCAGGCATTGGGCGCAACAACCGCGCAAAAGACACTGCCTACGGACTATACCGTGAAGGCGATACACTCAGAGCGATCTTCCCAACCAACACTACCGCCCTTCGCGCCAGTTGCCGCGCTGCACCAGGCTGTGACTACCCAGTTGTGATCGCTAATGACCCCCACTACGGCGGTCTGGGCGGTGAATTCGCTATCTCAACAAGCTCAGAGACTAGTGGCACAGTGGTACTTCGTCACGAGCTCGGTCATAATTTTGGCCGCGTTGGGGAAGAATATGACGGCGGCGGTTACTTCGGTGCTAACAACTCAGCAACTGTTGCGTCTCTCAAATGGAAGCATTGGTCAACCGATGCAGTCACTGTTGCAGAGCCGTCGATAGCCCGCTTTCTTGCTTGGCCTTGGCACAACCTTTCCAGCGGTCCTTACACAGCAACATTCACCTGCGATGCAAACTATCCGCATGCAACGATGAACCTCAGCGCATCTGGGTTACCAAATGCCGACTCGCTAAAGATTGAACTAGATGGTCAGCCGTTAGCCTACGACGGCCCGGGCACAGATGACCGCTCGTTCCATATGTATCGATCAGGTGGCTTCGGCAGCGGCCGCCATACGTTGAAATTCACTCAATTGGAATCTGACGCTAATAATTGGGTGTCTTCTATCGCGATCCACGAATATGCAGCTGACTATCACTTTGACGCAGATCACATTGGTGCGCACCCAGTGTTTTCTCAATCTGGTTCGGTTGCAGGCTATCGCCCTACACATGAAACTTGTTTGATGCGCAATATGAAGTCGACGTCGTTCTGTCCTGTTTGCCAAGAGAACAATTGGTTGGAATTTTTCCAACGTGTTAAAATGATCGATTCTGTCAACTCAGCAAATAGCGGTGCAAATACTACCGTCACGTTGCAGACGCAAAAACTAGGTCAGTTCCGGAGCGCTTCTAGCGGCTTTGAAACGAGCCAAGATCCAGGGTCAGTTGAAATCCGCTGGACTCGCAACGGTCAAGCCGTGCCTGCTCTTAATGATCAGACTCAGTGGACTTTGCCAACAACCGATGCCCGTGGTAGCTGGGCTGTTGATGTCTCTTTCGTCACACCAGAAGTACGTAAAGACACCCGCAGCCTTCTCAAGGACCGCAAGACACTGACTGTTAACTAATGCCCTGCTGAGGGACTAGGACTAGCTAGCTCCCTCAGCTTCAATCATCCGCTTAAATTTGAAAAGGTGTCTCTATGCGTTTTGCCTCAATGCTTTTCTTTTCGTTGTCAGCGGTATTCATATCGACTGCATCGTTTGCTAACGAGATTCAAATTACCGGCAGCGTACAGTTTTGGGTCCGCCAGTGCGCCCTGACTTACGTCTGTGAATTGCCTCAAGCCGTCAGCCCGCGCCTCGAAATCGCCTCAATGATCAGTGAACCAACACCAGCCCAGCGCTTGTCGACCGCATCGATAAATTTTGCTTATGAGTCATATGCTGGAAAGTTGTCGGTATTTTGGAACCTTAATGGCGGCGACCCCTATCTTGCCGGCCAAAGCTTTTTAAGCAAAGATGGCGTCCGCATTGCTGAATGCAGCCATTTCGCTAAAGCTGACGTCAAAACATTCATCCCTACTGGATTCTGTTCTGGGTACACTACCGCAGAAGAAAACATTCAGCAGTTCGGCATGACCTTCTATAAGTGAAGAAAATAAGATGTGCGCATGCGAGATGCCAGCAAGCCGGCATCTCGACCACACGGCAAAAAACTTGAAAAAAAACGCGAAAAAAGTTAATTTCTGATCATCCCCCATGGTTTCTTGAAATTTTTTCTTATCTAAGAAGACCTTTAATAACAGGTAGGCTTATGAACATGGTGGCCGGTGATCCGCAGGAACAAGACTTTCGTTCATTTCTTCAAGATGAATTAGAAAAACGCTGCAAGAAAAATCCTCGTTTCAGTCTGCGCGCTTTTGCGCGCACGCTAGAAGTCGAACCTTCTGCACTTTCTAAAATCTTACATGGCAAACGGGCATTGACGCCAAAAATGTTAATGCGCATGGCTAGCCATCTAGGTTTGCCCGAACAAGACATCGAGCGCTTCACAAGCAAGCAAAACAGCGGCCGCGGCATTAATGTCGAAAAAGATGCTTATCGCGACAGCAAAGATACACCGAAGGTTTGCATCCATAAAAAGACCAAGCTGACATTATCCGCAGATCTACTAAAAAATGCTGAGCTGTTGCTGGAAAAGTTTCTGACGGATTTAAATGATCTGGCAACGACTGATAGCGGCTTAGGACAAGATGACACCTACTCTATTGACATTCAACTGCGGTCAGAACAAAAAAATTCGGACCTGTCTTTTTGAAAGATACAGGCCCGACTAAAACTCGACAGTAACTACTATTTTTTAGCAACTTTGTGTTTATCTTTGGTCAATTTGAACGAATGATCAAATCCCAGATAAAATGTGTCTTTTGCTTCAAAACTCATAGAGTAGATGCTCGACTCAATCTCAGGAATCATTCCTAGATGGTCAGCTAATGCAATCTGCTTAGTCTCACTGTTCCAGCTAACAAACAACTTACCTGCATTTTCCTGCTTAAAGACGTTTGCATTCACTGCGTCGCCACTTTCACCAACGCCGTAGAGTGTCGAACCATCAAGGCTTGCGCGGCCGATGGATAGCATTTTGGCACCAATCACATCTTTGCAAGTCGTTTTGTTTTTCTCGTCAACAACAACTGATAGAGATGTAGTGAGGGAAAATAGTACTTGAACAGCAAGTGGTGAGGCGAAGGTTGTCTGCGGCATAACAGCATCGGCTAACACTTGCAGTTGATCTGGATTTTCCGAATTGTATTGCCGCACGGAAAAATCGCCACCTTTGATATCGAACTGGCAAGTGCCGATTTTGAACGTTTTTGAAATCTTGCTCGGCATACCGACATTGGCTGGTTGTGCCCAACCATTCACATCGCTGCCTTCAACTTGCACGCGCACTGGGAAAGAGTTTAGCGACGGAACTTCTAGTTGAGGACCGATCGCTGATGAAGAAGTATTAGGCATTTCAGCCGCAACAGTTTCTGGCTTACTAAAGGAATCGTTATACATGGGATCAGGTTTCACCTTTACTTTGCCCTTAGCAAAGCAAACGTCGCTGAAGCCTATAACCCCAACCAACCCAGCTACGACTAGCAATGGACGCATCGACATAAGTGCATTACCTAGATAAGTTGATGATTTAATCGAAAATTGCATTCGTTCTCCTCTAGGATATCTAACCAATAGACCTATACTTCTGTGAATTCTAAAAAACAGCATCGGCCTTGCTTGATAGGACCTTTAAAGGCTTCGATTTTTCATGTGATTTTAAGTGGATAGAGGCAGGAAAAAGCGCCGACTCAGCTCCATATTTAGCAAAATCGGAAGAAAAATTGGCAATAGGAGGCCTTGAACTTAACTGAGCCAGCCGAGTTAAAATCCTTAAAGGTCGTCGCTATGATTTCTGATAAACATGGAAGTTGTTTCCAAAAGGGTCGGTAAACATCCGCGAGTTCCTCATGGTCGAAGGACAATGGGTACAGCCGGCTTTTTCTAAACGCACTCAAACTGCTTCGATGTCTTCCGACGTTGCAATCTCGAAATACACATTAGATTTCCCACCTATCACCTGTGCCTGCGACAAAAAAACAGATCATATTTAAAGCCCTCGCCGATGCTACAAGGCGAAAATTGCTCGATTTGTTGCGCGAGAAACCGCGCACCACGGGCGACTTATGCTCGAAATTTCCAAGCCTCGACCGCTGTACTGTGATGCTGCACCTTCGGCTACTTGAGGAAGCTGATATCGTGATTGCGCGCAAGGAGGGCCGATTTCGCTGGAATCATCTCAACATCGACCCCATTCACGGAATCTACCGACGCTGGATTCAAAAGTATGCCGAGCCGTCGGCCGGCCTCATAGCTAAACTTAAAGGTGATTTAGAAGATAAATAATAGTGTTAAAAGAAATCGCTACTGCTTCACTACGTCTTGGTACTGCTCTTTTCTACCCATAGAATAGATCACTGGGTTAGTCTTCTGCCGCTCGACAAACGCTTGTTTTCCAGAAAGTCCAAACCAACCACCGTCTATCAACACTTGGGCAACCGCGCCGCCGGAACTGCCGCCGGGACCTAAGATAATCAGCGCATCCGGAGCAAACTCTTTCATCGTCACAGTGATCGCTTTTGAAAAATCATATGTCTCTGTAACTTGATGTCCCAGGGTGTAATTGCGCAAGTCTTCAATGCTGGTCGATTTTGGCTGCCAAATGCCGCCCCGGCCATCAACCAATGGTAGTTTGGGACCTCTAAACAGATCCAGTCCTAGCTGCTGAAATGCTTTTTCCGAAATCGGGTTCATCATAGGTGTATGAAAGGCTGCGTGGTTTACGAGAATGAAGGGATACCGCCCTTCATCCTTAAGAGGCAATGACTTCATGAGCGTCTGCAGAGCTTTTTCGTTGCCACCAATGATCGCGTAGCCGCCAAAATTAATACTTGGGTAGACTTCACAGCCAGCCATCATGCCGACTTCTTTCAAGGCATGCACAAGAATGCCGTAATTTTCTGCGGAGAAATGCCAATCGTCATCGACTACGGGATAAATCAACTGGCCGCCAATGATACCGCCAGTCATCATCGAGCCCATCGTATCGATCAGATCAAAATCCGCACCGGG
>CAMAXT010000050.1 GCA_945862295.1 Pseudobacteriovorax antillogorgiicola
TCAACACGCCATCATAACCAAGCTCTTCTAAAAGACGAACCTCTGCCTCGACGTGAGTGATCAGTGCGTCCATACCAGGAAAACCCTTATAACCCGGGAGTGGTGGCAAATGTACCATGCCGATCAAAGGCTTCTTTTGTTTAAACAGATTGAAGAATAGAGACATTTAAATTTTAGTCCAAACGAGTAAGTCGCATAGTTCGTTCATCGCAAATAGTTACCTCGGCGATGAAATCAAATTCATCGACCACGAGAGCGCACTCAACATCCGTAAAATAATGATCTGAATAACTACCTCGTGCACGCTTTGCTTTAACTTTTTCCAGGATTTCGCTGTGCTTAGGAATCGGCGCTTTGATCCCACTTTCCAGGTAAGAAGACATAAGTGCAATGCAACCTACGTCTTCTATTGCCTCAGTCCCTTTTGCAAAATGAGACGCTGCGATCAGTTCAACTTTTTTGCCAGCGCAATGTTTCAAAAGTTGAATAACTCGGGTTAGGTTTACGAAGCTACCGATATAGCCCCTAGCAAAACCTGGATGGTGAAAAATCGCATTCGTTAGATTCGTCGACTTGTGAATGATCACCTTTCCATTCAGATCTAAAGTTTTTACCTGTGTCGGGCTGTTGTCATATCCACCTTTAAAAACCTCAGAAAACAGGACCGCACCTTTTTTTACAAAGTTGAGAGCAGTCTCTTCATCATTTGTTAGGTAGATGTCTTTGGCTTTTGAGTTTGCTAACGTCAGTAGCGTCGTTGAAGCTCGGAATACATCGCAAAAAATCGCTACGTCGGTGTTCGTCCCGAAAGGCGATGGCTCATATGAATTTCTTATGACGATTTGCATAAATAATTTATATCTTGCATGTTCACAAGGTGCAAACATGATGATTCAAGCCCGTCAAGCTAGAACCGGAGCCGACTTGATACTTTCGCCGCTATCTAAACGAATCTACGCGTTACTAATAGACACACTATTGATTTCCTTCATAATCTTGATCGCTCCGACTTTAGGAATCTCGGGAGTGGTCTATATGGTCATATGCATTGCCGCTTTGTTGCTTTACGAACCGCTTTCTGTTGTTAAGTGGGGTCAAACTATGGGACATCGATTGCTCGGCATAAAAGTAGTAGATGTCGACGGTCAAACTCCGTCTTTTTTTCAAGCCTTCGGTCGGTGGATTGTAAAAGGAGTTTTGGGTCTTTGGTCATTCATCACCATGATGGCAAATGGAAAGGCCGTTCATGATATGTTTACAAATACTCAGGTAATTTTAGTGCCAAAAACTCCGCCCATTTGATCCAAGATCGAATGGGCGTTTGCTACTTATAGACTTACGGGGTCCAGGGCATCCCGGTCGGAGGGGTATTTAGGGGAACACTGATGTTCCCCTGAACGGGGTTTTAGGGGCTGCGCCCCTAAAATGGTGCGATCAAGAGGACTTGAACCTCCACGCCTTGCGGCACCAGTCCCTCAAACTGGCGTGTCTACCAATTCCACCATGATCGCATAAGGGTCAAACAAAAAACGGCACTGGTCTTAGTTACCAGTACCTTCTTCAGCAGGTTTCGTCTCAGGAGCAATAACAGCATCTGGCGCAACCGCAGTCGTCGCAGGTGCTGGAGTCGTTGCTTCTGGTGCAGTCGCAGCCGGCACTGCTGCCGCTGGAGCTGTCGTTGTAGTTTCAACTGGGGTTGTAGTCTCAGTTTTCAACTTATCTTTCAAACCGATATCGCCGCCTTTGCCTTGAATAACGGTAAGTGAGATTGAGGTAATCATGAAAATGATCGCTGCGCCGTAAGTCATCTTGCCGAGGATCGAGGTAGCGCCAGTTGCACCAAAAACTCCTGAAGAGTTTCCACCGCCAAAAGCAGCACCAATTCCACCCTGATTTCCGCCTTGAATAAGGACAACAAAAATCATGAAGAATGCTACGAGCACATGAACGATTTGAATTAAGGTTTCCATTACTTTAAGTACCTAGCCTTTCAGACCTCAGCGACTTACCGCTGATCGAACAACTGATTCACTTCGGATCCGCTTCTCATTTCCAACGAAGAATTTTACAGCATCGTGGGTTACACACTAGAGAAAAAATGGTGGCTCCTCCCAGAATCGAACTGGGGACACGTGGATTTTCAATCCACTGCTCTACCGACTGAGCTAAAGAGCCTCGGAACACCTGAATCAGGGAAGTTAGTTTCTATTATTACCGTATTTTTAAGTCAAGGGTGTTGGTGAGAAGGATGGAATATTTTCAAACTCTCTGCCAATATGTGCCGAGATGAGCCGATGAACATACGCTCAACTCATATTTTATCCTTAAAATACAGGAAGATACGAAAAAATTATGCAACTTTCAAAAGACAAACCAGTAATCATTGCGGGACCGTGTGCTGCGGAATCTTTCGACTTGATGGACATGGTTGCTGAAAATTTAGTCAAGCTGAGCGCAGAACTTGGCTTCCATTATGTTTTCAAAGCAAGTTTCGACAAAGCAAATCGCACATCGGCACACACTGAACGTGGTCCCGCTTTCGATAAAGCGATGACTTGGTTTGAGCGCATTAAAAACAAATACGAAATTCAAACTCTGACGGATGTACATGAAACGTATCAAGTCAAACCAGTTTCTGAAGTCTGCGACTGGATTCAAATACCTGCATTCTTATGCCGTCAAACAGACCTAGTTGTTGAAGCCGCTGCGCGCGGAACATTTATCAATATCAAAAAAGGTCAGTTTTTAGCCCCAGACGCCATGAAGCATATTGCAGACAAAGCTAAAATCGCAGCGGCAAAAGAAGGACGTCACTCGAACGTTTATGTAACCGAACGTGGTGTAACGTTTGGCTATGGAAACCTCGTCGTCGATATGCGTTCATTCCCTATTATTTCCAATGCTGGATACCCAGTTATTTTAGATATCACTCACAGTACACAGTTACCGCAAGGC
The DNA here is from genome assembly GCA_945862295.1 of Pseudobacteriovorax antillogorgiicola. Lineage (GTDB taxonomy): Bacteria > Bdellovibrionota_B > Oligoflexia > Oligoflexales > CAIYRB01 > CAMAXT01. Next base: position 2,956 of record CAMAXT010000050.1, read on the forward strand.
GCGGGCGACGGCTCAAGCAGCGGAGCGCAACGAAAGTTCGCACCAGTTCTAGCGCGAGCAGCAGCAGCGACTGGGTACCTGTCAGGGTTCTTTTTAGAAGTTCACAAAAATCCAGCTTCAGCGATCAGCGACAAAGAGGCTCAGCTTAATATTGATCAAGGCGCGGCACTTCTTCGCCAGTTGATTCCCCTTTGGAAATCAGCGCGTGAATTTAAACAGATTGATCCACTGTTCGAGACCTGATTTGTGCGATTGTGCCGGCGACTGTTTGGTCTAACGTCTGGGACGCAGAAATCTGAGCGATGGCATCCTGCAACCTAGGATGATTCGTCACAGACATTGAGATCAAAGCATTACGAATCAAGCCTTCTTTTTTCGCTCTTGTCAGCGGCGTTCCGCCAAACATTAATTCGTAATCTTTTTGATCCATGACGGCTATACGATAGAGATCTGCCACCGCATCGACTTTGATAATCTCTTTGTGCGGCGTAAATTCCGAACCCCTGTTGTATGGACAAACGAGCTGACAAATATCGCAGCCAAACAAATAGATCTTAAACCACTTCCAATACTCGATTGGAATAAGCCCGCGGTGCTCTATACTCCAGTAAGATAGACACTTATTGGCATCGAGTTTCCAAGCTTTATCGAGAGCGCCAGTAGGACAGTTGACCTGACAGCGTCTGCAGGTTCCGCAACCGCCTGCTTCTGTCCGTTCAGACGCATTGACTGCCGGTTTTACAATTGATGGAACATCGATATCGATTAAGATCTCACCGAGGAGAAAAAAGCTGCCGGTTTTAGGATGGATGAAACAGGTATTCTTGCCGATGAAACCTGAACCACTTCGAGCTGCATGCGAACGCTCAAGAATTGGTGCGCTATCGCTCGTAACACGGCCAGTGACAGGTTTTTCAAAAACATCCGATAATGCTGCCAGTATCCGCTCGCCTTTTTTCTTGATAACCCCATGGTAATCCTTCAGACGGGCGTATTGAGCAATGATCGGCGATTGCAGCTTGAGAACACCTTGCGCGCGATCACCTTGGTAGTAGTTCATGCCTACTATAATCGCCGTTTTTAGATTCTCTCCCAGTCCACGCGGATCTTTTCGCAGAGCCTGATGGTTTTTGAGAAAACTCATGCCAGCAAAAAGATTTTGATCCATCCATTCTTGAAAGCGTGGGAAATCGGGATCCTCCCCAAGGCGCACGATTCCAAAGCACTCAAGCTGTTCCTGCCGGACAATGCGTTCGATTTCTGAACGGATGAATTCATCTTTACTCAATTGTTACGAACCCTTAACGAACAACCAGGTGACAGCGGGCCAATAGTGAATTATAATCAGAACATAATCCCAAAGCCGCCCTTTCCGACTTGGTTTCTATTCTTCAGCGACTCTCGGCTTTTTAATGCAGGAAACTGTTTGAGACAAGTTTACAAAGTATTCATTCTTAGTTTAGATGGACTCTCTCCAAGGTCAGCAAAAAAGCTTAATCAGATCAGGCTAATTCCTAGACTTCGACTCCTCAAACTCCAGCTAACAGTTTTAGTACTGAAGGTTCTTGGCTATCGCCAGGCGTCTGTGTCTGAAGCGAATGAGTACACGGAAGGTCGTTTCTACTGCCCTGTTCTTGATGTGCACGACATGCATACTCTCTCTGACCTCCAACAACTCAGAAAATATTTCAAAAAAGCGACGCTTTTCATTGCACCGTCTTTCATCGCTGACTTCAATTCGTCGGACGCCGCCGTTCAATGGCAACAGTTCCGCGAAGCAACTAACGATGGTTGGGAAATCGGACTGGCTGGCTACCGATACGTAAACCTCACATCACTCCGACATTCTGCGCAACGTACAGAAATCAGTAAATCTCACAAAGTAATTTCCGAACGGGTTGGCGTTTCACCTAAAGTCGCGGCGTTTCCGTCAGGTACGTTTGATGCGACAACGATTTCTTGTTGCAAAGAATCCGGCATTACGATGGGGATTGGTTTTAGCGGTTTATTCGAAATCGGTGGGACGTCAAAGCATCTGGCGCCAAAACTTTTAGCGTCTAGGCTAACCCTAAAAAACCTAGCTTCGATTTCATCCTTTAATTATAACAAAGCGGTCAAGAACGACTCTGAACAGGCACAAACTGAGCCTGAAGAAGCATTTCGTTCGACCGGAGTAAAATGAACAAGCCATTTATCAAGGGTCTCAATCACTTGGGTCTCGTTGTTGAAGACATCGCAGCTGCGAAATCATGGTTTATTGATACCCTCAAACTTGAAGTCATCGAAGACCGCGGAGAGATTATTTTTCTCCACGCTGGTAAGGATGTTATCGCCATCAAAACACCGGCAATGGCTGTTGCAAAACCTGAACATGGTGGCGAGTCGGATTATTTTAAAAACGGATCGAAAGCAGGATGGCAGTCACTTGATCATTACGGGTTTTTTGCAGATACAGCGGAAGCAGTCGATGAGTTTGCCGCCTACATCGTCAAGAACGGCGCTACGATCTTGAAAGGTCCGTACACTCGTAGCGATGGTCGCAGTGTCTACTTTCGTGACCCATGTGGGATGGTCGGAGAGTTTCTCTTCTTTGAAAAGCCTAAACACTCATAGAAAAGACCCAGCGATGACCGCTGGGTTTCTTGTAAATGCCACTAAGCTTTTTTTCCAAAAATAAATAAGCCAACACCCACGACAGCAAGTCCAGCGCCACCGGCCATGTAAATGATAGAGTGATCCGTCGGTGAACCTGTGACTGCTTCGCTAATGGTAGACGTCAGTGATTGTTTTTCCTGAATACCGAAAAAGAGCAAAAATCCGCCGAGGACAATGGCGCCTAATCCTAAAGCCTTTAACATAAGAAAACTCCTGATCGATGTAATTGAGATGACGAATTACAATATCAATTTATTGACTGCATAACATCTCAACTTCCCAATCAGGTAGGCATAAATAAAAAGTGCATGCAAATTCATACAGGAAAGCAAATTTGCATGCGTCAATGATTACCAGCCTAGCCGGTGCAGACTTCCTGCTCGTTCGATTTTGAAGAACTCGAGCTCGTTACGGTAATGGAAGTACTTGGGTTGAGAACTCTCTGAATTTGATGACCGGAGATTTCCTAGAATCCTACTAAACAGTTTTTGAACACTCATAAAAATTCCTTTCGGAACCGACCGACAGTGGTCTGTCCCCTGCAAATATGCAATCATTTCGGCACTTTTACGGTTATAGATTCATAAAAGTGACATATTTTGTCACGAATAATGAGGCCAAAGTGACATGATTGAATCAAACAACGAATACCGTCAAATAGCTGCCGCCCTGTACCGAGTGATGAAGGGACGAAAAATCACCTTTGAGGAGCTAGGGAAACGCCTCGGTGTTTCCAGCCGCACCGCTAAAAGAATAATCCACGGAGACGACTACTCGATCAGCAAAGTTGCCGAAGTATGCGAAGCGATTGGCATTCGCTTCTTCGACCTCATGCAACTCGCACACGAAGAGGAGGAGTCCTCGTTTGAAATGACAATGGAGCAAGAAGAATTCTTCGCGGCGAGTGTAAAGCACTACCGATTCCTCCAACTCATTAAACGGGGTAAAACGCTCGTCGAAATTCGAAGTGAACATCAACTCACTAAGAAGGATACGGACCGCTACCTCCGAGATCTGGAGAAACTCGGCTTAGTGGAAAGATTTCCTGACGAAAAATTTAAAATAAAAGTTAGAGGTGGTCATAATTTCATAAGAAAAGGGCCTCTAGAAAAGGCGATTGCATGGAAAGATACTGAAAGATTCACTAAAGCGATTTACGAACGGACAGGAGATCTGCAGGCCTTTTCTACGAGCAGTGGCACTGCTGTTTCCGCAAAAACCAACGAGAGTTTTAAGAAGGAAGCTGAAGCACTGGCTGCGAAATACCGCCTCATCGGTCAGAGGGAAAGATCGCTTTTACCAGCGAAGGATTTGATTCGCGTTCGCTGGATGCTTGGAATTGTCTATCCATTCGATACCTGGATTCAAGAAGTTCCTATGTAAAGCCGCTCTGCATTTGTCGAACCAAAAGCCACAGCAAACATAAGACACAGTAGAAGTCTTGAGCTTTGTCATTTGTTGATAATATCAAAGAGGTATTTCTTGTAATTGACCAATTTCACAATCGCACATTACGTTTCACTCAACGTTCTCTCGCATTTTTAACGAGAAAATATTTTTTCTCCCATGGTTGAACAGCTACTAGCGATGCTCTAGAATTTTTCTATCAATCCTATGACATCAAATTTAGCGAGGGGGGAGTGCATGAAAACTGCGGCCATTAATGCTGTGGTTGTAGGGGGGCTTAGTCTGATTCTATCCGGAGTCAGTTTGGGACACTCTGTCGACCTAAGTCAAACTCAAGAAATCACGATCACGTCTGTTGCGCTAAGCAAAGACAAGTCAGAATTGAAAAATCTCATCGCTGAAGGCTACGACATCGCAGGCATCGACTACGACAAAGGCACTGTCGATGTAATGACAGCAACCAAAGACGAAGGCGTTGCTCTCGGCTTCTTTGGTTTTAAAGTGAAAGAACAAAAAACTATCGACACCAGGCTTGCACCTGACAGCAGCTACAAAACGCCAGACGAAATACAATCTTTTGTGCAAAACATCGCGGCGGCCTATCCAGGTTTAGTGCGCGTTGAGTCCATCGGAAAAACCCACGAAAATAGAGATATCTGGGCGGTGAAGATAACTGATAACCCAGAGATCAGAGAGCGCGATGAGCCGACAATTTTTTTCAATTCAATGCACCATGCGAGAGAAGTCATGGGCCCTGAAGTCGCAATCGATACGATCGAATATCTTTTAGCTAACTACGGCTCTGACGCGGAAGTCACGCGATGGTTAAATGAAACCGAAGTATGGGTCATTCCTATGCTCAATCCCGACGGAAACAACAAGGTCTGGACGAGCAACAATATGTGGCGGAAAAATACACGCCAAGGTTACGGCGTCGACATCAATCGAAACTATCCCTACGCATGGAACACTTGTAACGGCTCTAGTGGCTCAACTTCAGCAGATGACTACCGCGGACCGAGTGCTGGATCAGAGCCGGAAGCTCAAGCCATGATGAACCTTGTCGCCCGTATTCAACCAGTCTTTAGCATTAGCTATCACTCATACAGCGAACTCGTCATTTATCCGTATGGATGTGACGGTCAGCGTACTGAAACCAAATCTGTTGTTGAAAGCATCGGTAAAGACCTCGCAGCACTTGTGAAAAAAGACACTGGTACAGCCGGCTACAGACCCGGTACTGCCTGGGAACTTCTATACTCTGTCGACGGTGGCGATATCGATTGGATGTATAATGTCCACCACGTTATTCCTTACGTTATCGAAATAAACGCTTCGGCGCAGGGTTTTCAGCCTGCATACAGATGGCGTAGTACGACCGTTGAGAAGATGCGTCCAGGTTGGAAGATGCTGTTTAGCCGCCTCTCCGGCAGCGGTGTCCGTGGCGTCGTTCGCGACTCATCAGGCCGAACGCAACCGCAAACAATGCTTAGAGTTGATACGATGGGTAGCGGCGTCGTAGAACCAATCAACTGGAAGATCAAAGAAGACGGAACGTTCCACGTCGTGCTTAATCCTGGTACCTACAAACTTAAATTTGAACTTGCTGGAAAGTCAGTCGAACGTGATGTAACTGTCGGTGCAGAACGTATCGACCTTGATATCGAAATGTAATCAATACAAAACGAATCCCAGGTCACTTTTCGGTGGTCTGGGATTTTTCTATTTTCCTCTTAACGCCATGAGCATCTCTTCGTAGCTCGCAGACTTTCCCCACCAGATTTTCTGAGAGGCGCGCGCTTGTTCAATGAGCATTGCTTCGCCATCAAGAGCAGTGAGATCCAGATTTAGTGCTGCATAGTATAGTTTCGACGGATTGCTATAGATCAAATCACAAACCACACCCGCAAAATCCTTCAAAGCGGGGATATATGCTTCGAGGTCATCGCCGTGAAGTGGCGCACTGCTAGCCTGCACTAATAGTGTTTCCGTGCCTTTACCGGCGAGTTCACTTGTAAGATTCTCCACTGAAAGTTCGGTGAAGGAAATCTTCTTTCCTACGATTTTTTTCAATCCTGCGTCTTTTTCACTAGAGCGCCGCAGCACCGAAATATTAGGCATCTCTGATTTATCTTGCGACAAGTGCTCTAAAACCGCTGTAACCGCTCCACCAGCACCGATAAAAACTACGTTCTCAAAGGTATTAAACTCTCGACCAATTCTTTTAAACCCAGAAACAAACCCAATGCCATCAGTTGATGAAGCAGTCCACCCCTTGCCAGTCCGGCTTATCGTGTTCACTGATTTTAGTTTCACCGAGGGCAACGATTTAGCAGCGATTTCTTTATGCGGCTGGGTGACATTGAAGCCGCCGAAGTTCATGTTAAATGCTGTTTCAAGAAAACCTAGAACCTTGTTCGCTTCTATTTGCAACGGCAAATAGACGGCATTAACTCCCAAAATTTGGGCGGCGCGATTGTGCATAAGAGGGGACTTGGTATAACCAATATTCGAACCAATCAGGCCGTACAGCTGAGTTTCACCGTCGATTTTTATCTTATGATTGGTTTCGAGAGTCTTGTTCTGCACACTACCAGTTGCTAGATGCACGGGAAAGTCACCTTAAATAGTTCACTAGCAATCTTACCACAGGACTCTCTGAACGTTTAAAGCGGATCTCTGTCACATAGGAATCACTGCCTCGAACGGGGGCGATATGAGACACCATGGCAGGGAGGACGAGATTTTTTTCCGGAAAGTTGGGCAAGGACGACACATCAATTTCGATGCGTTCGCCCTTCTTGAGTTTAGTGGAGGTGATTAGCGTCGCTGAATTACCTCTTACTGCTCGCAAATGGCCTGCATCAGTTTGATTATTTGTTCCAGTCGAGGACCTCAAATGTTTGATATTTATTTTCAAAAAGAGGTTGCCCATGCGGGCACCAAACGGTTGTAGATTGCTAACAACATTGCCAATCGCAATCAAAAGAAGAATCGTGAGTATAACGGCAACCAACCACATCAGGTCGGGTGACATGTCTTCGGTCGACTGAACGACGTTTTCGACGGCGCTGACCGGATTTCCATTAAAAATCTCAAACCACTGCACTTTAAATCTCCTGGTTCCGTCTGCTTTTTGACCGCTGAAGGACGAAAGTCGGGCTGCAACTGCCTAACTTTTGTGCAAAGAACCATAATCGGCGCCAGAATTCACTAAAAAACGGGTAACTACCTTAAATTAAAAGGTATATGAGGGGAGAGATCGAACGGCGACAGATCCTTCACTTTGAAAGTGTTGGTGGCGTCTACAATACGGGGTATGCCAAAGCAATCTACAAGCGGAGCAGATTCGATGTACCACATTTACCGCATGGACATTCAAGACCGCGGTGCCAAAATCTGTTGGTTTCTAACTGAAATTGGTGTGCCGTTTAGCATGGCATTCATGGATCATCACAAGTTTCATTTTGATCCGGAATTCCTTAAAAAACACCCTCTCGGTCTTGTGCCTGTTTTGCACGATGTAGCTTTGGACTTTTACATGTTCGAATCAAGTGCAATTTTACTTTATCTAGCCAAGAAACATCCGAGTGAGATGGTTGGAAACTGGAGCGGAATAGAGTTTGCGAAAGTTATGCAGTGGTTTGCTTACAACAATTGCACTTTGGAACCTATCTATGAGCAGTATTTTTCTTTAAAAGACAAAACCAGCGATCCTCGCGCTGCTGTCATTTTAGCCTCTATTGCGAATATCTTGGCTCCGATTGAGACCCAACTGCAATCAACGCCCTATATCGCCGGACAAGAATTTAGCCTAGCAGATCTTGCCTTGAGCCAGACTCTCTACTGGTTAACTCGTCTACCTTTAGTTGATAATTTTCCGATGATTAAACCTTATCTGCGGAAGATAACGCAGCGACCAGCGGCAATCCATACCGGGCTATTTCCCCGAAAAAATTTCTAAACAACAAATCAAAGCGCGGTACGCAAAATTTTTACAAGAACACCGATATCTCGTAAACCGGTTAAGAGACCATGAGATTGCGTCATATCTGGGAATCACACCGGTTTCTTTTAGCAGACTGCGCAAAGCACTACAGAATTCCTAACAAGCGAAAACCTTGTTCTGTCGCTGGAGCTTTCCAATCCGGAAAATGACTTAGCAACTTTTCTGGCGCTATCCAGGTCACTTCAGAAAACGATTCATCCGAAATACTTAAGTTCGGTAGATGTCTCGGATTGATCTGACAAAGAAACCAGTGGATGCGCTGACCGATCTGCCCCTTACTATTGGGCTCAGGCCAGACATATGTATTGGTTTCCAATGCGCGCTTGATAACTGAAAACGACTCTATCCCAAGTTCTTCCAAAACCTCTCGGTACAATGCTTGTTCACTGGTTTCCCCAGGCTCTATGCCTCCTTGGGGAAGTTGGAGGGAACCGTTATCAGAATGGCGGCAAGCAAGGACCTTCGCGTCTTCAGAGTAGAAAACAGCTGTGATTGCGTTACGGAAATGATCCATATCTTTTATCCTGCAAATAACTCTTGCCATTAGCCAAATGACAGCCAATAGTCTGCCTCTAGGTGTCCAAATAGTGGCTAAAAACTTACAACATATTATTTACCCAATATGAAACCAGCTGCAAACAACATAACCGCATATCATCATCCAAGTGTTCGAAAACATGATGGCGGATGTGCGCTTACAATTGGCAACTTCGATGGTTGTCATCTTGGTCATCAGAAACTAATTACTCGAACCCTAGCTACCGCTGAATTGCTGAAAGTCAGTGCTGCAAGCCTGACGTTTTCACCACGTCCCGATATCTTTTTTAATCCTGAACGAACGAACGACGACAACCTTTTTACAGAAGATATGAAGAGCCGTGCGTTCCATGAACTTAATATCGGCATTCATTATGTACAAAAATTTACATCTGCAACCTGCCAGATGTTGCCAGATACCTTTTACCAATCAGTCTTAATTAAAGAACTGAATGCGAAAGCAATCATTGTAGGCGAGAATTTTCGCTACGGCCAAGGACGAGCGGGAGATTCAAAACAGCTGCTCGCATCGGGTAATGCACATGATGTTTCCACTTTCATCGAAGAGTCAGCGAAGCTCACTGACCGGATTGTTAGTAGCACTCAAATAAGAGCTGCGATTAGAGTAGGCGACGTTGTCCTAGCAAGCCAGATGTTAGGACGGCCATATCTTCTTGAGGGCATCCTAAAAAAAGGCGACCAGCTCGGACGGCAGCTTAGCTTCCCAACTTTGAATCTCAAAACTACGGAACTCCTCATTCCAGCCAATGGCGTCTACGCAGGCTATGCCTGGGTGAAAGACATCCAGACTGGTAAGCACCCATCTATTCTTTCGCTTCATCCGAAAGCAATGCCGGCTGCGATCAACGTCGGGATAAGACCGACAGTTTCAGGTTTATCCTTACGGGTTGAAGCGCACGTTCTCTCAGAATATTCCCAGGAAAACACCTACGACGTTGCCGCAGGTTTCTACTTCGTAGAACGTATTAGAGATGAAGCAAAATTTAAAAATTTAGATGAGCTTAAAGCCCAGATCGGGAAAGACACCGAAAAAGCTCGGTCCCTTCTAGCTCCGATCATTAAATAAGAACAGTTTTTTAAAGGTTACAGGCCGCAGCGTCACCGCGTGCATCGTTTTCAAGTGGGAATTGGTTGCCACCCAAATGGAAAATCTTTTTTGCCGCCGCACTACCTTCGACCAAGTAAATTTCAGGATCACCTAATTTTAGAACGCATGCGGCATCAAATTTGGTAGACATTCTTGTTACATAGGCCATGCGAAATGTCGCTGCAGAAGATGCCGAGGACATTGCGATCTCAGTCATACGGTCGTCCATTCGACGACGCACGCCGCCTTCTTCTGTGTTGTCACAAAGACCAGTAGCCATATCAAAGCCATCCGCTGCGGCGTTAAGGCGCGGCACCATGCGCGTGATTGATTTATCTGCAAGGCCAACATTTACAAAGTCAGATCCATAAGCTGCTGCAGTGTCACCTTCGCAGTAGTAGTAAGTTTTGTTTAAAGAAAAAAGTGTATCGGCACCTAGAGCAACAGCGAAGGTTTCGTAGGAGTATGGAGCTTCCGTTTTAATCACTGTAGCAGTCGCTCCGGGGGCAAACCATTGCGGTTGGCTTTGCAAAGGAATAGACGGCTGGGGGTCTTCAACTTTTCCGAATCGTGGAACAAGAATCTTACTCGATCGAGCGACCTTGCTGACAAAAGCTACATTGATTGTGTTAGCCGTTAGCCCGTAAGCCTTGTTATAAAGTTCGCTCGTAAGCATTGCTTCCGGTGTGGCATCTGCGACATTGGCAATTGCTGCAAACGTGTAGCGGTTGATCACAATTGCCGATGCACCTTCAGCCGTCGATTCTGCTACCGCGATGCTGTAGTTTGCGCCAGGAATCCAGGTTGCGTTAGCAGCAAACTTGATAGCTGCGGGACTTGAAATTTCAGAAATTGGATCGGTTGCGGCCGCGCCGATGTCAACGACTTTAACGCTGACTTCCGATTGCGATTTGTTGATCCAAAGTAGCATTTTACTGTCAGGGCTAAATTTCAAATTTGTAAGAGCGGCAACGGTCTTAGTAACCAAACGCGGCTCGCCAGTCCCTGCAAAATCCTGCACGTAGATCGCGGTTTCGCTTGTTGATGTCGCAATTGTTAGCGCAACCCAATCACCACTTGGTGAAATAGCGGCGACCGTTTCACGTCCTAGGTCGCTGGCGGTAACACGTACTGCCGCTGCCGCGTCAGGCGCCTGCCCAACCGCCCAATTGAGTTTATAAGCTTTTAACACAGCGTTATCTTCTGCTGAGTCTCGCCCAGAAATAAACACAAGCTTAGTGCCGTCTGCATTGAAAGCAGGCTTCTGATCGGTGTATTTTAGCGAGTAAGAAACAAAGGCGGTACCGCTGCGTTGCGGTGGTTCGATGACGGTGTCTTTTGTCGATTTTTTTCCACAAGCCGTGGCGCCTACTACGACCGCCATCAGCACGGTCATTTTCTGGATTTTTTCTATTATATTCGACATGTTATAAAACTCATTTAGTTGTGGGTTTTTCAGGTCGGCTGACATATTCTCGTAGCCGCTGACCGGTTGGTAACCTATCGTGTTCATTTCGACATGATATTAGAAATAACCGGCTAAATATACATAGTATCTCAGGCAGCTTCAATCATATGCCGAACAAGACCGTAGAATTCCCAAAACTCGTCATTGCCTCGATCGATATCGGGACAAATTCTGCACATATGGTCATCGCAGAAATCGATCACGTGGGCGAGATGAGGATTATTGACAGTGATAAGGTGAATCTAAGGCTAGGTAAAGCAATCGATGCCAACGGCAACCTCTCTAATGATGGCATTCACCGGACGGTCGAAGCCCTCCGTCACATGCAGCAGATTGCCACGACCTATAAGCCGGTCTTTCGAGCGGTGGCGACACACGCAACCAGGGTAGCGAAAAATCATAAGCAGCTTATCCAGGCGATCGAAAACGCGACTGGTATCCATGTCGAACTCATCGATGGTATCGAGGAAGCCCGCCTGGTTTTTTTGGGGATGCGCTACGGCCTGTCGCTAAATAATATACCATGCCTCGCAGTTGATATTGGCGGTGGTTCAACAGAAATCATTGTGGCTAAAGATGATCAGATCGACTTTGTTTCCTCTTTTAAGCTTGGCTGCGTTACCCTTTCCGACAAGTACTTTTCAAAAAAGTATGGCCCGGAAGAGTTAAAAAAGATGCGTGAGCATATTACCTCGCGCTTAGCACCTTTGCAAAACGAAGCTCGTCGCTACACCTATCAGAAAGCCTTAGCGTCATCTGGTACGGCAAAAGCTCTAGCATTTCTTCATGCCCGTAAGTTTTGTGGCATCGAGATGAGCGATCCAAACGGATACATCATCCCACGCGACGACTTGCTGAAGATGGTTGCGGATTTCGAAACATATCTGACACCGCAGAAAATAAAAGAAGAGACCGGACTCGAAGCTTCCAGGGCTGACATCATTCTACCTGGAGCGATCATCCTTGGTGAGCTGACAAAAATATTCAAAGTTTCCGAGTGGGTGATTACCTCATTTGGTTTAAGAGAAGGTAACGTTGCTGACACTTTTTACCGAACCTACGGTCAATCGTCCGCTGACCTGCCTGATATTCAGTGGAACAGCGTTATGCAGTTTGCGAAAAGGCTGCAAATAAACGAGATTCACGCGCTGAAAGTTAAAAAACTAGCCCTTAGAATTTACGACCAAATCAGTCCACTCTGCCGACCCGATGACACTAAACTCGAAAAAGATTTGAACAGAAAGCTTCTGCGTGCCGCAGCGTACTTGCGCGAAGCCGGGAAATTTATTAGTTCTCCTCAATATCATAAGCACTCGCAGTACATTATTTCCAACAGCCGCTTGCCTGGGTTCACGGAAACTGAGCGTACAGTTATGGGATTGATTGCAAGACATCAGCGCAAGCAAGTCTTGCCACTCGACCTAAAAGGTTATGACGACTTAACTCCAGCTGATTTCAAACGCGCTAGATTTCTATCGGCGATTGTCCGCATTGCAGCAGCCTTAGACCGCACCCGCCAAAATTTGATTCATGATATTGAAATTCAAGAAGAAGAGGGTGAGCTCATTATCACCATCGTTCATGATGGTGAACGGGTTCCGGACGTTGAATCGTTAAAAGTCTCAATGGAAAAAAGTAATCTCGAGAAGTCTTGGAATAAGCAGATACAATTCCGCCACAAACCATTTACTGGGGAGTTTAGCGGTGGCTGATTTCAAGGGAAAAAAGCCGGGCTTTTCCGATTATGTCTCTGCACTGAAGCTGCTGAAATCCGGCAAATTTCTCGCTGAATGTAACGTCATTCTTCTTTACGGAAAATCTCCCTGGCTCGTGCAGGAAGCCGTCCAAACTGTCCGACAAACTGCTAGAAAAAGTGACTTGGCAATTGCAGCGCTTGAGCCTAAAGAAATCACGGAAGGCCGGCTGACCGACATGTTCGGACAGTCTTCACTATTTGAATCTTCGACACTCTATATTGTTAATAAGGCTGACCAGGCGAAATTACTAATCGCTAAGCTCGCTAAAACAGATATCAGCCAGATTACAAATAAACTCGTTCTAGTAATGTCTGCCGATAGAATACCGGCTGGTCTAACAAAGTCACTTGCAGGCAATGCTTGCACTGAAGTGCCATGCTTTCCTCCATGGCCCAATGAAATGGCTAGAGCTATTCAATCTTTCGCCAGCTTTGAAGGCTTAAATATCGATAGCGGTGGGATTCAAGTTATCTTGGAAACCGTCGGAAACGATTTGCAAAAAGTTAAGAATGAACTTGTCCGCATGTCTCAGCACCTAGGTCCTGTTGAAAAAGTTCTAACAAAAGATGATATCGCTCCTTTCATCGGCGCGATGAAAGAGGATGACATCTATCAGTTAGATAAGTACTTACTTGATAAGAAATGGCCGCTCGCCACATCGCTAATCTTCCAGCTCATCGAACGGGGTGAGAAACCGTTGTCGGTATTAGCGATGCTAGCTAACCATTGCCGGAACGTGCTCAACGTCTGCGACGGGATCTCCAAAGACTTCACGCCATTTGAAATTGGTAGTAGAACGCGCCTTCCAGCATTCATCATGAAGACCTACTTACAATCAGCCCGAAGCGTTCGCGTTTCCGCGTACACAAAAGCACTTTCGACCTGCCACCTGGCAGACCGCACCTTCAAATCCACCGCCATTGATGAGCGGTTGGTACTTGGCCAAATAGTCGCGGCACTCGCCGATTAAACTGCCAATTCCCCTGATCTGACTGTTCAAAATTGGATCAATTTACGGTATCATTTCGTAATACAAAACAGACCAAACAGACAAACAGGGACCCCGACGATGTTCAAAATCTGTCACATCATATGCCTAGCGTCGATCTCTTTAGCTCTAGCCGGAACACCAGCCGTCGCGCAAGAAACCGAATCCGGCTTAGCAAACATAAGTGAGATTCTTCTTCCTGAATTTCAAGCGTCAGAAATCGCAAAAGACGGCGACGTCATCGACGCCATCAATACGGGCAACACTCTCTGGGTGTTAACAAAAAAAATTCTATGGAAGTGGAGCTTCCTTGAACGCAAGGTACAAAAAATCTCTCTTTTACAAAAATCCAGTAGCGACAATTTAATCAGCGTCGGGAGTGATGGATTAAATATTTACATCGCCTACACGTCCGGAGTTTTCCAATTCGCACTTAAACAAGGCAAAGTATTTAAGTACCCTTTTTCTGCAAAATCACCGATCAAATCTGCGAATTTTTACGGGTACGGCGATTCCTTTTGGATCATCGCCAATGATCAGTTAAGCCGCATCGACCGTTACGGCAAGACTATCATTCAGCAGGCAAAATTGCCGCAATCATCGATGCGCACTGTAGCTGGATTTGATCCGGACAATCTTATGTACTGGTACGCAAATAAAAATATTCTTTACAAAGTGCATATCGACCAACAAGCCAAACCTGAAAAAATAATGCAACTAAAACACGACATAAAAACTATCGTTGCTAAAAAAGAAGGCGCAATTGTCACCACGCAGAAGACCGTTCTTATCACTGATGCAAAAGGTGGTAGAGTTCAGACCATACCGGTAGAGAAATCTAGAAAAATTGAATCCGCCTCCAACGATGACAACACGCACGCTTATATTTTCAATGACCAGATTCTTGAAACGTTCGATCTAAAAACTCAAGCTGTCGGCCGATTCCTTCTGCCAATCGACGCCAACGCTAAAATTTCAGGCCTTAAGGTCGGATTCGGACTTGTGCATTTCGTCGCAGATGGTCGGGTTCATCTTTTCTCGGTACCCGCAACTAGCAAACCCTCGAAATAATTTGTATTCGCGGCAGTTTTTTCTCTCATCTCAAGTTCGCTGCAGCTACCTAACAAGCGTGTTTCGATCGTTTCTATATGATGGTACCCTTGCCTCAGGTATTGGAAAAATGTTAAATTTAGGTAATAAATTCCTAACATTATCTAAGGAGACGCCGTGTCCTATAAGACAATCCACGGAGTCCGTAGCATCTTGGTTATTCTGGCCGTCACTGCCGTGTCGAGTCTAATGCACTCTTGTACCGGCTCAGACACACCACCAGATTTAATCGTCGAACCAAATAAAGCTGTAACGTCAGCTGGCCCAGAGACTGCAGAAGCAATGATCGCTCGCCTCGATGACCAAACAGCACGCTCAGACAAGCTCTCCAGATTAGTTAAAGACGTTCGCTTAATGCTGGAGGCTATGCGCGAAGAAGAATCAAATAACCTTAAAGCGGCCACTGCCAAATGGTTCGAGGCAGCTGTCATTTCCGATGGTTCCTTCGGTGATCACGCTCTCAAGAACTGGGTTCGCACCTACGCCGCCAATCTCGACAAAAAGGTCGATGAGCTGGTGATGGCAAGGCTCCTTCTCGCAGAAACACGTGGCGGCTTTGCAAGCCCACATATGACTGCTCGGGGTCTGACGAATGACGTAGCAATGTCTACCTACATTCGGAAAGTTATTCCGGAATTTCTCGATACACCACCACCTTCAACGACTCAAGCAGGATCCAGTGAAAAGATCCCAAATAAAGGGATTCCGACCACCGATCCATTACTCAACGCTTCGGCGAAAATATTCTGCGGTGTTTCAGACCAAGCACAAAAAGATGAGTGGGCGAAATGGGTACAAGGTTTTAGCGCGCAGGTTAAAGGCTACTGGGATGCTCTCGTGCTCGACTGCTCTGGTAAACAAGGTGAAGCCTTAGCAAGCTTTGGCATCCTCTACACTAAGCTAGCTGAAGCCAAAGAAACGCAGAATCTCGCTGCAGCTTCCGTCTCGCGCGCAGTGACTCTACAGCGGCAAATGGCAAGCCGTGAGTCTGCTGCCGACACCTACAATGAATTAGTGAAGATCTGGCAATTGCCTGGCGTTAGCCCCGAAACTATGGGGATGAACAAAACAGAGTTTCAGCTTGAGCGTATCAACCTAACGCTTTGGGCCGCACGCTACCGCTCACTCATCGGCGATTACCAGAATGCAAAACTGCACTCTCAAAGCTCACTAAGTCAAATCGCAAATACCTACTCCGCTAGTGAAAAACTCGAGAAGAAATCAAAAGATTTATTAGCTGAGTATCGGGCAGAGGCTTATCACATTCTTGCCTATCGTATTGCCGTAGAGAATGGCGATTTCGAAGGAGCCCTTTCTCTTAACTTACTCGCCCTACAAACGCCGGGTCTTAATGAGGAGTGGGATGATCGACTAACCTGGTTCGCCGGATTATACGACTACCTCGCCGGTAATTTTGAAAGCTCAAAAAAGCGCTGGGAGAATCTGCTTAATAAGACCAAAGACGTCTCTATGAAGCCAATGATCTTCTTCTGGCTAGCTCGGGCTTACGACAAGCTTGGCCAATCCGCAGAGAGTCGGTTTTACCTTTCGACGATTGCTGAGGACTATCCCCTAAGCTTTTACGCGACTGTCGCACCATCGATTGCCAACTTAGTTCCTGACCGTGATTGGCGCGAAGTTTTTGGCAATCTGCAGCAGGCGAAGTCCCGACTTACCGGAGGCGACGGCCTCAATATCGAAAAGCTGAGGTCTTCACCTCAATTCGGCCGATTATTACTAAAGTCCGAGATTCTTAACGCCGCACGCATTAACCCGTTCACGGTCATGTCTATTGTCGAACTTGAGCGGAAGATATTAGCCGACTCAACGCCAGAGGCTTCCGAAGATCTACTTACCTATATCAGCCGTCTTTACTTCGTGAACGGTGAATTCCTAAAAAATATCGCCCTAACGACAAAACTCACGACCGACTCAGGGCCCTACTGGAAACGTCACCCTGAACAAATCTTTGTTTACTTCCCCGCCCCCTTTACCGACATCTATGAGCGTTCAGCGACCGAAAACGCCATTGACCGCAACCTGTTGCTGGCAGTGTCTCGCCAAGAGAGCGGGTTCACCAAAGACATCAAAAGCGGCGCGAACGCGGTTGGACTTATGCAACTCATTCCTACTACAGGTAAACATTATGCTGAAGAACTGGGCCTCGACTCGTCGGACATTTCGCAGAAGTTACTCAACCCTGAATTCAACGTCCGCCTTGGCAGCCGCTATTTGAAAAAGCTAACTCTGCAGTACAAGGGCTTCTTCCCGGCAGTTTTTGGCGGCTACAATGGAGGCGAGACGGCGATGGATATCTGGATGAAGCGCCGTTCCCACGCCGACCCCCTAGTCTTCGTCGAACTGATCCCTTTCACCGAGACCAAGGGCTATATAAAGAACGTCTGGCGCAACCTGGTTATTTACAACTATTTGTCTAAAAACCTCGATGACAGTTCTGAGGTGAAAATGAATCCAGACCGAGATAGCTTGGAGAAGGTCCACAAGTTTGACCATTTATAAGGCAGACTGTTAAAAAACAGGTTTCCACGATATATTGGCATATGGTAAGACTATCTAACTGCAGAAAATGAAACGACTTATTAAGTAAGTATTTCCAGAGGTTATTCATGGCGGCGAAACCTGAACGTGATCTACGAAAAGAAGCTATCGGCTGGGTCAGCATGGCCCTTGTTATGATAATGTTCCCGGCACTATTTTTTCTGTGCGTTTATTTCCCAATTTGGGCCGGATTTACTCCTCGCTGGTAAGCCGCTAACAGATTTTTTCGAAGGAAGCTCTCCAGTTATGAGAGCTTTTTTATTTGATCCCAGCACCACTTCCGGGATAGGTATTTGCTACACTCTGGTCTCTAGTGGCGTTCAAAAATTTTACCAAGCAGAAATAGCACTTATGAGCAATCACCCCCAGGCGTTAGCCCAGTCGGAATCCATCTCTAATCCTGTTGGTTGGATTCGCACTTTTTTGCCACTTACAAAACCAACGATTACTCTTTTGGTGGTTGTTACTGTTATTCCTGGATTACTCATTGCGCCCGCACTACCAACTATCGGCGTCGCTTTTGCCGCACTCCTTGGGACCTGTTTAGCGTCTGCTTCGGCAGCAGTATTTAATCATCTTTTAGATGCGGATATGGACGCGATTATGAATCGCACCAAAATGCGTCCGGTCGCTTCTGGCAGCGTTTCAAAGTCTGGCGCCTTCATCTTTGGAGCCGCCCTCGCTTTGGTATCGCTCTTGATTCTTTACGTTTTTACGACACCCTTAGCGGCGGTCATTTC
>CAMAXT010000051.1 GCA_945862295.1 Pseudobacteriovorax antillogorgiicola
GCACCGAAGGCGGACGGTGCGTTAAAACCTCGAGGGCGAAAGGGGATACCGGCGGCAATAGTGTATCAAATCTGGCAGCGAGATGGTTATTGTTGCGTCAACGACCTTCCGGACGGTAGCCGCTGTAGCGCCAAAATCGGTTTGCAAGTTGATCATCTTCGGCCGGTGGCATTGGGACAGGACAATCGGTTGGAAAATTTGCGGCTCGTCTGTCGCCAATGCAACATCGCCGCAGCAGAAAAAATCCTTGGTGTGGAAGTGATGGAACGCTACCGCTGGCTGAAATCGCGGGGCCAGAGCGAAGTCAGGCGCCTAAGTCACTAACTTTTCCTATCCGTGAGCTCTTGCACTAACTGCCTGAGTTCACGTAGTTCTTTCATCATGTCTGGAATCTTTGCAATTGACGCTTGCTCGCGCCAATAGGTGCGGGACGGCTTAGCGGGAAAGCCGTGGTATGCACCGGCTTCGAGCAGATCGTTATCGATAACCCCACGGGCACCGAGCTGGATGCGGTCACCAACCTGAATGTGGCCGTTGATAGCAGTTTGGCCAGCGGTGATCACCCAATTGCCGATGCGTGCGGATCCGGCGATACCCGTTTGCCCGCAAAGCATGCAGTTTTCGCCAACAACGACATTATGTGCAATATGGACTAGGCTATCGAGTTTGGTGCCTCTTTTAATACGCGTTTCGGTCAATGCACCGCGATCAACATTACAGAGTGAACCGATTTCAACGTCGTCTTCGAGCACAACGATACCGACCTGCGGGATCTTCGCGATATCGTCTTTTCCAGGTGCAAAACCAAAGCCATCAGCACCGAGTACCGCTCCTGGATTGATAATCACCCGGTTGCCAATTTTCGATCCGTGCGCAATGACTACGTTCGGATGAATGATACAGTCGTTACCGAGTTTAGACCCACTACCAATATAGCTGTTGGCATAGATGGTCGCGTTGTCGCCAATAACAACACCTTTACCGATATAGACAAAAGGATAAATCGTCGCATTCGCCCCAATTTTTACAGAAGGATCAATAAACGCCTGCTGCGAGATTCCAGAAAAATCACTGTGGGGTTTAACAAAAAACTGCGCAGTTTTTGCGAATGCGTAGTGTGGATTTGGATGAACAAGCTGGCCGATAGTTAGATCTGGATTTTTCTTTGCTAAAATCACTGCGCCAGCTTTCGTCTGAGCAAGCTGGGTTTCATATTTCGCATTTATAAGAAAGGTAACATGCGCTTGGCTAGCAGCATCCAAAGGAGCTAGGCCTTGCAGCTCAGGGTCTTGCACGCTTCCTGGGAAAAACTCTGCGCCGATGAGTTTCGCTAATTCACTGGCTTTCATTGCTATCCTTTTTCAAACCTTTGAACGCAGCCTGCGTGTGCGGACAACTGGAACTCGTTTAGACTTTTTTTGTTCATTCGAAAGCGCTTGAGGTTTTTTCTTATAAGCCGCGCGTGGACGCAGCATTTTTTGCGCTCTTAGGACCGCTCGGTTTATCCGGAAATTTTCACCCTCTGATGCTGGGGCATTGATTTTTTCATCGATCTGAGCGACGGCTTTTTCTAAGTTTGCTGCATGCATGGACATCTGAGTGGAGCTTCGTACTTGTGATTCCTGCAGAGTTTGCAGGATAGCCATCTGGCCAGCATGCAGCTTTTCTATGACGGCACTCAGTTGATTCACTTGTTCGGAAAAAGCATCCTGTCTTTTTCCTAGTATAAGAATACGTTCTGCCACCTGGTGAGAAAATTGGAGAAAAGAGCGCTGGATTTGCGCTCTATTGGCGGCTGCGATCTCATCCGAACATAAAACCGCACGGCGAATGCCGGATTCAAAATCAGAGGTAATGCCGTCTTTGAGCTCTGAAAATTGCGACTCAAGAAGATCAGCTTGTTGCCTTAACGTTTCAGCCGCTTCGCTTAACATCGTCGAAGATTTGATATGAGTACTCGGTGCCCGGGACCATTTTAAGTATTGCTCAACATCTTCTGGACGAAACACAGGACTAATATAGCGACCACGACGAACGCGACCAACGCGGAGTTCACGGCCGGCGATTTGAGTTAATCTTGTCCGTTTAATGCCTAGGCTAGACATGACATGATCAGCTTCTAGGGTGAATTCTGAGAACCAAGGTTCTGTACCGACAAGCCAGACCACCATCGGCAGGTCTTCGGGAGTCGGAGCAAAGGCAAGATCATCAGCAATACTCAAGTTTGAGGTATCACTTGCAGCACCGCGCCGAGTTTGCGTGCTTTGATCAGCCTTTACGGCTTTTAAATCATCGTCTAAATCGTTCATCGGTCCTCATCTCGAACGCGGGCAATATCAAACTGCCATTTCGAGAGATTTTTAAACGTTTCAAGCCGGTTCACATCATTTATATTTTCGAAAAATAAACGAAACGCCATGGTGTGCTCACCGTCGGTGAACTTCGTCATATCAAAGTGCAGTGCCATGTTAACGCTACTATCGCCCAGCTCTTTCGGAACATCCTTATTTCTGCCAACGACATCCGGCCCACTCTTATCCTCACGGTAAAGAGTTGGGATCGCACCCTCAGCCCGCATTTCTTTCGACGGCACAATTTCCATATAAAGCATCCGGTCATTACCAGAAGCCATAATCCAATAGAGTGGCTCGACGTTTGGTTTGCCGTCAAACACGCTGAGTAATCCAGCCGGTTTGTAGGCCGGCATATTGGTTTCAATTTTATAGTTATTCGGACTCTCTCTCAGAGCCATACCGTAATAAAATCCACTACCACGGTTGAGAGATTTTTTACCATTGAGAGGATTATAGAGAATCGCCGGCAAGTATACCGCATTTGAGAAGAACGACACCTCTGTGTACATCCCCAGCTCAAAGTTTAATTTTAAGAATTTATAGTGAAAGCTGATGCGAACAATTGAGCGGACTGGACCGAGTTTATAAGCTTCAAGCTCACTCTCGATAGAACGGTGACTTGCTTCAACCGTTAAGAAATACTTTAAATCAGCTTTCATGTAAAAGGTCGTCGACTCAAGAAGCGGCACAAAATCCGGCTCTTTTTCTGAACCTTTTTTCAGCATCTCGACGCGGCGGGAGACAAGCCAATTTTTTTGGTCGAAGCCATAGCGGTACCTGGAGGTGACAACTTCTGCCGTATCGCGTTTGAAATAAACATAAGAACGGTCAGAAACTGCCGGAGGATTTTGAAAATAAATCCCTAAATAAACGGCACCCATTTGGTCACCGCCGACGTTTTTACCTGGAAATGACGCCTTTATTTCAAAAAGAAGCGACGGTTTATTTCCGCCAGGAAAAACTTTAGGTGATACCTGCGGCCCCACGTCATCACCCATGAATGCGATTTCATCTTGAAGATCGAAGATGCCGTTGCCAGTCTTAGCTGTGATTTGGCCACCCTCTGGTAGAACATAATCACCCCACTCATTAATCTCATCTATTTGAAAGGGAATTGCGGTTGCAGAGCCTTTATCGTCAGATTTAAAGAGTCGATACATTTGAATAGGGTAGTGTGTAGCAAGTTTGATTTTATTGCCTTGCAGCACAATGGGAGCGGAATGAATTGAAGCATCGGCAGTCGATGAGGTCAACAAAGTCGTCGCCCCAACAGCAGCAAGCGCTAAACAGGAACTCAGCATCCATCGGAACGTTTGCAGCACCCGTAACCCCTTGAGGTAAAAATCTCATCGTATGTTGATTGCCATAAAGAATAACTGAAAATTCAGAAATTGTTGAGTTTTTTGCTGCTTGCCTCTCAAATGTCCTCTTAAAACTCTCATAAATATTTACTTTCTAAATAAAATCGTATAGAACCCCGGTCCCAGATTAATTAGAGATTAGATAAACTTTAATTTTGTTGGGATTTTTGATACAATGGTTTATTAAAGGATACATACAGCATGCGCTTACGCTTTCTCAAGTGTTTAACGGTTGTCGCTTTGGCTTTATCGTCTGATCCGATTGCCAAAACTGCCTTCGCTGTTGCCTTGGGAAAAGTCACAATTTCTGCCCCGGCACCGTCCCCTTTGATCCAGCCAGGGCAAGTCACTAGCAAGAAAATCGAATTGCCGATCACCTGGCAGCTAACGCGCTCCCGCTTGGTTGGAAGCGACAGTTCTACTATTACCGAAACATACCGTGAAACCTGGACACTAGAGATCCAGAATAGCGGCATCTATCAGCTACGCTCGCCAAGAGCTCTGATCCCGGCCTTTGTTAGCGACGATACCCAGCAAGGCGGCGAGAATGTTCCTACCAGTTTGACTGTGTCTGAAAGCGACTTCGGAAAGTTGATTGGGGTCAAACATGCAGAAAATGAGATCGTAAACCTGCCAGCAATCGATCGACCGGTAACGATTCAACTTACCAAGCATAGTAAGCAGGACGCTGAAATATTACTGACTTGGAGTGACGACGAGCACTTTGTCGTCCAGCTCGACTTCTCGCCGCTTTCCGCATTTTAGATAAAATTTAAAACGCCACCGCAATGATAGTGCGGGGGTTCCTCACTGCGGTGGCGCTATATATTTACGGTGCAACGCACCGGGAGCAGCTTTCGCTGCAATAAAAAGACTATACGACAATTTAATTGAGAACGTTAGGATTGGCCGGCCAGTCTAAAATCGCCATTCACCACCAAACACTATACGAATTCGCAAAAAACAACGAGAAGATCACTGATGACAAAGAGATGCATCAGCGTTAAGTTTCTGGCTATCAGTGCAGCAACCTAAAAATCATTTCCTAAGGAAAAGCATGAATCAATTGAACGCAGATCCTTTGGCTTTGCTCTCAGTCACAGACAAGACTGGAATCGTTTTATTTGCACAGGGACTGATCGATCTGGGATTCACCATCCTATCAACAGGTGGCACAGCATCAGCATTAAGAGTAGCGGGTGTGAAGGTAACAGACGTTGCAGAATATACGGGCAGCCGGGAGATCCTCGATGGGCGCGTAAAAACGTTGCATCCAAAAATTCACGGCGCGATCCTATACGACCGTAAAAATCCGGCGCACGCTAGTGAAGCGAAAGAACATGGGATTGGGTCTATCGACGTTGTTGCGGTCAATTTATATAACTTCAAAAACGAAGCTTTCGAAAAAAATCTCTCAAAAGAAAAAGCGATTGAACACATCGATGTCGGTGGGCCGACGATGATCCGTGCGGCTGCAAAAAACTGGATGAATACTCTGCCGGTGATTGATCCAAATGATTATCCAGAGGTGTTAAAGCGACTGAAAGAAAAATCAGCCGATTCTCAGTTTCGCCTTGGCTTATCAGCAAAAGTGTTTGCCACAGTCGCGGCCTATGACGGCATGATTGCAAGCTACCTAGCAGATAAACAAGCAGCAGATAAAGTGCCTGAAACGATCGATATCGCACTTAAAAAAGTCTCTGCGCTCCGCTACGGCGAAAATCCGCAGCAAATGGCTGGTTTATACTGCGACTCAAATAAAGCAAACACCGGCTTCGCAGATATGAAATTCCTGCAGGGAAAAGAGCTCTCCTACAACAATATTTTAGATGTTGATGCAGCAGTGGCCTTAGCATTTGAGTTCAGCGCGCCGGCAGTCGCTATCATAAAACACACAAATCCCTGCGGTTTAGCTGTTGGTCGCGATAACTCCGCGCTTTCTAAGATTTTTAAAGACGCTCTAAGTTGTGATCCTAAATCAGCCTTCGGTGGGATTGTCGCTACAAATAGAAAAGTTGATCTTGCGACAGCAAAAGATATCTGCTCTTTATTTACTGAGTGTGTCGCAGCCCCGGAATACAGCACTGAAGCCCTCGAAGCATTCAAAAGCAAGCCAAACCTCCGCGTTTTGATTTGGAGCGATAAGCAGAAAGATCCTGCTTGGCAGATTAGGTCAGTAAACGGCGGATTTCTGCTGCAAAACAAAGATGAAGGCAGCATCAAAGACGAACCTTGGCAGGTCGTTTCCAACACCAAACCTGATGACCGCCAGCAATTTGATCTGCACATCGGTATGGTTGCAGCAAAACACGTTAAATCAAACGCTATCGTCTATATCAAAGACGGTAGAGCTATTGGCGTTGGCG
This sequence comes from Pseudobacteriovorax antillogorgiicola, assembly GCA_945862295.1. Lineage (GTDB taxonomy): Bacteria > Bdellovibrionota_B > Oligoflexia > Oligoflexales > CAIYRB01 > CAMAXT01. Next base: position 6,082 of record CAMAXT010000051.1, read on the forward strand.
CTGGCCAGATGAGCCGGATTGATGCCGCAAAATTTGGTGCGGAAAAGGCGAAAGAACAAGGCCACAGCCTAAAAGGCGCAGTTATGGCCAGCGATGCGTTCTTTCCTTTTTCTGATACGGTTGAATTTGCGCACGAGCTCGGCATCAAAGCGGTGGTACAGCCCGGCGGGTCAAAACGTGATCAAGACTCGATCGATGCGGCAAACAAAAACAGCATCGCGCTGATTTTCACCGGATGCCGTCATTTCAAACATTAATTGAATCAGTGGACGTGCGCTTCTTTGATCATGCGTAGCATGAGATAAGGCGCGTCATCTAAAAACTTCTCTGCATCGTCGTGACCTAGGTCATAGGCACAAGCCGCGACGTCGATACAATCGATTGCTTCGCTGTAGTCTTTCAACCGAGAGGCTAACTCGTCTAAAATGTGACCAACGAGTAAGTAGTCGGATTCTTTTTTATCGGAGACGATGCCAAACGGTAGGGTCAACCGGTTCAAAGAAAGCGGAACATTCGAATATCCCTTTAGAATTTTCACATATTCTTTGAATGGCATAGATTGCTTCATAAGACTATAGTCCCTTTGCTTCCGATGTTTAGCTCCGGGAAGAGCTGTGAAGAAATTGCCCGGCGCTTAATTGCCTATCGGCTTGAGCTATTTTTACATTAATTCCGGACTGTTTTGATGTTTGAAGAATTCGAAAAACAAAGCAAAGAACGCAGTAAAATAAGCACTGCTCATATGCCACTTCCGGAGCGGGTCAGACCTGCGCTACCGGGAGAGTTAAGTGGACAAGAAACGATTTGGTCGCCAACCTCGACGTTGCGCCGTTTAGTGGAGTCCGACCGTTACACTAGTCTTCTCTTCTGGGGGCCGCCTGGCACAGGGAAGACCAGCCTTGCACGCATTATCGCTGGCACTGCCGCGCGAGAATTTACGGCCATGTCAGCAGTGATGCACGGGGTAAAGGAGATCCGCTCAGAGATCCAACGATCGCAAGACCTCATCGAAAACGGCAAAGCAGCTGTTCTTATATTTATGGATGAGATCCACCGCCTTAGTAAGAACCAGCAAGATGTATTGTTACCAGCTCTTGAAGCCGGCCATATCAAATTTATTGGAGCGACCACAGAAAATCCGTCGTTTGAAGTTAACAACGCGATCCTTAGTCGGTCGCTGGTGTTTAAATTTAATAAGCTGTCAAAGACCGCTTTAACCGAGATCCTTCAGCGCGCTGTCTCTCACGGGGAGTCGCGCCTGATCCATCAGAGGTTTTCGGACGACCTCCTAGCAGCTATTGCCGACGCCGCCGACGGTGATGTTAGGAAAGCACTCAATATCTTAGATGCCATTGATGCGACCGTAATGTTAAAAGGCCAAGACCGGCCAATCACGATTGAAGACACAAAAAACTGCAAAGAATTTTTTAACGCCTTCTACGACAAGCATGGCGAATCTCACTACGACACGGCATCTGCACTCATCAAATCAATTCGGGCCAGTAAACCAGATGCAGCGGTCTATTATTTAGCGCGGATGATTGAAGGGGGTGAAGATCCTGTTTTTATCGCCCGCCGCATTGTGATTGCTGCCAGTGAAGACGTTGGCAATGCCAATCCAACGGCACTTTTGATGGCAACTAGTGCCATGCAAGCGGTCCACATGGTTGGCATGCCGGAAGCACGCATCATCTTGTCGCAAGCAGTAACCTATCTCGCTGCGTCTCCGAAAAGTAATAGAGCCTACTTAGCAATCAATGAAGCGATCAGTGATGTCAAAGAGGCAGGCATGTTGGAGATTCCGCTTCATTTACGCAATGCACCAACAAAGCTAATGAAAGATATGGGCTACGGTAAGGCCTACATTTATGCCCACGATGATCCAAAAGGAGCTGCCAAACTGCAGTACCTACCTGATGATTTGAAGGGGAAGCATTATTACCGACCGCTCAAAGTCGGGGCTGAAGCCCAGCTGGCGAAAAATCTCGAGACCTTAGAAAAAGGGGAGTGAGGCGTTCTCAATTGAGATAGTCGTCGCCGTCGTTATTGTCGTTTGGGTTGAGACCGAGCTTCGTTTCCTCAAAGAGAAATAATTTATCTGCATCAGAATCAGTGAAATGAGCCCGCACTGCAGCAGTATCCGCACTTGTGTTCCCTGTACCGACCACCCAAGTAGAAAAAACATTGTCGATGTGAGCCGCTGAGGCTGGTGCCAAGCCTTTCAGAATCGCCTTCATTCCTTCGCTCGAAGGAATAATGCTAAACCAAGGTCCAAATGCTTTCGCCATGACCTCGCTACCAAGTGTGGCGTCGAGGTAGAGAGCAAGCATCAGGGATTTCACCGAACCGGTAGATTTCACTGTAACGCTGTTCCAATTGGCGACCGGAATATCAGCCGAAAAATAGTTGCTGCAGCTAAAGACCCCATCGACGAAACAATTAAAATCCTTGATGCGCAGGTAATGAAAGTTATGCACATCTTTCGTCGGGTAGATTTTATAAAGTGCAGCGGATGTCAGCCACTGCGCAAAGAACTCTTGCATCCAAAATGGCACACCACTACTGCGCTCAAGTAAGTCAGTTGTCACCTGCCGCGCTAATTGTTCGACAATTAAATAGTCAACGCGGTGGGCTTCCAAACCTGATTCAACCGTTAACCAAGAACCAGAACGAGTTGTCGCTGATCGGTAGGTATCGGTGATGGCGTATTTACTAAGGTGAATTGGCCAGTAGCTACGGTCAAAAACCGGTCGTTGTAAGACATCCTCAAAAGCCACGATAGCTGAAAGGCCAAGGCTAACGGCATTAGTCAGTTGGTTATCAGTCGCTGCTGCGTCGTTATAAAAAACGTCGATCTGGTGTTTACTGATTGAGAACTGATCGTCAGCACTGCCGATCAAACGCTGATACCCTGGATGAGAAAATACGAGACAACCCGCCCGGTCTTTAAACTTATTGCTATGCTCGATCTCGATATTGCTTTGAATGCATATTTGGCGTTCACCGGCAGCTGCGTACCAGCTCGCTAGTAGGGATTTTGCCACGGTAATTTTCAGTTCTTTTCCATAAACAAAATCGACGCCATTATTTATCAGCGCCGCTGATTCAACATTATTTTTAACGGTATGCCAAAACGGTGCGCCCGCATTCAAAGTTAGGCCGTTTATGCGGCGTGCCTCTGGGCCAGAGGGATCCCACTCGGTAGCGTCAAAGGAAAGAAAAATATCACCGTACTGACCATAGGGATCGGGATTCATACGGGTCTCAATCGTGATCGTCAAATCACCCTCTGAATCCGCCGCCGAGACCCCCGTGATATCTAAACTGCCGAGAAAATTTGGAAGGTCATTGGGGTTGTCGTTTAGTTTTGCAGTCGAGCCCGGGGAACCAATCGATGTTGTCGTTGCGATATCGCTTAAGAACATCTTCGCAGCGACTGGGGTCGGTGGCAGGATAGTATCGTCTGCAAAGGCGAGAGGAACCTTCGCACCGTTGACGTAAAGATCCCGTGTGAGAGTGCGGACAGCTCCCAAATCACTACCATGTTTTGACTGCAGAGAAAGGGTGTAAGGTGGTCTGAAAAACAGCGGCCGCGCATAGACTTCTTTTGGTGCGGAATCCATCAGATCGAATGAATAGAAAATTTCTGAGCCTTTTTCCCCGCCGAAGCGTCCCAAAGCCATTATATCTTTGTCATCACTGTTAACTAGAACAGCGATATTTTGCCCCCTTAGAGTGCCTTGAGGATCGATCAGACTAACCAGTGGATCCATACCGCGAAAATATTCTTCACCGTCCGGGAAGCCATCGGCATCAGAATCTGAGCGCGATGCTTCGGTTCCGAGAGTCACCTCATCGAGCGACATGAGACCATCGCCGTCGCCGTCTTTAAAGAGCACCATCGGGTCCCAATCAGAATCAACTTCTCCATCGAAAACCCAAAAGCTAAAAAGGTCTGTTAGATCCTTGCCGCTAAGATGCTCGGCAAGTGCTTTGAGCTCCTTGGTTTGCATCGGAGCGTTCACAGCGATTTGATAAATCTTTATCAGGTTTTTGTGACCAATAGCCTTTTCAAGCAGGTTGGTGAACATCAAACTCTTCTCGTACCCAACGGTAGAAGCATCTGCGCTCCATGAGACAAGTGGGAAACTATCGAGCTTATCACCGGTTGATTCAAAGTAACGGTCGTAACGCAGGCGTCTCATGAATTTATAGACGGCACGTTTTGGGAAATGGCGATAGAGATAGCGCTCGGCCGACCATTCAGACATACCTTCTTGTATCCAGCGTTCGTTGATTCCTGAGTTTCGAGCATTTTGGTAGTGTGCGTATTCGTGCGCTAGAAGCTGCGCTTTTGACATGATACTGGTTTGCTGACCGAGCGTTGTTAGGAGGCCGCGGTCAGATGTATTGAGACCGGCGTAACCATTCTCTTCTTTATCCACAAAAAATAATTGCAGAGAGCCTCTGCTGTAAAAAGGAATTTGGTTCATTTTTTCTAAATCATCAATCATGACACCTGTGAGCGATAGATACTTGCCCGACAGACTTGCTGGCGCAATCGCTGGGTCCATCAGGAAGTTGATCTCCCAAACTTTTTTGCTGCCTGTAGTGACAACTGCACGGTCGACAGCAAACTCGGTGTGAACAACAAAAGGTTCGATGCGGTCAGAGACCATAACACCGTCGTTTAGGTCGTAGGCAAAAGGGCGGATGACGATATTTTTAAGACCAATGAGTAAAGGTAAATCATTTAACGCGACGATAAACTCAACGACATCAAGTGCTACCGCTACGGAAGGTGCTGACTTAGGAAGCTGCTCATTGGTGCCTTTGTCGATGATGTTAAGCGCGCCGTTATTCAACTCAACACGGTAATGGAATATGGTTCCTTTACCAAAACTCGCAAAATTGATTCCAGAGTCTCCGATATCAAAACCGTAGACGGTACCCATACCAAGTCTTGGAGCGGTGCGGGTGGCCAATAAAAATTCAATGTTATCGGTGGTCAGATTAGTTTGCGCCCAACTGATATCGATACTGCCCAGAGCATCGGGAACATCGTAAAGCCCATCACTCATCTTATAACGGCCACTTCCAGGCCAACCGTTTGTCGTCCCGTCTGGACTTGTTTTGATCGGCTTACGAACGACGGTCGCATCTGCGGGGTAACGGATGAAATCGATGCTGTTTGACAGTGGTACTTGTTTAAAGCTGAGCGCGGGTAGTCGCGTCATTTCAAATGTACTACCTGGATCAAAAAGATCCTTCGCTAAAGTATAGGTAAACTGGCGGACAGGACCCAGAGCTCCCTCTAAAGACGCGACGGCCCAGATTGTCAGAGGTGGCAACAGATGCAGCGGTTCTTTCAACTCGGTCATCGCTTCGCTATCGGGGTTTTCGCCAGGATCTTTGAAGCTGTAAAAAACTTTTGCCGACGGCTCACTCATTAGACGCAGAAGTAGGGTGCCAGAAAGTTCGCCGGCCGGTGGGAAGGCTGCCACATCTTTTGAACCAATTGGTACAGGTGTATAGAGTGGAGGATTAGTGATGTATTCTGGGACCTGAGAAGGCGGGCTCTCGGCACTTGATGATTTCTTTTTGCCGCATGCGCTCGCGAAAGTGACAACCATAATGGTCATCAATAAAATCTTTGCTTGATTGCGAGTGAAACCTGTCACGACGAAAACTCCCGGAACCAGCCAAAGCTGCCGGAGTCCTTATCGGCAATAGACGCAAACCATTAAAGAATTTGATAATCTTTGCGGTAATTCATCAATATGATTTGAGTTTTGTTTGGATTGGCAAAAATGATCTGTCGTTTTAACTGATTAAGCTGCGCCTGTTTCAGTCAAGAACTACACGAAAGTGCTGAACATCCAACTTTATGTCGCGCCCAATCAGGTCGCTTCACCGCTAGCCACTCAGCATCTGGTTGTTCATCATAAGGTGAGCGCAAAACTTTTTGCAGCAATGCAATACGCGAAAAATCACCCGTCGTTGCACTATCGATTGCTTCTTGTGCCATATAGTTTCGCAAAACATATTTTGGATTGCAGGCATTCATGTGAGATCTTCTTGTTGCATGCGTCAATTCCGGATGATGTTGATCAAGGTGTCTTACATAAACTTTTAACCAAGAAACTAAATCAGCCTGCTGTCGACCATAGAAAGACTTTTCATCGTAGTACGAGGTTTTTAAGGGTTCGATGACGCTTTCAATCTTGTCATCATCAAGTTGAGAAAATCCTGCTAAATCCAAGTCAGCCAGTTTACGGAAAAAAATCGTCATGTCGATTTCCGCGGCTCGCAAGATCGCAACTACTGCTTCGACAAGGTTGGTATCGCTATCCGTGTCTTTTGGCGTTACCCCCAACTTCTTTAAAAGCATCTCGCTATACCCTGATTGAAAGGTGTCGACATAAGCCTGAAGCCCCTCATCAAGAGCATCACTAATTCCATTTTCATCAAATAGAGGTTTAAGTGCGCCAGCCAAACACTCGATATTCCAAAGAGCAACCTGTGGCTGATTGCCGAAACAATATCGCAAGCCACGGTCGGTGGTGTTAGGAGTCCATTTAGGATTGTAATCCTCAAGCCAACCGTATGGTCCATAGTCGATCGTAAGTCCAAGAACAGACATGTTATCGGTATTCATAACACCGTGGACAAATCCCACCCGCATCCAATGAACGATCATCTCTGCTGTACGTTCAGCAATGACCTTAAACCACTGCCGGTAGGATTCTGCACTTGGTTTACCTAGTCGGGAAAAGTGCGTTTCAATGGTGTAATCAACCAGCCGCCGTAGATTGTCTTGTTCGTTACTTGCAGCTAGAATTTCAAAACTTCCAAACCGAATAAAAGCTGGTGCAATCCGACAAACGACTGCTCCGGGCTCATCGTCAGGATTGCCATCATAAAGCATATCTCTTTCAACTAAATCACCAGTAAGAGTCAGGCTAAGTGCTCGAGTAGTGGGTACTCCTAAATGAAACATCGCCTCACTGCATAAAAATTCCCGCAGCGATGAACGAAGTACCGCCCGGCCGTCTGCACGGCGCGAGTAGGGGGTCGGTCCCGCTCCTTTGAGTTGCATCTCCATCAGTTGACCGGCAGCTCCGCGAAATTCCCCAAGGGTAATAGCGCGGCCGTCACCGAGTTGACCTGCCCAGTTACCAAATTGATGTCCACCATAACGAGCAGCATAGGACTTCATCCCGGGAATCAGTTTGTTTCCAGCTAATATCGCTGCATCACTATCAGCTTCATGCGAGCGAATGATGCCGAGCGATAGCGCTAACTCATCGGACCAGCCAATAATTTTTGGACTAGCGACTGGAGTTGGTTTGACTAGAGAGTAGCAGGCGTTTGGGACTAACCGGGAATTAGACTTTTCACTAGCATCGCCTGGTAGCGATCTGACAAAACTGTCTTCAAACTGAATATCACTCAACGTGCGATCAGACATGTTAACTTTCGGCTTCGGTTTCAGCTTGCTCTATCTCGTTTTCAATCTGAACAAGATGTTTTTCATCGATACTGTTGGGCTCGCGGCGTGCTGCCATGATCATGCGGCGAGCATCAGCAATATCTCGGTCCTTTTGGAACTGAAGGCATATCACACACATAAAAACCTCGCCGGAGAAAAAATTACCGAACCCATTTAAAAACAGATCCCTATAAGATAGCTTTTTTTCGAAATAATTTCAGCGTTAACATAGTTTTGCGACGACAGCGAGCCACGGTTGCTGGTCTCTAGGTAACCCTTTTGGTCTGTAATAGTGGTGCACTACCGCAAAACCAGCAGCCTGCAAGTATGCCTCATAGTCGTCAAATTCGAGGTAGTGCCCATAACGCTCTCCGTTTAGCGCTTCTCCCGAGCCGCGCGGATTTGATGAGAAAAGGGCTCCGCCCGAAACTAATGACGCTGCTAAGATCTTCAACACCCGGGCTAACTCCTGACGCGGCACATGAAAAAGTGAGGCATTAGCAAATATGCCGTCGAAGGATGCGGCAGGGAGGTCGAGGCGAATAAAATTTTGATGAAGAACCGGGCAGCTGCTGTGCGCAGCGGCCATCTCACAAAATGACTTCGAACCGTCAAGACCAGTTGGTAAATGACCAAGACTTTTGAAGTAAGCTAGATCACGCCCTGGACCGCAGCCAAAATCGAGAATTTTTAGGCCCGTCTTGTTTGGCAATGCCGACAGGAGCGCCTCATAGTTCTGAGTGACGTCGTGATGACGTGTACCTTCCCAAAAACTTGCCGCATTGGCTTCGTAGTGGTTAAGTGTGGAGGACGATATGGTTTCCAAGTCTTTTGTTGAGAGCAAGTTGGTCATGAATCCTACTCAGTTTGATCTAGCGGTTCATAAAAATATTGAGAGTATGCAAAAGGATGTGTGGGGTCAATTAGCGAGTCCCGATTTTCCCTTTCATAGCTATGAGTTTTTAAAAGCTTTGGAAGATAGCGGTTCGCTAAGTGCTGGTGCTGACTGGCAACCGGAGCATTTGGCTCTGACACAAAACGGTGTCATAGTAGGGGGCACCGCACTCTACAAAAAAACAGATAGTTATGGCGAGTACATCTTCGATTGGTCTTGGGCGAAAACCTACCGCCAGCACGGCGTGCCGTATTATCCCAAGCTGGTGTCTGCGGCACCTTTTACACCGGCGACCGGTCCAAAGATTCTACTAAGTGATCATCAGGATCGTGACCTGATTGCATCTCAACTTATCCGGGGTGCGTTAGATTTAATGGCGAGGCGCGGTTGTAGCTCTCTCCACTATCTATTCATCACAGAAAAAGAAGTCCCGTACTTCGAAAGAGAAAATTTTCTCATCCGCCACAGCTTTCAATATCACTGGGAAAACAACAGCTACAACACCTTCGATGATTTTCTTTCTGCGATGAAGCCAAAAAAAAGAAAACAAATAACAAGAGAACGCGCTCAGTTAAAAGAAGAAGGTTTAGAATTTAAAATCGTCACTGGCGATGACTTAAGTCCTGAGCACGCAGATATATTTTACAGATTTTATCTAAATACCATCGAAAAAATGCAGGCAATACCCTATCTGAACAAGGCATTTTACCAGCAAATATTTACGACCATGAAAGACCGGATCGTTTTAATGCTCGCTCTCGAGCATGGCAATACAATAGCCGGTGCATTATATTTTACTGGCGGCAAAAAACTTTTCGGTCGCTACTGGGGTGCGACGAAAGAAGTCCGAAACCTACACTTTGAACTTTGTTACTACCTTCCAATCGAATGGTCGATTAAACAAGGTATCACATTGTTTGAAGCTGGTGCCCAAGGCGAACATAAGTTGGCTAGGGGCTTTGTCCCGAGAAAAACTTACAGCGCTCACTACATTCGCCATCCTGGATTTCAACCAGCGATTGCGGAATTTATTGAACAAGAAAAACTCGGGATCGACGCCTATTTTTCCGAACTGATCTCCCATTCACCATTTCGAACGCCCTAATTAAATGTAACATCTTGATATTTTGAATATTTATCACTGCCCAGTATCTACACAAAGAGAGTCCGAATTCGATGAGGAAATTTCTAAACACTTGTGTAATATCTTGAATTCTCTTTGGAATTCGTTGTAATGCGGTTCCAGGTTTCCCTCTTCATGGAGTATTGGAAGAATGGGTCAAGTTAGCATTCGCCTACCGGATGGTTCAGAACGTCAAGTCGACAGCTCAGCCACTTTCATGGACGTTGCAAAAAGCATCGGCCCAGGACTTGCGAAAGCAGCGCTAGCTGTAAAAGCAAATGGCAAAACGCGAGATATGTCTGAAACGGTTGGTGTAGACACCGAACTAGAAATTATTACCGCAAAATCAGCGGACGGCTTGGAAGTCATTCGGCACAGTACCGCCCACGTTCTTGCCATGGCTGTACAAAAACTATGGCCTGGAACACAAGTTACGATTGGTCCTGTTATTGATAACGGATTTTTTTATGACTTCGCGTTTAAAGACGGCGTGAAAATCACAGAAGCTGACTTTGAAAAAATTGAAGCCGAAATGTCCGCGATCGTAAAAGCAGACCATGCTGTTTACCGCGAGGTTTTGCCGCGCGATTCAGCAGTTGAGCGGTTCAGTAAACTCGGTGAAAACTACAAAGTCGAAATCATCAAAGATCTTCCAGCAAGTGAATCCATCTCGGTTTACGGCATGAGCAACTGGTTTGACCTTTGCCGAGGTCCGCACGTACCGAGCACTGGAAAAATCGGCGCATTTAAATTGACGTCGATCGCCGGCGCTTACTGGCGCGGCGATGAGAAGAACGCCATGTTGACAAGGATCTACGCGACTGCTTGGCCGTCAAAGAAAGAACTCGAAGAATATTTAGCGCGCATTGAGGAAGCTAAAAAAAGAGATCACCGTGTTTTAGGCAAGCAGCTGAACCTTTTCAGCTTCCACGCCGAAGCACCGGCGAATGCATTCTTTCATCCTAACGGTACGAAGCTTTACAACCAACTTTCGTCTTACATGCGGAAGAGCAACAAGAAGGCTGGTTTTGACGAGGTAGGGACTCCCCTCGTCATGAACGTCGATCTCTGGCATACCTCGGGACACTATGATAATTACCGAGAAAATATGTACTTCACCAAAGTTGATGAAGTCGACGCCGCGATCAAACCGATGAACTGTCCTGGTCACTGCTTGATCTATGCAAACAGCAGACATAGCTACCGCGAACTGCCAATCAGGTTTTCTGAATTCGGTCGCGTGCACAGACATGAACGCAGCGGTGTAACGCACGGCCTCATGCGGGTACGTACTTTTGTTCAAGACGATGCCCATATCTTCTGCCGTCCTGATCAGATTCTTGAAGAGATTGTGGGCGTCATTAGCCAGATCAGCGAAGTATACAAGGCTATGGGCTTTGAGCGGTACAGGATGGAACTTTCAACACGTCCAGAAAAATCTCAAGGCAGCGACGAGATTTGGGCAACAGCTGAAGCAGCTTTGAAAGACGCGCTTGCAGCAACCGGAAAAGAGTACAAGCTTAATCCCGGTGACGGCGCATTCTATGGTCCAAAAATCGACTTTCATTTGATCGACTCTCTTGAGCGCAGCTGGCAGTGCGGCACAATTCAGCTCGACTTCTCGATGCCAGCACGCTTTGGCCTTGAGTTTGTTGGTACTGACGATAAAGCTCACACTCCGGTCATGATCCATAGAGCGGTACTCGGAAGTCTTGAGCGTTTCATGGGAATTTTCATTGAGCACTATGCTGGACACTTCCCACTATGGGCATCACCTGTGCAAGCGAAGATTATCAACATCACTAAGGACCAAGAAGAGTACGCCTTCCAAGTACACAAGGCTTTGCAGGCTGCTGGCGTGCGCACTGAGATCGATACCCGTAATGAGAAGCTCGGTTATAAGATCCGTGAAGCTCAGTTGCAGAAAGTTCCTTACATGCTCGTGATCGGTGACAAAGAACGTGATTCAAATGCAGTCGCACCGCGCTTCTGGGACGGCAAGCAGTTCGATCCGATGTCTATTGATCAATTTGTCGAGCACGTGAAAACTGAGTGCGGAAATAACTGGGGCATTTGAGTGAGTCGGGGTTGTTGTGAGTAAGAAGAATACGATTCTAGTAGCGGTCGCTTGGCCTTATGCCAACGGTTTGCAGCATATTGGCCATATTGCCGGCGCTTATCTGCCGCCGGATATTTTCGCCCGCTTCTCACGCATGGACGGTGCTGAAGTTTTGATGGTCAGCGGGTCTGACACCCATGGCACGCCAGTGACCTTGAAAGCCGAAGAGCAAAACTCAACGCCTGAAAAAGTCATTGAGCATTTTCATACGAAGTTTATTGAATGCTATAAAAAAATTGGCTTCACCTTCGATTTATTCACGCACACGCACACTGAAAATCATGAAAAAGTTGTGCACGAGGTTTTCCTCGATCTTTTAGCCAAAGAATACATTTACAAAGATAAGTCGAAACAACTTTTCGATAAGAAAGCGCAGAAGTTCCTACCAGACCGTTACATTGAAGGCGAATGCCCTCTTTGTGGTTTCAAAGAAGCGCGCGGAGATCAGTGCGACAACTGTGGGAAAACGTACGATGCGATCGAACTTAAGAACCCAGTCTCTAAAATGACTGGCAGCCGCGATCTAGAAGTGAGAGAAACTGAGCACTACTACATTGCGCTTGGAAAGCTTAACGACCAACTTCTCGACTGGGCGTCGAAAGACAAAGCCCACTGGCGCAAGCATGTTCTTAACTTCACGTTAGGCGAACTTAGCAAAAAAGAACTTCGTGGCCGCGCCATTACTCGCGACCTCGAATGGGGTGTTACCATCCCGCAACCAAACAGCGAGGGCAAACGCATCTATGTTTGGTTTGAAGCGGTCATGGGCTATTTGAGCGCTGTGAAGGAATGGGCAACCATCACCGGCAATCCGGGAAAATGGACACACTACTGGCAAAACCCAGAGGCGAAGTCCTATTATTTCATTGGCAAAGACAACATCACTTTCCATTCGGTGCTATGGCCGGCCATTCTCATGGCGAAGGGCGGCCTCAATCTTCCTTACGATGTTCCAGCCAACGAGTACCTCAATATGTTTGGCCGGAAAATCAGTAAGAGCCGGGGCACAGCGATCGCCGTTTTGGATGTGCTTGAACGTTATCAGCCGGACGCCTGGCGCTACGCCCTAGCAGCCCTTGCTCCAGAGACTGCGGATGTTGACTTTACCTGGGACGACTTTTTAGAAAAAGTTAACAACGAGTTGGTAGCAAACTGGGGTAACCTTTGTAACAGGACTCTTGGCTTTGCCTTCAAGCGCTACGAAGAAAAAATTCCAAATCCTGGAAAACTAGAACCAGTTGATGAACAAGTGCTTGCAGACGTCAAAGCCGGCTTTGAAGAGATTGGCGCACTGTACCGAGCGGTACGGTTGCGTGCTGCTTTGGAAGAGACGAGAAAACTTTCCCAAAGGGTCAATCAGTACCTCAATGATATGGCACCTTGGACTGTTATTAAGACAGATCCGGCCCGCGCTGAAACCACTGTTTATACAGCACTTCAGTGCATTACTTGGCTCAGCACTATGTTTGCGCCTGTTCTACCATTTAGTTCGCAAGTGATCTTTGAAACCCTAGGTTTCGACGGGCAACTATTTGGTCGTCAATATAGCGAAACAGTAAAAGATGCCAAAGGTAGTCACGAAGTTCTTCGTTACGATCATTCAGAAGCGGTTGGTGTTTGGAAAGCCTTGGAACTGAAGCCAGGCCAAACAATGCGCACACCGTCAGCGCCGTTTATTAAACTTGATCCCTTGATCTTGGATCAAGAAGTTAAACCGGAGTTGTAAGGACATTGGCCAGCTAATTCCTAGCTTCGCATTGCTGCGACAGTTTAGGGCTTAAGCAATAGTTGTCCTTTCGGCGAAAGCGTCCCAAACTAGCGGCCTCTTCCCCCGGTAAGGGCAGTAACTCAGTATTATTTCACCGAATCAATTTGCAAGGAGATGTCCATGTTCGTCCGCATTATCGTTAAGAGCGCAGTCGCATCTATGTTCTTATTTGCCACCTCGGCAATGGCACAGGAATCTGAATTCGTTGGTAAGTTGCAAGAAGATCTGGATGGATAGATTTCTGAAAATTGATCAGTTGATTTCACGTAGAGACCTTATGACATCACCAAGGGAAGTCCAGTTTTTTAAAAACAGCGGCCACCTGCGTCTTTAACTTGTGATCCGGTCTTTTGCCATGCTGACGACAACCGCTTTAAGAACGTGCGCAATGGCCATTTCGTCGAAAGGCTTATAAAGATAGCTATCGATCAACTTTTGGGAATCGTCCCGGACCTCTTTTTCTATGGCAATTGCGACGCCCCCGGTCATTACCGCTATATGGGGCCTTGGGGAAAGACTGAGTGCATGGATGGCCTTAATAAGGTCCAGACCACCCATCACGGGCATTTTCAGGTCGGTCAGGACTAAATCAAACCTTTCTCGTTTTATGAGATCGAGCGCCTCGGCTCCATTTTCTGCCTCGCTAATGTTCGAAAGCCCGCAATCATTTAGCAGAGCAATGATGAATCCGTTTCAGCTTCTTTAATACAAGTAATCGTACATCAGCAGAGCTGCTTCTAGAAAAGAAACAGCTTTCGGGGTTCATGTCGGGATGGGATAAATTCCACCGAGCAAGTGGAAGACAGGCTTAAGGCCAGCAGAAACGGGAAGGCAGTTGAGTTCCGGCAAAGACAGCTAAACCGTCTTTCTTTTTGGAAGCGAACGTTCAAGTTCACTGATTGAAACACTTTCCCCAAAGCTTTTCTGTTTTTTAGTCTAAAGAACCTCGCGGACAATAATAAATCATATCTGGATGTTAGGTTATCAGCCTGTAATCACAGTTAAAATTAACATAAAATTTACAGCACAGCGCAACTGGCCGCCGTGAGCCGTATTTAAATTCAATGATTTCAAGATCTTATAATTTCGATCGAAAAAAGGTCATTCTCTTATGTAGCTCAAGGGTTTTCGCGGGTCAGTGCAGATGACTGTTCCAACTAATGAAAGTCGAAGAAGTTATGAATTCGCTAACCTCTCGTACGCACTC
>CAMAXT010000052.1 GCA_945862295.1 Pseudobacteriovorax antillogorgiicola
TGGGATTCAAATTTTCCTCGCCTTGAGTCTCCATATTTTCTCTGAATGCGATTGTTGAATACTTCGAGTTCCTGCAGGATAAAAGTGTTTAACTCGCCAAGAGAACGAAATTTTTGCTTACGGATTTTCCGCCGGCACCATCGCCAAAATACCCCGAGCGCATTTTCAATTAGATTTTTGTCTTTGGGTTTTTTTGGCCGCATCGCCAAAGGAGCTGTGTCGTAAAAAAGACGACGACATTATTTGCTGGAGTCTTGCAGAGAGGGATAGGTTTCTTTCTTTAGCAAGAGACACTAATTTCCGAGCGTATCAAGTCGCGTTGTTCACACTCTTTACGGGACTAAGACCAGGCGAAGTTAGAGGCTTACTAGCAGATTGTGTTGATTGGAATGCGTGTACCATTACAGTTAAGCGCATGTGGTGTACCAAGCGAAACCGACTAGCCCAGTATACCAAGACCAGAAAGACTAGAGTCATTCCTATTCCTAGAGTTATCTTGGATCAATTAGCGGACAAGAAAGGGTTAGCCCCCGATCAACAGTTGTTCCCAGAGACGTGCAATAGCTATGGATGGATTACACTCAAGCCATTAATGGAAGCTGCTGGTGTTAGATATGTGGGCTTTCACGGCATGAGGCACAATTTTGCTTCTCAACTCTACGAAGTAACGAAAGATTTGCTTCTGGTTCGTGACACTTTGGGACACGCCAACATTGCTACGACCAATCGTTACGTTCACCGTCTCAATTCAAAACTCACTGGATCAACAGATGGGTTGTTGGCAGGAGCATCGTTTTTAAACACGCCCGCTAGCGTCATCGCAATTCGCTGACACGGTTTCCGCCCTGGAGCCGCCCAAAATCTTGAAATGGTGAGTATTGATAAAAAAAATTGAACCCGATCAAGGCTTTTCGCCGATCGGGCCCACTAAAAAGGAGGTAAGGAGGAACTCACGCCTCTTAGTTATTGCAGAGTTCATGCCAAAGAAACCATTCTTCAGCTTGATAAAAACCTTGTCAATCAGGGCGGTTAAAAAAATGGAGGGCGTACAGGGGGGACTTTTGTCAAATCTATAAACCGGAGCGTCTAACCATTACACAGTCCTAGGTCTTCTTCACTTCCTCTTCCCAGCATTTTGCCACTAATGCCGGACGATTTTCGGCATAGGTTGGGTCGAAAACAGCATTGCCGTCTAGATGAAAGTAGCCCTCGGCCTTTAGTTTGACCTGGAAACTGTACTTATAGGATTTTGAAACAAGCAACGTAAACAAGCCTTTTTCGTCCATCTGGACCCAGCGCGGTCGGCCATAGCCCATCGGGGTTTCTTCGGTGACCAGAACTTTAAGGTCACTGATAGTTGTTTTTCGGCAGGTTTTATCGATAGAAACGCTGCCAACGGCTTCTACGTAATTGGAAGCTGCTGCTTCGCTGCTTACTAGAAGCACCAGAGCTAAAACACCCCAGGATATTCCCTTTAAACCAACCAAAACGGCCTCCGCATTACATAGTGTAACCCCATTCGGAGACGCCATAAAAAACCTGATTTTTCTTTTTAATGGCTTGTTATTATTTGAATTTTTAGTGTAAATTAGTGTCGCAAATCCAATCCGGAGGCCTGATTTTGAGCGGCGATAATCAAGATATCATGGGAAAAATCGTTTCCTTATGTAAACGCAGAGGTTTTATCTTTCAGAGCAGTGAGATCTACGGTGGTCTTAAATCATGCTATGATTACGGCCCGCTGGGGACTGAGCTGAAGCGCAATATCGCCGCCGCTTGGTGGAGCAGCATGTGCTACGAACGGGACGATATCGTCGGTATCGATGCGTCGATCATGATGCACCCGAAGGTGTGGGAAACAAGCGGCCATTTGGCTGGATTTTCAGATCCACTTGTTGACTGCCTAAACTGCAAAGAACGCTTTCGTGCCGACAAAGCCCCGACAAAAGATCCCGGCACGCCGGTCGAGTATCATATTGGCGGCAAGTCGAGCGGCCAAAAGGCGAAAGCACCCGTTGGTGAATGCGGCTACGTTTGTCCAAACTGCGGTTGCCCGAAATTAAGCGACGAACGGAATTTCAATCTGATGTTCCGCACCAGTATCGGTCCCGTTGATCCACTAGACGAACTCGCGCGTGCCTTGGAAAACAAGACGCTGCCAGCAGCTGAGATTCGTAAATTAGTCGACGAAGCCAATAAGCGCACTGCTGTCTACTTGCGCCCTGAAACCGCACAGGCAATGTTTGTGCAATTTCTTAACGTTCAGCAGTCGATGTCCATGAAGATACCTTTTGGTATTGCTCAGGTCGGTAAGTCGTTCCGCAACGAAATTGTTACCGAGCATTTTATCTTTCGCTCCTGTGAATTTGAGCAGATGGAAATGGAATTTTTCTGCGAACCAGGGTCACAGTCTGAGTGGATGGAACATTGGCGCCATGCACGTATGAATTGGTACCATCAGTACGCCAACCAAAAAAATAAGTTCCGTTTCAGGAAACACGACGACGACGAACTCGCCCACTATTCTGACGAATGCTTCGATATTGAGTACCTTTATCCATGGGGTTGGGGCGAGCTTGAGGGGATCGCTTCAAGAACAGACTATGACTTGACCAAACACGCGGCGGCATCAGGCGTGAAGTTAAGTTATTTCGACCAACAGAAAAACGATCCGGCAACAGGCAAAGCGGGCTGGCGTTATACTCCTTACGTTATCGAACCAGCTGCCGGCCTCACCCGCTCCGTGCTCTGCTTTTTGGCAGATGCATATACGGAAGAACAAGGTGTTGATGCGGATGGTCAAACCAAGACACGCGTACTTCTAAAGCTTCATCCAAAACTCGCGCCTTATAAAGCGGCGGTCTTGCCACTTGTGAAAAAAGACGGTCAGCCGGAACTAGCAGAAAAAATCGTTGCAGCGTTTCGCCGCCGGGGTGTCAACGTCAGCTACGATGACAAGCAGTCTATTGGTAAGCGGTACGCGCGCCACGACGAGATCGGAACGCCTTATTGTATGACGATTGATCCTGAATCCTTGAACAGTCAAACGGTCACAATAAGGGACCGAGACACGGCCACCCAGGACCGGTTGCCTATCGATAAAGCGATTGAGCTAGTGATCGAACGTCAGAATCGATCGTAAGACTTTAAAAACCAGCTCAAGACCCTAATATTACTGAGCCAGTTACGCTTTCATTAGAAATTGCAAAATGATCTTATCTATGCCATTGATGTATTTAACAACGGGCTCTCATACTTATCATTCTAAACAGTTAGCTGTGTGCGGAATATCATGAACGGACCGAACAGAAACCAGAACAATCGCCCAAGACCACCTCAGGGTGGCCAAAACCGCAACACACGAAAACCAGGTGAAGGCGGTGGGCAGCCACAGAGCGACGGCAATAAACGCCCTGAAGGTAACCGTGGTGGTCAGCAGCAAGGCGGCAGACCGAACCCAAACCAGCAGCGCCCCGATTCGCAGAACCAAAACCAAAATCCAAACCAAAATCGCGAAGGCGGCGGTGGCAATAACCGCAGCCGACGCGGGAAACGCAACCGCAACCGACCAGACGGCAATCAACCTGGTCAGGGTGGACAACCAGGGCAGCAAAATAAGGAGGGCGGTCAGCAACAAGGCAAACAGCAGGGCAAAGGTCCGCAGCAAAAACAACAACGCCCGGAAGTAAAACCGGTTAAACTACAGCCAGATTTCAAAGAAATTCCCAATAAGCATCAGATTAAAAAATACGGTATCTCTTTTTTCGAAACCCTAGCAGCAGCAAAAGCTGAACTCCAGGAGCTAGTTTCGAAGGCTGAGTCCTACGATCAGTACAACGTCGTGGTCCGTGCGGAAGCAAACATGGACGATGTTGATTTCAACAAATATCCAAAACTCAAACTGTTTGCAGGCGCCGCTTGGACCCTTATTCACGAACGTCGAAACGAAGAAGGTTGGTATGATGGCCCCCGGTAGATCCCGATCCCGTCCCCTGAAAAAAATCAAAAAAGCCGCATGTTTACTCGCAGCTTTTTGGGGTTCATGCGTTGCCAGCCAATCATTTGCAGTGGAAAAAGCGTTGCTTGTTCATTGGGAAGAAGCTGAGTTAACAAGCCTTGCGCGTGGCATCGGCCAAGAGTTGGCGGAAGAACCCGTCACAGGATCACTCGCAGCACCCTTAGCTGGCAGCATCGGTGGTGACCTATTTATCGCTAAAGGGCTGAATTTTTCTGTTTCGGTCGTCGAAACCGATGCGAAATTCAACGGCTCAACCGGTATCCTCTCGAAGATTCAACTCAATCACTTAGTCATCAATATCGGCCAGATTCAGTTTCTAAATTCTCCGACTAAGGTTTGCCGAAACGTTAGCATCTCTACTGGCTCACACATTCTTCCACTCAAAGTTGATGTTGTGCCAGAAGTCGGTGATGGTCAGTTGATTCTTAGTTCAACCAATATTGTTCTGTCGTCTGGTTCTAGCACCTTCCACGCTGATAACCTCGGTCCGTGCTCTGCAGGCATCAACGCCGACCTATTCGCTAAAAAACTTGGCCACCAAGCGGCACAGGCTCTTAAGTTTGCCATTGCTGAAGGCTTAGCGGAACGCGCAACCGACACAATCGCATCCCATCTCGGGAGCATCAATCAAGGCCTTGGCAGTATTTTCAAACTTCCGTTCCTCCAACCAAATGCACCGATGTTGGGTGCCAGCGTGCAACTTGTGCCAGAAGCTGTCATTGTAGGACCTAAATCGATAGATATCAGTCTTGGTGCAGAATTCTCCTTTGCTACAGAAACTCATCTTGAAACTGCGAGACAGTTTCTGCCGATGTTCCAAAAACAAAAACGTTCTAGCTCTTGGATTGGCATCACCGATGAGTTCCTTAATGGAGCGGTCATCGCTGCAAATGATCAAGGTATTTTTTCTCCGACCCTAAACGCTACAACTGTCCCCTCTATGATCGATTTACTAAAAGCCAACTCGGTACAGTCCTTAGCGCCCGATGCACGTCAGCGCTTTAATGGGTCAGAACCTGTATCCATTGTCTTCGGCAAGGCTCCTAAGATCTCGGTCATCTATCAACCAAACGGCCCTGGTGGGATTCC
Organism: Pseudobacteriovorax antillogorgiicola; assembly: GCA_945862295.1. Lineage (GTDB taxonomy): Bacteria > Bdellovibrionota_B > Oligoflexia > Oligoflexales > CAIYRB01 > CAMAXT01. Next base: position 5,108 of record CAMAXT010000052.1, read on the forward strand.
CATCATCGATATGCTTTTAGATAACATCGATATTCAAATAGCTGTTGGCGGTAGACCTTACCTCTCGACTGTCAACACGATGCAGTTTCGTTTTACTACCGAGATGGATAAAGAATCTAATAAGCTGTCACTTAAATTCTTTGACGCGAAGTCGAAAGTTACAGCCTATAAATTCAGTAAAGATCTATACCCGCGTCCGCGCGATAGAAGCTTTGACCGCGCCGGCTTTACCGACTACCTCAAAAGATTTGTCGCAGCTCATTACGTTGGTCCTAACCTAAGATCTGGTCTAACGTTGCCGAGCATAGAGATTGGCAGCTACTACGTCTCGTGGCAGCGTGTCAGAATGATTGATCAGATGTTGATTTTAGAAACATCGATCCAATCAGAATAAGTTTTGGTGGTATAATTTATTTAGAGAGCTCCCGACGTCGGATGAATCAAAAAATCGGACTTCTGCAAGTTGATTTGCAAGAAACGACTCCTGAGAAGAATGTTGCGCGGGAAATTAATTAGATGACACAGAGGTAGATATCATTTCTATCTGTCATGAATTTAATTTCACCGTTGATACGGGATTGAGGATCCATGGTGATTTTTTACGGTCTTTCATACGAGGCATGAAATAGCGAAAATCATTAGTTGGAATATATGACAACGCATGCGTCCAGTACTCAAATATTGTCTTATCTAAAGCTTGAGCCTTATGCAGATGAGCGCGTTGATAGTCTGGTATGCGGTTGAATAAAAAAAGATCTTACATTTGGTAAGACCTTTTTTTATGTTTAGTTTTGGAATGTTAGTCGAGGGGAGCGTCCACTTCTTCTTCCAGGATTTCTTGCTGATCGTAGTAGAGCGGCAGGTCGGCATAGTTGCCGTCGTCTGCAATAGCCGGCTCTTCATCACTCTCCTCAAACTGTTTGATATCGTCTAACTGTCGGTTGTAGTTTTCAAATCTGGTTTTTGCTGATTCATTGAGAGTGCCGAAGTTTTTTGGAACAACAGCGGCAGTTCCAGTTGTGTTGCCGACGCGGTCTTTATTGAATAGTTCAATCGGTGATTCTGCTAGGCCACGGTAATAGTTGTCGATGAAGCGTACCGAGTCCTGAAACTCATCAACTTCTTCGGCAGCGACTGGCTCGTCAACAAAAGAAAGAACAAACTGCTTCTCGCCGTCGCTGACGGTGACGCTGCGTCTTTCGATGCGTTTTAACACATAGCTGTAATCATTCGGGACCGTGTCACCGATTGTTACGGTATAGGTCTTTGTTGTTTCGTTGTTTTTTAAAACAGCAACATCATTTTTAGGATTGCTGCTCGTTATAACGCCAACAACGGACCACTTATCCGATATCGTTAGAGGCTTAACGTCAACGGCATGAAGCGTTGTGGTAAACCCAAAGAGCGATGTTAAAAAATAAAACATAAACTTCATAACCAACTGCCTCCGGCTAGATTTCTATCTAGCTCTTCGGTGGGAGTATGGCCATGTTTAGCTGATGAGCTGCTTAGGCAATTACGGCCGTAAGTATCGTAAATTAGAAGTTGCGCTGCCAACTGGAGAATTGGCGAGCAATTGTGAAAAAAACAAGGGTGATCATTTTCGGATTAGTGCTTTAAACCAGCCATCTTGCGAAGGGGCCGCTTATCATCGAAATCGACTTCGATTGGGCCAAACGGTGTCTGAAAATCTGCCGTAGCTTTGATGACAGCCATCGGGTCTTTTTGACCATCCAGCAACATCTGCATGAGCTTAATGACACTATCTGCATTCACTGTTAGTGGCAGTTTAACTAAGGTTTTTACCGTCGGTGGAATTGTTATTTCAGGATCGTACTGACCAGCAGCGATGACAAGGGATTCGGCGTTCATGTCGTAGCGCAGTCTCGAAAGCTTGAGCGCAAAATCATTAGGGTTCTCAACTTGCACGGTGATTTGCAACTCGATAGCCATGACCGTGGCTTTTTTGACTTCGACAGCATAGACTTGCACCTTTGGCTGACGCGGTCCAAGGCCGATCGCTTCTTTCAAGTACGAGCACCCCTGCAGCAAGGCAGCGGTAAAAAGGAGCGGCATGATTATTTTTTGAACCAGACTCATAGGCCTATTATAGCAAATCTAGAATTTTTTCTCTGCCGATCTCTTTTAAAAATCCTGGCAGCCTTGGGCCCTGGTCGCGGTTGATCAACAGCTGATATACAACGGTGAAGAATTCCTTGCTATCTAGGCCGTACATGTGGATGGCTTGGTCATAAATAGATTGGTTTAGATCTTTGGCATCGATGGTCACTAAATCGGTCTGGGCCACGAGTTTTTTTAGCGCATCGACCGCAGCTTGCATGCCATCTGGTACTGGGTAATCAGCGCGTTTAGTGGCGTTAAGTGCGTATTTAAAGTCATCTTCAGCGTATTTTTCGAGCCAACTACGAGCGCGTCCGGCCCGTGCGAGAAAGCTTTCTTTATCAGCCGGAGTCTTAACTTCAGCCTGGTAGTAGCGCTCGAGTGCGCGCTCTGGGCTGCCGCCGCAAATTTGTAGACGGTTACAAAGCACGCGGAAGCCTGGGCGGAAAGGTTTGGCCGGAGTGATCTCGCCATTTGGTAACGAGAGCTCATAGGTTCTAAGATTGTTCATGTCTTTTGGCGACGGATTGCTCAAAGTCTTGTAGACGCCCTCTTCAAATCGGTCAAATTCGTCATGCTGTTTGATCACGTCTTCGTCGAAGGCGATCGAAAAATCCGTATTTGTTTTTTGCCGGGCAAAGATCCAGCGCACCATCTCTGGGCTGTAAATCTCTAAGACTTGACCGAGATCTACAACATTCCCAGAACTCGAAGACATCTTGCCTGGACCACCTTTGATCGAGACAAAGTCATACTGCAAATAGACCGGAGGATCGAGGTCCCAAACCTCTTTAACAATCAGTTTACCAGTGGCGTAAGATCCACCGTCCGATGAATGATCTTTTCCACCTGGTTCAAAATCAACTTTTTCAAAGAACCAGCGCATCGGCCAGTCAGTACGCCAATTGAGTTTTAAATTTTTGGTTTTCCGAATATCGGTAACTGCTTCATGATTGCAACTCTTGCATTTGTAGGCGTAGTTCCATTCACCTTTATAGGTCTCATAGACCATTTCATCCCGGTCACAAGACTCACAGTAAATCGCCGTCGGCAGCCATTCTTGCTCAAGCGGTTCGGTACGAAAACGGTTTAAAATCCCGATGATTTTGTCTTTTTGCTCAAGTGCGTGCCTGATTTGGTCTGCGTACATGCCAGCACCATAGCGAACATTTTGATAAAGAAACTCCGGCTTAATTCCCATGGCTGGCAGATCTTTTTCAAACATCTTAATATTGTATTCGGCGTAAGTTTTCGCAACCCCACGCGGATCAGGGACGCGACAAATCGGGCGACGCAATTCTTCTTTTAACATCTCTTGTTTTGGCAAATTGAGCGGAACTTTTCTAAACGTATCGAAGTCATCCCAGCTGTAGATGAAACGAACGTTTTTTCCTAACTTTCGCAGTGCGCGCGCCACCAGGTCGACTGTGATAACCTCACGGAAGTTGCCGATGTGGACAGTGCCGCTTGGCGTGATACCACTAGCGACCGTGTAAATATCCTTCTCACCTTTTTGGGCAATCACCCGAACTGCTGTTGTGTCTGCCCAGTGTGACGAAATCGGCTGAACCATGACCCTGCTCCTAAAGAACCTTTTGAGTGCACTAAAGGCACTGATTTATTAGCTGAAAAGTATCCGTGAGAGTCGTCCAAACTAACTCAGTCTTTACCAAATGAGCAAGATTGAATGCCTACCGTTTTTTTGTTGAGCCAGGCCGTCCGGGATTATAAGCATTAACCAACTGTAATTATTGAAATTCTACAACTATGCTAAACCCCAAAGCCAGAAATTCCGACGCCATTCCTAAGGGTTTCCTTCTCAGTGACAAATTTAGGCAGAGCGGCTTTCCGCGCCACAGGATTAAACGATGAGAACGAGATCGACCAACGTCAGCAAGCCCGGACTTTCGTTCACGACGATAGTGATCACAGTCGGTTTGTTAGCGCTGACAAGCTGCGGTGGATGCGACAAGAAGAGTAAAAAATCTTCAGCAGCCGGCGCAGGTCCCGTCGTCCCTACAGAAACTCCGACACCCACCGTCGAACCAACACCAACAACAACGCCACTACCAGACGATACGGATAAAGGCACGGCTGTACCACCGATCACGCCTGACAAACCAACAAACATCGATACAGAAGCAGGCGCAGCACTGAAGCATCTTATCTTCGAAACATCGACCAATCAGGAAGCCGGTCGTTATCTCGATGAATACTTGATTGCGATCTACTCGCGAGAAAAATCCTGTGTCCGCTTAAAGGTTCGTCCAACTGCTGGTATCTCCGCCGAAGTTGATGAATCCGTCCTACAAAATGGCGATGAAGGTACCGGCGCATGCGCAGGTCAAAAAATCCTCTCTGAAACTGCTGTACCTAAAAAAGAAGAAGAGGAAAAAAAGCCCACTGCAGCTGAGGGTGTTGCACTAAGACAAGAGCTCGACTACGAATACATGACAGACAGCGCAAGCAACACCCGTGGTTTTAGTTTGGCAGGCCAAACTGCCGCGGTATGTTCGAGCAGAATTTTCCGTATGGAATCTGCCGTATCCAATGAAAATCCATTAGCGAAAATCTTTACTAAGACTGGACGCCTGTTGCACATCGGCTCGCGCGTGCGCATCTGGCTCGATGAAGAATACGCAAACGTTTGTTCAGGTGGCGCGAGTTTAGATGCAAAAAATCCGTTTGGCTACGGTGTCCTCGCATCTAACAGCAGCTGGGACCGGACCTACCTAGCAAAATTCTGGTCGGCCCACATTCAAAGCCTTGGTGCGGAAATGGATAAAATCGTAACAGACATGTCTGGCGAGTACGGAGCTATCAGTGACATCGACCAGAGTGGGTACATAGAAATTTTTGCTTCTCCTGATGTCAACCGATCTCAGTTCATTCTTTTCGAAGCCGGAAGACCAGATCATTTCCGCGCGCACCATAAATTCAAACCACAAGATTTGGCTTATTACAATTCAGCGACCAACCCAACAAGTAACGAAGGTGAGATTCTTTACATGTTTACACCCGATCAGGGTGGCATCTATAACGGCGTGCAGTTTCCTAGTCCAGATGCATTTGCGACGAACTATGCCAAAGGTTTTCTAGCAGCCCAAGCGATGAACCTCATCATCGCCAATCAAAAACTCTTAGTGCAAAAGCAAAAGAAGATGGAAGACTTCTGGCTGGCAGATTCAATTGCCTCATTAGGCTCGATGTACTATGCCGGTAACGACTATCTCTTTGCAAGCTTGGCGCATTATCTAACATCGAGACCACAGTATATTTCGATCAACAAAGAAGCCGAAGCTGACCTTGTTTCCGAGAAATATAAAAGCATGGCGAGCGAAGAAGCCCGAGGTATGCGTGCCATGTTTGGTTGGTACTTGCATACCAGACTCTGTAGTTCCACCAGTGTGACACCATGTGACAAGATCAAAAATTTCATCCTTTCGAAAGATTACGGCATTAAAAATGTCGAAACAATCCTTGGTGAGCCGTTCGACACGATCATGATCAACTACTCCCTATCGATCGGCCTCGGTCTTGTTTCCAATCCGACAAATGTCCTAACACTTTGGAATGGCAACGCTGCCAATCTACCAGCCAAGCCCCTCCTCCTTCCCAATTTGGAAGAAATCTATAAAACGAGGGCTCCGGTTACTGAAGAAACAAATGCAAAAACATCAGTGCTTTTAGATGTGTCAAAAGTCGATAAAACACAGGCAGGCCCCTACCCAAGCCGCGACGCACTACTGTTTCAACCACTGACTTCAGATAATGACATGGAATTTAAAACTGCCGAAAACAGCGTTACCTATATTCTCTTAACAAGCTTGGTCGAAAGCAAAACAGATTTGACCGCTTTTTTTGGCAAAGGCCTTAACATCAGCTTCATCCCAATCGGCGAACGAAATCCAGAAAAACGTCGTGTCCACGTCGAAAAAGTCTCTGAACTTGCACACAGAGATTTACGCCCAACCAACCTAACTCCCGACACCGAAGATCATAAAACGAATCGCTACGAACCAGAATACGATACACTGGATTTCTCTGTCACTCCTGCGCGCGAGCAGTGGATATTGGGATCGATCGACAACTACACCGAGACCGTCGATAGTAGTGTAACAACAATCAGTGATACCGACGCTTACACCATTGAAATTTTGCCCTGTGCTGGAAAGTCAGGCGCAGATTTAACAACTTGTCAGGGGCAAACACATAGCACTATTATGCAGATAAACATCAGAGACTTTGACAAAGAACTGGCACCAATGATGTTTATTTCAACTAACGATGCAACTATTTACCGCGGGGCCAGTGTCTACGGCCGGATCCAAGATTTAGATCCAAACTTTTCACGCCTTGAAACGGACTACGAAGACTTTATATGTCAGTCTGAGTCAAGTTGGATCGGCGTTGCGGGGTCAGATTTTATTTGTGACAGTGCTGGTCTTGGATTATTTCAAAGTACATTTAATAACAAGCTGACCGAAGCCAACCCTAAAGCCTATGCGCATAATTGGACGAACTTCGGCATGTTAGGAACATACGGATTTCCTTTCTCCAATGCCAATACAATCAATTACGCCGACATGCCTGCCTGTGAAGGGTTCAACTGTTACCAAAATCAAGAGCATTTAAGACAACACTTTCAATTTACTTTCGTGCCTAAAACACCGGTGAAACGCCATGTATTCTGGACCACCAATCGCAATTTAACCTTGGTTTTCGACCGCGTTGACTTGACTCCTGAAGAAGTCAGTACACTAGCGATGTTAAAAGCAAGAATAGATCAAACTGTCTGCGCTGCGCCGTCAGCAAACTTCGTATCCGAATGCCAAGCGATTGCAAACCTAACGGAAGCGGACTGCACAAATATTTGCTCTCCGAGTCAAACAGTCCAATCAAATATTCTGGACTGGGTTTTGACTGAACGAAAGACTATCTTGTGTGGGCCAGGAAGTTCGTGTGTACAAGAGACTGCCTTAACAGTTGCAGGCGCAAAAACCGTTGCCTGGATTTCTCCATTTCGCCTCTATTGGTATGAACAGTCTACATCGGAGTATAATAGTTTCTACAAACCTGCAGAACCGCTCTCATTGACTAACTACTGTGCAGGTGATCCTGTCGATCCAACGTCCCAAAACCAAGTGTGCACAGTCAAATCGAGCTTGCCGAGCATCAGCGATATTCGTCATCAATTGAATGTAAGAAGCAGTGAACTTATCTATGCCGGTTGTGCTGGGGAAATCGGCGTGAACTTTCAGGTCTGTTTTGACAACATCAGTTACACCCGAGAAGTTGAGCCTGAAAAAGCCTATGCTTATTCAGATGCTCGTGAAAAGCTACCTACTGACCGTACACGTCAGTACTACTACACGATTACCACTAGAGCCGGTGAGGTTCTATCTAAACCAGAAAGACTGCAACTTATTAGGTTTGAAACACCTGGTATTGGTGCAAAGGTCAACATCGTCGTTGGGGGTCGTAAACAATCGCAAGGGAAATATCTGATCCGAACGCGCCTCAAAGATTTCGAAGACGTATATAATCCGTAGTTTAAGTAATGATCAGCAATGTTCAGGCCTCTGGTGACAGGGGCCTGTTTTCTTTTGTCGGTGCTTTTTTAACTAACGTCGTATCGTCGACCCCTAAGCACACTGAAGCCAACTGTTTTCGCACTCCGGCTGAGAGAAAGCTAAAAGGATGCTTACCTCTAAGTTGCTTGATGCGGTTTTTGACGACTGACCGTTTAAACCCAGCGGTGACCTCGGGCTCGGCAGTTACTTCAAACGGTTCTAAGCAAGAAAAAAGCGGTAAACGGCCGCGGTGGGCTGCACCGATGACAATATCCAGCTGCTCTAACCGCTGGGTTTCCCAAAGCCTGCCAATACCAGCAACAATCACAAGTTCCGGTTGACGCTCGTTACCTGGATTCAAAGAAAGAACAAAACTTTCTAGGCTGGACTGTTGACCCAGCTCAACGACGACAGCTCTAATATCAAACCGCCACACAGCTGCGAGTGCCACAGCGTAAGCGACACGTAAGTTCTTCCCAGGTTCACCCGCGCTGATGGCGAGTCCCTGCTTGGCTTTGTTGTTGGCAATATCACTCAGGCGTTTAGTAATTTCCGGTGTAATCGGCGTTGCCGCTGATTCCGCTAACAAATCTGATTCCGTTCCGCCACGGGTATAAGCTTGCCGTGATAAGGTTGCGACTAAAGCCATGCGTTTATTTAAACTGCAAAATGCTGTGCGGTCTGTGGCGGTATCGTGCATTACACCTTTTGCACCACAGCACATAAAGTGCTTTTGCACTAGTTGCAAACCTGTTGGGTGGACAATGAGACCAGGCAAGGGTGCTCTAATGACGGGCGACTGTAATTTTTTTAAAAGGCATTCTTGCAATGTCAAGTGTTTCTACGGCGATAGTCACCGCCAGAGAGTTCCATAAACATGGTCATCTCGCGCAGGCGCGAAAAGATCCTTGGGCCAATTCTCTGTTCGAGATTCTCAAACTTATCAGAAGCAAACTCAGCGGGACTATTACTAGTGTGTCGATCTAGTTCGATATTATATGAATGAGCAGCTGGCCGCCCTTGCAGCTTGTAGTTGGTCGACGCGATGATGGTTTTATTTTGATTATAGCGGCCGCAAACTAATTGATCGAGGATCGTCAACTCGAAATCATTGTTACGACCTTTGCCTAATTCATCGATCACAAGAACATCAACTTCAAGAAGTGGAGCCAAGGTTGTTACATCTGATTTACCTTCAGAATAGCCGGCTCTTAACTCAGCGAGTAGTTGGAAAAAATCAGTAAAACGCACCGAGAGGCCTTTTTCTGCGAACTCTTTTGCGAGAGCCGACAAGATATAGGTTTTGCCAACTCCGACCGGTCCTTCAATGATAAGACCCGCGCCACCAACTGGTTTAAAGCGACTTTTCCAGCGGTTGATTTCGCTGATAAGATGTTTCGCGTTGCCAGTAAAATTCTCAAAACCAGCGATCGATGCCAGGCCATAGCGCGAAGGTATGTACGCAGAATTTATTAAATTAGAGACCGTTCCTGGATTCGGATTTCTGCACTCTTCGGCCTTATTACCAGCGATGCGTCGTCCTGAGCCAAAACATCCCGGGCATTCTTTGACACAGCTGCAGGTCGCAGCCTTGGCGAAGATACCGTCGTCGACATTGATTTGATAACCTTTGCCGCCGCAACAAGGACGAGCCATTTTCAAATGGCAAGCAGGTGCCGCATCGAATACCTGCGTCGAGCTGTGAATCTGCCGACTGCGATCGATCGTAAACTTTCGCGTGCTGCTTGCTTTAGCTTTTGGAACAGCGCTATCTGGCAAAACGACTCCTAGGACTTCAGATGTCAGGGCGATGACACAACCTAACTGAGAGAGCACCTGACCCGCAACTGCGGTCTTTTTTAAATCGTGTAATCGCGACTTTATGCCGAACGGACTCTCAAGGCGAGGTTTTAGGGGCGGATTTGGCTTGTGGCTTCACCAACGATTAATTGGCTACTTAGCCAAATTGACTTGACTACACGGCCAGTTTTGTGGTTATTAAGCGCACAACCGTTCACGACGATTGAGGATATGATGCGGAACTTTCTTACTATTTTCGCAGTGTTGATCGCCTTCTCAACCCAAGCTCCCCTCGCTTTTAGCCAGGGCGATGATCAATCTTGGCTTTTTGAGCGAAAAATCCTTGGCGTTAACAGCCTCATCCCCATCGCAGACATCAACGGTACATATGAATACGACTATGCAGGTGCCGTAGCGCGAGTCGAACGTTTAGACGGGAGTCCGTTTTGCACTGCCGCGCGCGTTGGCAAAAATCTATTCCTAACAAATTTTCATTGCGATTACGATTGTGACTCTACTCAGTTCTCTATGGGTGTAGAACAAGGCAAAACAGTTGCCGAAAAAGTCACCTATTTGTGCAAAGAGCTTGTTCACAAGACTGAGGAGTTTGACTATGCCTTGTACCGCGTTGAACTCGCACCAAATGCACCGCAGATCGAATATCCAATCCTGACACTGTCAGCTGCTCCGGTCTATCTAGACCAGTCTGTTTTCGTTGCCAGCCATCCCTCTGGAAGATTGAAGGAAGTTGATGTCAGTGACGAGTGCGTCATCTCTGATATCGTTCCAGTCTTAACAGACTCTGGCAGAAACACGATCAAACACATGTGCGATACTGAAGGTGGCTCAAGTGGCTCGCCGGTCATTGATCGCCAAACAGGACACGCAGTCGGATTGCACTGGGGCGGCAAAACAGACCTCTATAACATGGCTATTCCGATGGCACTGATCCTCAAAAATTTAAAGGCAGAGCTTCCACGCTCTACCTTCAGCCAACTCAAGGTTGTAGGACTTGGCCGCTCAGGAAACTGAACCGGCACCTTTCTTTAAGCTTCCTCAGCACCGCCCTGATCTTTGAGCTTCTTTTTCATAAAATCGACACGCTTTTTCAGCGTTTCGTTTTCTGCTAATATATTTGCATATTTTTCATCGAGCTTACGCAAGTTTCCTGACAGGTCCTTAACCACTACGAAAAACCACTTTGGGATCGTCGCCAGAAGACGCTCGCGTACCCCTTGTTTTACAACAACAGCTTTGACTTCAGTCAGGCATTTTGCGGTTGCGCTGCGGGGTTCTCCCTCTAAATAGGACATGGTGCCGATGACGCTTCGTTCGCCGAGTACGGCTACAACAGCAGTCTCGCCAGCTTCGGAACGAACAGTGAGCTCCACCTGTCCACTCTTTATAAAATAGAGATCGCCGCCTTTTTCACCTTGTTTGAACAATACTTGGCCAATGCCAAACGAGGTTTCCTGATCCGACATGTGAGTACTCCTTTTATTCTGCTATCATTATATCGGAATTCTTTAAAAATCGTAGGATTCTGATAGGTAAAAAATCTGTTTGGAACTTTTACCGAGTTAAAGCTGACATTTTATCATTGTATCAATTTTTTGAAATTCGGAGCAGCGCATGGGCGCCTTAAAAATCTCTACCAAGATCTCGATCCCAGATACTGAGTTTGACCTTAATTTCTCAAGGAGCTCAGGACCTGGTGGCCAAAATGTCAACAAGGTCAACAGCAAGGTCGTCATGTATTGGCCGATCGCGGAATCCTCGGCGCTGCCGCAAGATGTCAAAGACCGCTTTGTCGCCAAGTTTGGTCACCGCTTAACGCAGGAGCAGATCGTTATCATCACGAGTGACAAGTACCGCGACCAGAAAAGAAACGTTGAAGACTGTTTGGAAAAACTGAAAGAAATGCTGCTCGAGGTGCTTGTTCCTCCGAAAAAACGCCGCCCGACCAAACCGTCAAAATCTTCGGTGCAGAAACGGTTGAGCGGGAAAAAAGCTGATTCTGATCGAAAAAAAATGCGGAAAAAAATCGACTTTTAGTCACCTTGCTTTTAACGCGCAGGACTCGCAATGACTCAAAAATGTTTATTGTTTGTCTACGGACTATTGATGCCCAGTTACCAACCGCCGCGCAGTTTGTCACAGCAGTGGGAAGATGAGATCAGCGGCATGATGTATAACCTTGGTGATTTCCCAGCTGCAGTACTTGCTGACGCTGGCGGGACCATCAAAGGCTATACGATCGAAATCGATATGGACGAACTTGAAGAGGTCGATGAGTTTGAGGACATCGATGCAAAAGTCTACCGACGGGTTATGGTCGAAACCAAACAGGGGTTTTTTGCTTGGACCTATGAATACCTATTGCCGATTCCGGCGGACTTGCAGCCCATCAGCAAATGGTCGAAAGACTAGAGAATCCGGCGCCATCTTCCCTATTCACTTATTAAAAGTAAGCCAAAAACAAAAATTCAAAAGCCAAACCGGTGAGTCAAAACTTGAAAGTTGACTTCAAGCATTTGAAATTTTTCTTTTTCCTTTTTGTGTTTGGCTTTAAAGAACTCAGCTCTTAAGCCCACTCAGAACAGCGTCAACACTTTTCTTCGCATCACCAAAAAGCATGAGCGTGTTTGGCTTATAAAATAACGGATTATCAACTCCGGAATAGCCGGTCGCCATCCCCCGCTTTGATACGACCACTTGCTTTGCCTTCCATACTTCCAGTACCGGCATCCCGTAAATCGGACTGCTTGGATCGTCGAGTGCGCCTGGATTGACAATGTCATTGGCACCGAGGATGAGCACGACATCGGTTTCAGGCAGATCATGGTTGATCTCATCCATTTCAAGAACGATATCGTAAGGGACATTGGCTTCTGCTAGGAGCACGTTCATATGTCCTGGCAGGCGGCCAGCAACAGGATGAATGGCAAATCTAACAGTCACTCCTGCTTTACGCAGGATATCAGTGATTTCTTTTACTGGATGCTGCGCTTGCGCAACTGCCATGCCGTAGCCGGGAACAATCACGACCTGACGGGCTTCTTTTAACATCGCTGCAACGTCCTCTGCTGTGGTCGCAGTTACTGTGCCTACAGGGCCTTCGCTCGTTTTCGCAGTCGCTGTACCAGTGTCTGTGCCAAAGCCGCCAAGAATTACACTGACGAATGATCGGTTCATCGCTTTGCACATAATGTAGCTAAGGATCGCACCGCTACTACCAACTAATGCGCCGGTAACGATAAGTAGATCGTTGGCTAGCAAAAAACCAGTCGCCGCAGCTGCCCAGCCGGAATAACTGTTAAGCATGGAAACAACAACCGGCATATCAGCACCACCGATTGCCATGACCATGTGCCAGCCAATGAAAAACGCTAAGGCCGTCATAATCAAAAGCAAAGTCATGCCCATTGAAACGTCGTGTGTTGTCGCGAACATAACAGCTAAAACAAGGCAAATAATGACAACCACTAGATTTAGCAAGTGGCGCCCAGGTAACATCAAAGGTTTACTGCGGATGATCTCATGCAATTTACCAAAGGCCACGATTGAGCCGGTAAAGGTCACCGCACCAATTAAAACACCGATGTAGGTCTCGACATCGTGGATGATTTTATCTGCGCCGGAAAGTTGACCGTTAGTTCCCAGGTAAGTGCTCATCCCAACTAAAACTGCCGCCAGACCTACAAAACTATGGAGCACGGCAACAAGTTGCGGCATGGATGTCATGCCAACACGCTTTGCTAGCACGTAGCCAATGATGCCGCCGACGATGATCGTGCCACCGAGTAACCCCATCGAACCGTGCAAATTAGTGTTCATGACCAGTGTCGCAGTGATAGCAACGACAAAGCCAATAATCCCGTAAAGGTTGCCTTTACGCGCTGTTTCGTGCCTGCTAAGCCCACCTAAACTCATGATGAACATGATGCTTGAAAATAAATAAGAGACCGTCAGGATGCCGTTTTGCATGTTTAAGCCTACTTCCGAAACATATTGAGCATGCGTTGAGTTACCAAGAACCCGCCTGCTACGTTGATGGTTGCAATCAGTACTGCAATCGCTGCCAGGATCGTTTTGATGTCAATGGTTTCGCCTCCAAATTGCAACATAGCGCCAATGACGATGACGCCGCTGATCGCATTGGTGACACTCATAAGCGGCGTGTGAAGTGCAGCTGTCACATTCCAAACAACCTGCCAACCAACAAAACAGGCGAGGACGAATACCGTCAAATGCCCAAGAAAGGCTGACGGTGCCGTTTTGCCAAGAAAAAGTAAAAGAAGACAAGCCAGCACTCCGAAAATCATCGGCAGCTTCGAAGGGGCCTTCACAGCTGCCGGTAGTGCTGAATGTTCCGCAACTTTTGCCTTTGCAACCACTGGCGCTGCAGATTTGGGCGGCGGCCAAGTCACGGCTCCATTGTGCAAAATGGTTGTGCCGCGGATGACTTCATCAGTCATATCGACACTAAATTTAGACTCTTTGATCATATCCGTTAAAAGGTTTACCAGGTTATTGCCGTAAAGTTGGCTCGCCTGAGCTGGCAGTCGGCTAGCCAAATCTGTGTAACCAATAATGGTGACGCCGTTGGTCTGATAGACTGTACCAGGGCGCGTGAGCTCGCAGTTACCGCCTTGTTCGGCTGCTAAATCAACAATGACGCTGCCAGCGCGCATGGATTTAACCATGTCAGCAGTGATCAAGGTCGGTGCTTTCGTACCTGGAACAAGTGCGGTTGTTATGATGATGTCGACTTCTTTCGCTTGCTTAGCAAAGAGTTCCATCTCTGCTTTAATAAACTCAGGACTCATAGTTTTTGCGTAGCCACCAGCGCCAGAACCATCTTCGGCAAAATTTAACTCTAGAAATTCTGCACCCATACTTTTCACTTGATCTTTAACTTCCGGACGGGTGTCAAAGGCGCGAATCACAGCTCCCATGCCACGCGCAGTTCCTACGGCGGCAAGCCCGGCAACGCCGGCACCGATCACAAGGAACTTTGCCGGCGGCACTTTACCGGCGGCAGTGATTTGACCGGTAAAAAAGCGGCCAAAATGATTGGCAGCTTCAATAACCGCCTTGTAGCCGGCAATGTTGGCCATGGAACTGAGCGCATCAAATTTTTGGGCGCGGGAAATGCGGGGCACGGCATCCATGGCAAGAATATTGATTGGTCGATTTTTATAGCGTTCCAACAAATCTTTATTACGAGCCGGCCAAAAAAAACTAATCAGCGTTCCACCAGACGGCAAAAGATCAAGCTCGTGGGTCTGCAACAATTGATGTTGCATCGGCGGTTGAACTTTTAAGACAATAAGACTGGATGCCCAAAGCGTGCGGGTATCAGTAACTATGATTGCGCCTGCATCTGTGTAAGCGCTATCGGAAAAACTTGCAGCTAACCCAGCATCTTTTTCGATCTGAACCTTACAACCAAGTTTGATAAGTTTCTTAACCGTATCCGGGGTCGCTGCGACTCGCCGCTCGTTTTCTTCTATCTCTCGTGGAATCCCAACGATCATTCCTAACACTCCACCTTCTATTGTCACCGACGACCAGAAAGTGACGGTGCCCTATGAGCGATAAACCAATAATGGTTTGTACCAAAAACAAAGCGCTCTGAAAACCGATAACAGCCGAAAACTGTTTATTTTTCCAGCTTCCTACGCCAGCTTACCTTAGAAATTATAGACGTCTTGGGTATCGACAATATCATCTGAGGTGCCAAATTTTTTATCTGGGCCTGCTGAACTAATGGTAAGCCCACGCTGGGACACCTGCCCCTTGAACGGCGTACCCCACATATCTAGTGATGGATCAGACTTATCGTTGCCTTTTATCCGGACATATTTACGCACAAACTTGCGAAACTGGGCGTCGTTGCGGAAATTAAGCTCCTCACCTGAAGCGAGTTGCAGCCGCGCCGATTCCATGACTGTAATGATCCGCTGTCTGGTTACAACTTTCTCACCAACACCAAGCACACTTTTAAGCCGGTCA
>CAMAXT010000053.1 GCA_945862295.1 Pseudobacteriovorax antillogorgiicola
ACAGCCAACGGTAAAAGTCCGAACGTTTTCGGTGGTCCAATCCGTTGTGCGGCAGGAACATCTGTCGGTGGTGGACAGGGAGCTGTAGCTGGCCATGGTGCTCCTACTGGTCACCATGCCGTTCAGGTTGGTGCTTCGTGTAGTGCTAAGCTTCTCGATCAACTAAATGGCTGTGCAAATTACAACTGCTGCGACACGGGAACTCTAACCAATCCGATTGCGGCGCTGCAAAGTGAAGGGCGACACGATGTACGTCCAAACTTCCGAATCTGTAGTCAAGTACTTGAGATTGATTGTAATCTGTTATCGACCATGACTGGTCATGATGCTAACGCTCCGGCAATTGGTGGTATTGGCGAAGCAGTGTTTCCATAATCGAAACTTCCGAAAAATTTGCATAAAAAATCGCTCATGGTCACAGACGATCATGAGCGTATTTGTTAGTGCGGGCTTGTCTGCTCTTTGCAGGCTGCTAGTGTTCGGTATGGTTCACTACTGACGCTTGCTCGGTCGATTGGTGAGACGTACCAATCCGAACCTCCCCAGAAACAAATGCCGCGCGCACTTGACTCAGCCGTGGCAGTGAGGCAATCCGAAAATTCAGTAATCGACGAACCACCGAGGTAGCCGAAGTCAGACCTTCCGGGGAGGCCGCCAGTAAAGATCGTTGGTTTCCAACCGTCGAGTCCTGTTCTGCTACAGACGACTCCGAATTCTAAGTTCGCTGCCTGGGCGGCCTGAGTGCATTCGCTAAGAGCACGCATTTGATTCTGACCAAGAAGACCTTTTGGCACCTGGCTGTAGTCTTTGTAGCGGCTACCGCTGTCAATTGCTTGCATATAGTAGGGCTTCTAACGTCCGGCTGGCGTCAGCTCTTTACAGGCAAAGTAAGAGCTGAGAGGTTCATTTGCTTTTGTTTGTGGAGCGCTGAATATAAAGGGAATGAAAATCAAATAGGCAAAATGTTTGAGTCTCATAGGCCGCCTCAGAATTTTGAATGATGTGTTGTATAAAGATTATAGCAACTGGAGGGCGAGTTGTCAGACGGTGGCGGCAAAAAAATCTGTGAAAAACCGGTTTATATCCCCTGATTTCATAATATTGGGCCTTAAATATTCTGTCCCAAGTTGCGTTCTAAGATAACCCCAAAGTGTTTTTAAACGCGCTAATGCATTGCCACCGACCGGAATGTCAGTGATCATTCCGCTCTTTGTAAACACAGCCGGAATACCGCCAGCAGTTTGCAATAAAATCTGTGCTGACTTTTCCCATTTTGCCGGATCGGTGCCGCAGTGGAATCCGAGCCGACCCTGCGTAATACGCGCAAAAAGTTTTTTCATGTCAGTTTGCCAGAGCTCGTGAATCAGGGCATAGCATAGCAAGGCGTTAGCAAGTGTACGCGGCGGCACCTCAACCTTTTGGCCAGATTCAATTTCTGAAAACAACCAGGGATTAATCATGGCCCCGCGACCAATCATGATTCCACCCAGGTTGTGTGCCGTACCTAACCGTTCATCGAGCGAAAAAAGGCTGGTGACATCACCGGAACCATAGAGAGGCGTTTTCGTTTTTCGGCTTGCTGCGTGAATGAGAGTCCAATCCGCTAAGCCCTTATACCCAGCTTTACGCGTACGTGCGTGCACTGTCAGTCTTGCGAAAGGCATATCTTTTATACCATTAAACAAGTGGTCAAATTCTTCGTTGGAAGTAAAACCGGAGCGCATCTTTACTGCGAGGTGGCCGGACCCAAGATGGCTGACGTAGCGTTCGAGAGACTTAAAAAATAATTGGGAATCACCGAGGATGCCGCTGCCGGCAAGTTTACCCGCACTCGTCGGGCATGGACAGCCGCAGTTTATTTCAACTGTGTCGGTTACGTGTGGAAAGATTAAATCGGCAGCGCGCAGAAAATTATCTGGCTCGCCGGTGATGAGCTGGGGGATGATTTCGTACGGCAACGCGCCTTTTAAGACAGTAAGCTCGGGCGCGTATTCATCGGGAATGTTTTTATCTGGGTAGTTCTTTGTAACTTTTATAAATGGAGTCGTCATGTACTTTGGTGCGGAGGTCATATGCAGCCAAAGGCGGGAAGGAAACGTCGTCAGCCCTTCCATAGGTGCTACTACGTATTTTAAAGGCGTTTGACTGTTTAATTGTCGTGTCTGCATGCCAGCACAATGTAGCGCCGCAGTAGAAAAATTATAAGAAAAAAATTCCTGACTAACAGCTTCCATGCTGCAAGTCAGGGACTTTTAGGAAGCATTGACCCTTAGCAGGTGAATTACTTCAAGAAGTCGGGAGTAAGGTTGTCTTTTGTGATGAGATCGGTGATGTAAAGATCAGTGTTAGCGGTTGGCATGACTGCACAACGAGCTCTCATTGAAACTTCGTTTGCGATGCCGATAGCGCTAACAATGATTTCAGCTTTGCCGTCACAATTGCGCCGGATGCTCCCCTTTGTGCAGCAGTTGTGCCACTCGAAAACTGTTGGTCCGACCCTGAATTTATTAAGCAAAATCAGCTGACTGGCTGGCCAAACGGTGTCATTTTAGACAGTTGCGGTCAATTTTGTATACCGCCTAGACAGTTTGAGTTAGCCAGTCACTTGTCCTGTGCTAAGATTTTATTTTTCATGACGTCAGAACATAAAACCTGTTCATTAGGAGAGATCTTTTGGCCGGAACTAGCTTACTCGCACTGATCGATGACATTGCTACGCTACTTGATGATGTTGCGGTGATGAGTAAAGTTGCTGTTAAAAAGACAGCCGGCGTTTTAGGCGATGATTTGGCTCTAAATGCTGAACAAGTCACAGGTGTGAACGCTGACCGAGAATTGCCGGTGGTATGGGCTGTAGCCAAAGGCTCCTTCATCAATAAGTTGATCTTAGTGCCAGCAGCTCTAGCGATCAGCTATTTTTTACCAGCAGCAATCATCCCGCTGCTTATGCTTGGTGGGCTTTTCCTGTGCTTTGAAGGCTGTGAAAAACTAGCGCACAAAATTTTCCCTGATAAAAAAGAAGATGCAGAGCGACATGTAGAGTTGGTTCAAGCTGTTGCCAATCCTGCTGTTGATCTCGTTGCTTTTGAAAAAGATAAGATCAAAGGCGCGGTCCGTACGGATTTTATCTTATCCGCTGAAATTGTGGTCATCAGTCTTGGTACTTTAGCAGACTCGACTATGACTGTGCGCATTGCGACCCTATCAGCCATTGCGATTATGATGACAGTTGGTGTTTACGGGTTGGTAGCTGCGATCGTTAAACTGGATGATTTAGGTCTTGGCCTTTTGAAATCAAAAGGGTCGGGTAGTCAATTTAAACATAGCCTCGGTAAAGGCATCTTGCTCGTTGCTCCGATTCTTATGAAGTCTCTCGGTATCATTGGTACAGCAGCGATGTTTATGGTCGGTGGCGGTATTTTGGTACATGGAATTCCAGTGGTCCATCATTTTACCCAGGACGTAGCCAAGTCTTTAGAAGCTGTCACCTACGTCGGTGGATTTTTAGCTGGACTTACTTCGATCGTGCTCGAGGCCGGTTTTGGGATTCTATGCGGCACCCTCGCTCTTCTTATTTTTATTGCTGTCAAAAAAATGAAAAAGCCCGCGGCTGCGAAAGCTTGATATGGCTGCGGTTACCGGCTTACCGCCGTGTCCACTTTGTAAGAACGAAGCACCACACATCCTCTGTGAACGAAAATCAGGTGCGAGTATACGCCTATTCTGGCACTGCTCGACTTGTGATTTGGTATTTTTAGATCCCAAACTCCGTTTTGATGAAGCAGCAGAGAAAAAACATTACGGCTTACATCAAAACTCAATTGATGACGGTAGGTACCGCGAGTTTCTGCAAAAATTAATCACACCGTTGTTGAAGGAAGTCGAGCGCATAGACGGGAAGAGGGCATTTGGACTTGATTTCGGTTCTGGTCCGACACCTGTTTTAGGTGATCTTATTCGACAGTCAGGGCACCAAATGGAAAACTTCGATCCTTTTTTTGCCAATGACCGGGCTGTACTGGGCCATCGCTATGATTTTGTTTCCTGCTGTGAGGTGGTGGAACACATGTATGATCCGCATGCCGGATTCACGCAACTAGATGCTGTGCTGAAACCGAGTGGTTTTTTGGGTCTGATGACCGGTATGATTCCCGATTGGAGTAGATTTTCAAGTTGGCATTATCCCCAAGAAGCGACGCATGTCTGCTTTTATAGTGCAAAAACTATGGCGTGGATTGCTACCTTTTTTAACTGGCGCCTTATTAGTTCTGCAGCCAATGTCACAATTTTCCAGAAAAACTGATGTAGTCTAGATCATACAATGAAGGCAACGAATCGAAATGTTTCGTCGCTAGCTGCCACTAATTCAATCATCGCCGATTTCCGCAGTTCTTGAGTAACATTCAAGATGTTCAATGATCTTGCGCAATGCCAATATGATCGACTCGGTCGGTAAGATCCACGCTGCCTTTAACTCTCGCGCAGTGGGCACCGCAAAAAATTCTGCCATCTGATTCTACGCCATGACCTATAATGCGCATCTGGCAGTTGCTGCATTCAGGCGCTAGTTTATGAATGGCACATTCAAAAGAGTCAAATTCGTAACTCATGCCGCCCATTGTGATGGTAAAGGACTTATCGTAAGAATTGCCGCAAACGACACATTTGTTCCGAAGCATAGATGAGACCTCCATGCCGAATCTGTTGCAGGATGCTTGCCAGTGGGTTGATTTTTCCTCAATTGCTCAGTAGCCGAAACCCTGGAAGTACCAGTGTCCTGTGTATGCAAGAATGCGCGACCAAGTTTGCTGCGGAGTCGAAGGCACTGCACCGATGAATTTTACGACCTCACTATTGCCCCACATCATGCAAGCTGCTGAGAAGTCCGAGCTCCTGTGTCCGCGCAGAATAAGGCGTTCTGTTTCAATGACTGGCGCTGGAGACGTTAAGCCGGCTTTGTTGATTCTTTGCGTCGTCTCTACCATTGGCTAGTCCTAATTGACTTCAAAGATTGCGTTTCCATTCATACAAAGCAATAGCCGTTGCTGTTGCAGCATTCAGCGACTCGACATCGGCACGAATCGGAATCGAGAGGGCGTGACTGCGCAGATGATCTGGTACTCCTGGACCTTCGATACCCGGGATAAGCGCAAATTTTTGCGGAAATTTAAATGCAGTCAATGAGCTCCCTTCACCAGAGAGCGATACAAAAGGGATGTTTTCAAACGTTAGATCATAAATACTTGGCCCACGAAACATATCGACCTTAAACAGTGCCGGTCCCGCCGCTCGTGTTGATTTTGGGTGAAAAGGATTCGCAGCTTCTTTTAGCAAAACAATGC
Source organism: Pseudobacteriovorax antillogorgiicola (assembly GCA_945862295.1). Classification (GTDB taxonomy): domain Bacteria; phylum Bdellovibrionota_B; class Oligoflexia; order Oligoflexales; family CAIYRB01; genus CAMAXT01. Next base: position 5,343 of record CAMAXT010000053.1, read on the forward strand.
GTTCAACACCAAACGCTGCGGCGGTGCGAATGACTGCGCCACAGTTGTCTGGATTTTGAAAAGGAATAAATAGCGTACAGCCGTTGGGCCAAGGAAGTTTTTCGTCATATAACGGCAATTCTGGAGCTGTGACCACAATAAGTGGCTTCCCTGTTCCAAAAACATCGAGTTCATCGAAAAGTGGTTTGCTTAGGCGGTACCAGTTTGCCAAAGACGCTGGTGGTGGCGTGTCGTCGAACGTAATCCAGGTCGTAACTCTTGCGCTGTGATCTTTCATAATTTCTTGAATGAACTTCTCACCGCTAACAATAGCACTGCGATTTTTTTGAATGCCTTTACTGACAACAAGGCTAGCTAGCTCCTTGAAGGTGCTGTTTGCTGCGCTGCTGATCTCTTTAGCTGTACTGACCATCTTGGGTATCCAGATGAAACTTTACAAAGAAGAAACTAATGTCACGAAAGACTCAAGCGTTCGTGCCGATTCTTCCAAGCCCAAGTCATAAACATGATGGCTCCCAAACAAACAAAAAACGCCGAACCAATCACTAAAATAACAAAATCGTCTGGGTTCGTGAAGAACGTACCAGCGAGCAGTAGTAAAAGTGTTGCACTATTGTTGATTGCTGAGGCAAAGCCGTTGATTTGTCCTTTTTCTCCGGGCGCACACCAGATTTGGCGGAGTTGAGTTTCGCCCTGCATAAATCCATAAAGTCCAATTCTAGAAACCAACACTGCAACAAAAAAGAGCCAATGATTTGCGCAGAAGACGAAAGCTGAGACCGCTGCGATAACGCAAAAAGCTTGCAAACATATCATACTGGCAGATGCGCCAAGCAGATTCAGTCTCCTAACCAATAGCGGAAAAAAAAATGTTGAACTAACGCCAAAGACCGCACCGAGGCCGCGGAATAGCCCGATGTCTTGTTCCGGTATCTGCCAGCCGCCCTTGAGAAAGGTGGTCAGGAGAACTCCGTGTGGCGAAAGAGCAGAAAACCAAAGCATCGAATAGGCGAGAATTGGGATGTTTAGCCTGTGGGTAAAGAATGCGCGAAATCCAGCGCGGTATTTACGCAACATGCTGACAGGAACCGGTAACGCTTTAACTTCTAGGTTGACGTTCTGACGAGAAGATCTGACTAAAAGGTATTCCGGGAAAAAAGATAGGACGTTCCAAAGAGCAATGACGGTAAAACCTGCAAGTGGATGGAAAGCAGCGCTCGCTGCTATGATGACTCCAGTCAATACCGGTGCGCCGACCTCGGTCCCAAGATCAATCTGGCGGATAGTGGCATTTACTTTAGTTAGATCTTCCTTAAATAACACCGGCACTAAGACTTGCGTGATGAATATATCCATAATCATCGCACCGAGCGACCCGACGACCATTGTCACCGTCATTGCGAGAAACCAAAGCATAAACAGGCCTGAAGATGACGTTGCTTGGACGAGTCCGTTTTGACTTTGGGTATAGAGCCACCAAATGAGAGCCCCTCCAACTAGAACAGCGATAGTCTGCAGGCCAATGCCTTGCCGCAAGATTTTTTTAGCGGACCATTCATCTATTCGTTCGCCGATAACGGGTGCGATCAGCGAATAAAGGAGTTTGTATAGAAAATAAAGCCCGATACCTAAAGCGATGTTTTGCGGAAAAACAATGATGAATGCTAAGGGTAGCGCAAAATCCCATGCCTGATCACCACTTCTAGTTAGAAGTCGGCTAAGGAGCAGGTTTCGTCGGATGACAACATTAACTTGCGACATATTCACTATCTAGAATCTATGCACTGTAATTTTTTTAGCCAAAACTGCGTTGGCGAATAAGATCATAATAAGCTGAAAATACACGAAAAGTACAGTGAACTCTCCTGGCTAAATAATTGCACAAGGTCCGGCGTTACAAAAGATACAAAGATAACCAGTCGGAGTTTTGTCCATGGCTATGGCAGACAAGTCGTTAAAGTTGATTGTTTTTACCTGTGCAATGGCGCTACTTTTTGGCTGCCAACAGCAACCATCAGGTGGTAGGCGCGCCGGTCCCAATGGCGGCGCTAAGCAAACTTCAAAAACAGTGGTGGCCTATAATTCGGATATCAAACCTCTGATAAAAAAATATTGCCTTTCGTGTCACAACGGCACGCAAGTGCCAAATTTATCAACGTACGAAAGCACCAAAAAAGCTGCTTTTGACATTTATTTAAATGTCAAAAGCGGTGCAATGCCCCAGGCTAAAAAAGACCGTTGGACCACCAAGCAGGTACAACTTGTACGGCAATGGATCGACGGTGGACTTTTAGTCAACACAGCGACAACTGCTAAGCTACCAAAAGAAGATCCGGAAGAAGATCCGGAAGAAGATCCGGCTGAAGACCCGGCTGATGAAAAAGAACAAGAGTCCGAAGACGAGGATATAAAAGAACCAGCTAAACCGAAAGTCACCTACGACCTCAATGTTAAAAAAATCATGACCTCTTACTGCATCAAGTGTCACGGAAGCGGCGGTAACTTGCCTGAGCTGGATACTAAGAAAAAAGTTATCGCCGCAGGAGATGCCGTTCTTGATTCGGTTCTAGCCGACCGGATGCCTAAAACAGGCGCATTAAGAGCGAGTGAAAAAGACGTGATTGAGGCCTGGGTCGCGGGCGGTAAGCTTTAAAAGAATTTTTTGGAAAACGACCAAGAAAATGGAACTCATCGGCCATACTTGCGCTGGTACATTTCGAAGAAGGTATGTGCACTTTGCACTCCAACTAGTCAACAAGGTTGCAATCAGTTATGATAACTGTCGAATATCAAATAAATTCAAACACGGTACAGATCTTGAAACATTGGGTTCAATTGTATGCCATTTGTCGAACTCCAAGAGGGGGATCTTTATGAAAAGAAGTAGTCGTTTGCTTGCTTCAACACTCGTAGCTGGCTCGGCAGTCATGACAGGATGTCTGGATAAAGGCGGTGTACGCGGCCAACGCGGTGATGGTTCAAACAGCGTCGTCGCTGCAATTGAGGGTATCACTGAAGAAGATCAAAAACGCGAAGGCATGAAGTATTCGTTGGCTTGCGACGGCAATGTTCGTGTGCAAGGAACGCCGAATGCTGACCGCAGCGCCGTTGAATTTCCATCTGAAAATATTAAAAATGAGATGGTTTGTTCGATGGAAATTGGTATTTCCGAAGAAGAAGGCAAAAAACTCAATTGGGCATGGTTTGGCCGTCTAAACGGTAAAGAAGTGACCGGCCTTATGTATGGTTCAAGCAAAGACAAAGTTGTCAGTAAGGCGTTGCAACTAAAACTTTACCGCGTCTATTCACCTAAAACTGGTTTGTCATTCAAAGCAGATCTTAAGGTCAGCATTGACGTTGCTGATGCAGCACAGATGCCAGCTGAAGAGAAAGCAAGCGCAAGTTTAGTTTGCGGTGAGACCGATACTTTTGCAGGTACCTATAAAAAAGATGCGGATAAAAACGCGGTGCTTTCGTTTGCAAACCTTGTAGTTAAAGATTTAAAAGGTCGTGCTTGTAAAAAAGTTGCAGTCTTAGTCGACAACAAAGAGACCTTCGCTGGTGATATCGATGTCGCGTTCGAAGATAGCCTTTCGAATGATCCACTAACCTTCCCGAAAGATGCAACCAAGCGCTACGTACTAAAAGCTTCTGAAATCGACGGCAAGCTTAACGTTGGTTTGATTCCTCAGGGTATTTGTTCAAACCTAGAAACATCGACGGGAGTTTGTAATGACGTCCGCTCTGTCGATCTTCCTGTTTACGCAAAGCACTATCTTGTTGCTAAAGTCACCGGCTTAACTGCCGACGGCCGCGGCGAAAAAATCACCTTTTTTGTAGGTGCTGGCTCTGGATTTGGACTTTACGAGGGGTCCAAACTCGATATCGTTACAGTCAACAAAGCTGCGCGATCAGCTGCTGGCAGCGATGACCGCAAAGCATTTTCTTTCTACCGTTCTAAAATCCAAGATAATCTTTACAAAGCACCTTTCAATGCGGATTTCATTGCTGGTAAAGACTTTGCAGCTGATTTTGCGACCGAAGAAGACCTAAACAAAGTCATGCTAGTTCATATCGAAGATCTTCGTGTACACGGTATGCATACTGTCAAAGCTGAAGATCTAAATAAGCTTGATAGCGCTTATTGGCTCGCTCTTGTGACTGCAAAGAAAGATGCTGAAAGTAAAGAGTTCATCGCCACTGGATTCGATAAATACTTTCATTCAGCCTCGGCACCAGCAACGCAAGATAGTAAGCCTGCATACCTAGACACTGCAACTCTTGTTGCGGACATGGCGGCAATAACTGGCCCGTCGAAGTACCGTTCCTACGCAATCTCTGGCGGATTGATGGCAGAAGCAACTTGTAAGGAGGAAAAGAGCGCTTATTTTGCGGGCCTCAGCCAACGCCATATGGGTAATTTAAAGCCGGATGGAGGCGTCGACGCTGCGATTGATGCTTGTGCGATTTCTGGTGATAAATTTACGGCAGCCGTCGGCACGGGCTACACGTTTGAAGCAAGCCTCTACCGTTTCGGTTGGCACGTTTTGACAAAATAAGCTGTTTATGCCGTAATTCTGCGGTTTAGTCAGGGCCACGCTGGTTTTAGCGTGGCCCTAACCATCTGAGATCTTTGAGGTAAAATTTCAAGTTGCAACATCGATCCGGACATTCAAGTATTCCCAACAATCTCCGATAAGAAAACGCTTACGGAGGTTAATATGACTGATCAAAAAAATCGTTCCGACCGATCATCAAAAGAACTAAGACATCAACACAACTTGGACCTAATGCGCCGCATGCGTGGTGGTGAGTCACTCAACGCCTACGACAGCAAAGCAAGTTGGTTCCCGCCCCGTCCAGTCATCAAAAAAGATGAGAAGGAAGTGTCCCGCGTTTACGACGTGCCAGCCAAGACTGTGCAAGTGAAAGAGCCAGTCGTGGCTAAAAAAGCAGAATCAACAAATGTAGTGAAATTTGTACCAGCTCCGAAAGGCAATCGTCACTTTGACGAAGCCGGCTGATACTAAAGTATCCAGTAAAAAACGATATCTGAGGCCGGTCCAACACCGGCCTCATCTATTTTCTCCCCATCAAGATCGTCACCAGTGATGACGTAATACTGAACCCCAACACCAAGACGCATTTGAAATTTTGTCCAGATCCAGTGATGGGCTGCTGTGAGGCGAAAAAACTTTGATTTTAGATCTTCAAACTGACTTTGCTCGATGCGGCTACTAACCAGCACCTTGTTGCCATTTCTGCGCGAGAACTCGCCCGAGAGCTGAAAGCGCTCCTGAGCCAGGCCAGCGATCGATTGTACTTGGATGGATTGTTGAGATACTGAATTTCTTTTGCCAGATTCTTTTTCTTGGTTCTCTGAGTCAGAGGTATCGGCTGTTTCACCTTCAGGATCTTCAGTTGGTGTCGGTTCCTGAGTTTCTTTGTTACGACCCTCGTAATCTTCGCCTGGATACTTGGCTTCCCATAGGCGGCGTTTGCCTTTTTCTGAAAGTTTCGCGTTGATCTTGCCAAAGCCCTTTGCCCAGAACGTATGGATCTTTAGCCGCGGCGAAACATCATGAGACCAGGACAACGAGGGGCGCACGATCCGCGCTTCGAGTTCATCAAAGTGGTCGTTGACGCTGCCCCAGAGCAGCGTATCACCACTCAGGTAGGCGGTTCTAATGCCAAGGGCAAACTGATGTTTGCCACCTGGATTGAGTTTGTATTTAGCTTGTAAAGTCGAAACGCCGATGGCCAGAGCGACGATATCTGTGCCAATCATGATGCGGTCTGTTAGGCCAAATTCGAGATCAGAGCCGATTTTGATATCACCTGCGGGTAAGGTCTCCGAGGTAAATTCTTCAATCAGCTTGCGGTTTGTAGGTTTTTCTTGATCAGGAAGTTCCGGCGGTAGCGTATAATCTTGCGTTGGCGCATCTGGAACCGTGACACCTTGGGCGTATCCGGGCTGTTCTAAAAGTGCGGTTACTGACAAGGCCCACGCGCCGGTAAACAACATCATTTTTGCTAGGATATCGCGCATAGACGAGCGAAGCTCCAGTTGGTACATTGAGTTCTGCTGAACAAATAGAAGGGTACCGCAAGGACTAAGGAATGAGCAAGCACGGGATTATTGAGCCACGCCGGCTAAAAGGCTTTCGGGATTACATGCCCGATCAGATGGAAAAGCGTTTAGAGATTATGGACCTGATAAGACGTGAAGCTGCGCTTGCAGGCTTCCGTAGCATTGGGACGCCGGCTTTAGAATACGCTGAAACCCTCATGGGGCAGGGTAGTGATGAGACCGATAAACAAGTCTACCGCTTTAAAGATAACGGCGACCGCGATGTCGCTCTTAGGTTTGACTTGACCGTGCCGTTCGCGCGCTTTGTCGGTGAGCACCAAGGCACCCTGATCTTTCCGTTTAAAAAACTCCAGATCGGCGACGTTTGGCGCGGCGAGAACACGCAAAAAGGTCGCTACCGAGAATTTACCCAATGTGATTTAGATATCATCGGTGCTGATACGATGATGGCCGATATTGAAGTCTTGTCAGTATTCATTCGTATCCTCTCAGGAGCTGGTTGCGGCGGGACGACTATGGCTTTAGGCAACCGCCGCATCCTATCAGGACTGATTGCTGCACGTTGCCCTGGCCTGACACCAGTGCAAGAAACCGAAGTCCTGATCGCCCTCGATAAGCTCGCAAAGATTGGTCCGGCGAAGGTTGCGGACCTTATCAATGCTATTCCTGGTGCCCAGGGCGGTGCCGACCAACTTCTCGCAGATTTAGCCCGTCATCACGCTGACGGTGACAGTGATTTAAATTATGTGCGCAGCATTGTGGCTGGCAACGCCGATGCTGAAGCCGAAATTCTTCGCACCGAACAAGTTCTAAAAATCTTGCGCCAGATCGCCTCTGGTCGTTCAGTGACACTGCGTCTCGACCTCTCGGTAGCGCGCGGTCTCGGTTATTACACCGGCATTGTTTTTGAAACGACGCTCGACCTTTTGCCGTCACTCGGATCAATCTGCTCCGGTGGACGCTACAACGATCTAGCGGCGCGGTTTACAACTAGGGAGCTACCCGGCATGGGTGGATCTGTTGGTCTCGACCGATTGATTGCAGGGATGGAGGAGTTAAATCAAATTTCTGCCTCCGCTGAGCAGATGGTTTTTGTCGCTGTTGCGACGCAGGATGCTTGGGATTATGGTTTCTCACTTTTAAATCAACTGCGTAATAAAAACTTACGCGCCGATATCGGCCTTGTGCCAAAGCTCGCAAATCAATTTCGACACGCTGACCGCATTGGTGCGACGCATGTGGTAACAGTCGGAACAAGCGAAGTCGCAGCAAAAACTGCTGCATTGAAGGATCTTAAGACCGGCACTGAAGTGCGCGATCTTTCGCTCGCAGATCTTTTTTCTAAGTTATGAAAAAAAAAGAGGGGACACCATCGGTGTCCCCGTTGCTAGACTCAATTCCACTAATAAGAGTCTAAAGCATTTGAATACATGACGCGCTGTCCGCGCATGAGATGACCGCGGTCAATTTTACTTTTGGCCGTAACCAAGCCGTAATTTGTCGGGCGATCTTTCTTGCCTTTTTTCACTGTCCTTTCTTGTCTTTTAGAATCACCTTGTGTTGTCATACAGCCGGTCATCACCGGCAGTACGGCAAACAGGAAGATTCCAAGTGTGAATCCTGTCAGGGTACGTTTCATTGCGTGGTTCCTCCAATCTTGCCCTGAAAAGTAAGGGCCCTAATGCTTCGGAGGCCTGGCTTGATAACTTAGCGAAAAGTATAATTTCAATTTAAAAACCAGTCATATCGGTAGTATGCTGGTGTGAAAAAAAGGCCTTTTTGCAGCGCTGCAAGAAGGCCTTTGGACTCTGGTTTGATCTTTAAACGAGTTTTCAGCTTTTCTTGGCACCGATAACAGTTGTTCCGGCCATATAGGGCACTAGTACTTTTGGCACGCGGATCGTTCCGTCTTTTTGCTGATACATTTCAAGTAGCGGGATTAAAACACGCGGCGTCGCAATCGCCGTGTTGTTGAGCGTGTGGCAGTAAAATTTATTGTTGTCTTTGTCTTTGTAGCGCAGTTGCAAGCGGCGTGATTGGAATTCATGAAACGACGAGCAGCTATGCGTTTCACTGTAAGCGTTTCTAGACGGCATCCAGGTTTCGATATCGTGCTTTCTGAGCTGGCCTTGTCCCAAGTCACCTGTACAGACATAAACTACACGGTAGGGAAGTTCTAAGGCTTGTAAGATTGCTTCAGCATTGCCAACGAGTTCGTCATGCAGTTTTTCTGAGGCTTTCGGGTCATTTGGCCCGATGATGACCTGCTCAATTTTTTGAAACTGATGCACGCGGTAAAGCCCCGAGGTATCTTTGCCGTAGGTGCCAGCTTCTCTGCGAAAGCAGGTACTCTGCGCCATGAATCTTATCGGCAGCTCGCTGTCTTTTAGCATTTCGTTTGAGTGATAGCTGGTAAGTGGCACTTCTGACGTTCCGACCAATGCTAGATTATCTTTTTCAACAAAATAAGCCTGCTCTCGCCCGGTCGGAAAGTAACCCGTACCAGTCATGCAGTCCTCAGTCACTAACACAGGAATCTGCATCGCTGTATAGCCGCGGCTAACGAGAAAGTCATAGGTGAATCGCAGTACTGCTTGTTCAAGGCGAGCGCCATCGCCTTTGAGAACGTAGCTACGGCTGCCAGCTATTTTCACACCGCGCGGGCTATCGATGATCCCAAGCTCTTCACCTAGGACGGCGTGGTCTTTTAGTTTGAAATCAAAGGTTGGGACGGTGCCCCATGTTCTGACTTCGATGTTTTCGCTATCGTCTTTTCCAACCGGTACGTCGTCTCTAGCAGGCTGTGGTACAAGCAGCATCAAGCCGTCAAATTCTTCTTTTTTAGCCGTTAGCTGAGTTGTGAGGCTATCCATCTGGGTTTTGATGTCTGCGACTTTTGCTTTCAAAGGCTCGCGGTCAGCGGGAGCAGCCGCACCAATCGTTTTAGATAGTGCGTTGCGCTCGGCTTGCATCGATTCCCAACTCATTTGCAACGGTTTGATCTCAAGATCAAGCGCTAAGAGGCGGTCGAGGTCGAAGTTGTTGCGTTTATCTTTTGCGCCTTTGCGAATTTTATCAGTGTTTTCTCGGATGAATTTAATATCTAGCATGGTGTGGAATCAGTCTCCCGAAAGGTGCTCGTCATTTACCATAGCCCCGTTAATATAATCTGCTATTCTGACCGGATACAATCGACATCTGCGTTGGTGGAGTATTTTACGCTTTTACAGGAACACCCCTTGGTCCTTGGTTTTTATAGGTTTGCCAAAAAATCAGCTTCAGGCGCGCTTCTACTGCTATCTCTCCTATTAACTGCTCTCAACGCATCTGGACAAGTTGACCAGGTTGAACAGGTAGGGGAGGTTGCACCTGAGAATTCTCCGTTTCGTCTGCGTAACGATCCTGAGCGGGTGCGCAGCGATTTTTGGATGCCTCTGACAAATCTTTTTCTCCCGGGACTGGATCAGTGGTGGGAGGGGCAGTACCGCTACGGCGCTATTTATTCCAGCGTTTGGGCCGGTGGTAGCTACTATTCAACGCTAGTTTCTGAGCGAAATGACCTCAGTGGCCAGATCGAACGCCGGCGCGAGGCTGTACGCAATAGCGATGAGGATGGGGAAACAGAAGAGTCAGCCTACGCGATCGATGCGCGCGACGTCACGGTTCGTAAATACATGCTTGGGCAGTTACTGTCGCAAGGAGCAGGAGGATTTAGTGTCTGGCATTCCTTTCGCTCAGCTGTACGCTCCCGCCAGAGTCACGGGCAGTACGGCTTTCTGTCGGAAGAAGAAACCCCGCTCGATCTTCTAGCTGCTCCTCTTAGGTTTGATTATCTGACAAGATCGACGACCTATATTCCTCTGGCTGTTGGCGCTGGGCTCGCCGCACTGATTTTGAATTCAGACCCCCAAGATGGCTATGAAAAGGCAGCGTTTCGCAGTTCCGACGCCTTTTTTGCCACTGCTTTTTCTTGGAATGCGGGCACCCACGAGGAGGCTTTTTTTCGCGGTTACCTGATGCCAGTCATGACTGAGTATTGGGGAAGTCCTTTTCTTGCCAATCTTCTCCAAAGCTCAGTCTTTGCCTTGGCTCATATCAGTTCGAATCCAAGACCCTTGCCGCAGTTTTTTCTCGGCCTCCACATGGGAAGTGTCAGTCAAAGGCGGGGGTGGACTCTCTCTGAGGCTGTGTTTATCCATACTTGGTGGGATATCATTGCCTTTGGTGTAGCTTACCATTATAAGCGGACCGAACCCGAGGGGCTGGCGTCGGCCGCATTGCCCGTGCTATGGTTGCCGCCTTTTTCCATCATCTTCTAATCGTACTTAGTACTTACAATTTAGGGTCGAAGAACCGTGACAACCAAGCCAAATCCATTCACTCGTTTAGGTATAACTGAGTCACCGGTGATTCTAGCTCCCCTCGCTGGGGTATCGGATCATCCGTTTCGCCGCGTGTGCACTGGACTTGGCGCTGATCTTACCTATGTTGAAATGCTTTCAGCTACGGCCCTGTTGTTTGATAGCCCTCGTACCTGGTCGATGATGAAGCGGCATGAGAGCGAAAAAATCCTCGGCGTGCAGATCACTGGCCGCAGTGTCGAGGAACTAGCTCGTGCGGTGTCGGTCCTTGATAAACAAAATTTTGAAACTATCGATCTCAATATGGGCTGTCCGGTCTCGAAAGTCGTGAAATCCGGCTGCGGCAGTTCTCTAATAAAAGACCCTGAAAACGTCTTCCGGATTGTGAAAGCCGTACGTGAATCGACAGACAAACCGTTATCAGTAAAGATCCGTCTCGGCTGGGATAAACAGTTAATCACTGGTCTAGCAGTAGCTGACGCCGTTGAAAAAGCCGGCGCTGATTGGTTGACCGTGCACGGTCGCCTCCGTAACGATGATTATTCTGCGCCAGTGGATCTAGAAGCGATTGCAGCGATCAAACGCAGTATCTCGATTCCTGTGATTGGCAACGGCAATATTTTTTCTCGCGCTGATGCGATCTTTATGAAGGAACGCACCCGTGTTGATGGCGTGATGGTAAGCCGCGGCGCCCTTGGTAATCCATGGGCTTTCCGCGAGATTGCGACCGGAAGTAGCGACGTCGAACTAGAGGAATGGCTGATTGCTGTAAGAAACCATCTGACCTGGCAGCAGGAAGAGTACGGCGACCAGGGTGGTGGTGCCGTTTGCATGCGTAAGCATCTACTTTGGTACGTCAGAGGCTGGCCAGGGGCGCGAAAAGTCAGAGAGCAGATGACCCAGGTCTCCAGTCTTACCGGTGCTCTCGATCTTATTGAGCAATTGGCAGAACACCTGCGGTCTGAACGGTGCTCCATCCGCCAAGAAACCGTCTTGGAAACGGGGGCTTCCCGCTTTCAGTTCGACCCTAAATGGGATATGGACCGCAGCCTCGACCGCGGTGTTGGCGATGATCTGATGACTGCTATTCAATAGAATGGCATAGAATTAGCGAAATCATTTTAAAAATTCTATAAAACTATGCCGCTTTGACCGGTTCAACTTGTCGTTATTTATGATTAAAATATAGAAGTTGTTTAAAACATTGACAACTGTTTAAGAATTGTATAAAAACCACCTCGTCCCATAGGCGGGTATGCGGACAAACTGGTCAAGCTACGATTCAAAACAACGGACAACAACAACTAAAAGGTAGGGAGGGACACATGAAAATCTCCAAGGCAGTGTTTGCAATTATCGCTGGCGCAGCAATCTCTAGCGCAGCCCACGGACAAGAAGCAGTTACAGCTGAGAAGCAAGCTGCAATCAAGAAAATTCTTCCAGATGCATACGGTAGTGTTGAAGTTCGACATTCCACTCTACGCGTTATGGAAAAAGACGAGCAAGTTGCTGACTCTCCAGTTCTGTCAGTTCGGCCGACTTTAGGTACAACATTGTTTGACGGCTCCGTCGATACCTCATTCACATTCCGTTACAACAAAAAAGCTGATACGTCACGCATCGGCAAATCTTCTACCTACAACTCAACTACAATTGACATCGTTGGTAATGACATCGCAAATTTGAAGGCTTACAGCCTTACTTATGTTGCTGGTGAAGATAGCTTCTCTACGTCTGACCTTGGTTTCATCGGCGAAGCCGCAAAAGCAGTCGGACCTGTAAAATTCAGCTCTTACCTCAACCCAACTGTTAGCTTTAACAGCGGTAAAAACTCACCGAAAGATAAAGTCACTGCAGCAGATAAGACCCAAGGTCTGACTTTGACTGAAGCTGATACAAAAGTTGAGAAAGAACACCCAGGCATCTGGAATGCTGCTGGTGTTAGCGCTAAATACACAATTGGCGCGACTGGTTTAGCAGTAGGAACCGGTCTTGATTTTGGTCAAAACTGGGAAGAAAAACTGGCAATCGTCCAAGTCGAAGACGGCACAACTCGCCGCTCTAGCGATGGTTACAAATACCGCTCTTCTACTCTGATCAAATTGAACACTAGCTACAAATTGTCTGATAAGACTTCTATAGTTGCTCAGGTTCGCGGCGTAACTGAAGGTTTCTTTGCAGAAAGCATCAACAAGTCAAATGAAGACGAAGTTTTGGGCTACGGCGCAAACCGTTACGAAGCACGTCTTTCTTTGAACGCTACTTTGTTCTAAGAATTGAAGCTTGATACATACCCAGGACGTGGCGGAGTGGCAACACCCCGCCACTTTCTTTTCTTATTCCTTCTTTCACAAATCCAAAAGCAAATCCCAATCGATAAACCAAATCGCCCCGCGCACCTTTTTACTTGGGTGAATCTGGCGCACAGTCTCGCAGTAAAGCTTGAGCTGCTCGTCGTAGCCACGATCTTTTATAAATTTTCTTAGTAGTTCAATCTCGCGCTGGTTATTTTCGGGCATCGGGCCTTGAAAGCGCGTGGTCTTATAATCGACGACCAGCACGGACCCGTCAGCATCTTCAGTGATGAGGTCGATGCTGCCGCGTACGATCTTGTCGTTGATCAGGGCGGCGACGTTGACTTCGGTTTGACAGGGCTGCTTTGCGAACCTAGGTAGCACGGCAGACTGGTGAACTTTAGCAAACAAGTCTTCAGCGGCGTTGAGACTTGTTTTATCTGCTACCGCTTCCTTTGCCAGCTCTGCGCTGAGATCAAACCTGCGGTCGGTTAACCCATATTCGATGGCGCGGTGGATAACAGTGCCGACAGCCGCAGTCATATTAGGGGGCAGAAACTCCTGGCGCAGGAGCTGCTGCCAGCCTTTTTCGCTGCTTGAGCGGACTTTGCCTTTAGTCTGTTCGAGTTGAGACGGAGAGACGAGAACAAGTTCGTGTCTAAGAGGGTCAGTGCCTTTTCCAAAGGGAGCAAATCGCAGAGCAGCTTCAGAAGATAGAATCGTCGAGCGATCAATTGAGGTGTTCCAGTCCATTTGCTGCTCTGTTGACTTACATACTGAGTAAGTGCTGCCGTTTATCACGACATCGCTGCAACTACCTTCGTCGAGGGCCTGCAGAAGGTGCTGGTGGTAGAGGGTTTCTTTCAATCCAGATCCCGAGCTGGGTTCGTGTCCTGTTATGAACAGGTAGTGTTGTGCTCTGGTCACCGCCACATAAAGCAAACGGTGCGCCTCTTGGGTGGTGCGACTGTTAGCGGTTTTAACATTGCGCGACAAGTCCCACTGCTCGCCAAAGGGACGATCAGTCTTGGTGCCACTGAAGATGACTTTGTCTTCCCGTCTTAGGCCCGACTTTTCCCGTACCTGAGTCCAATTGATGTCACCCTTAGCGAATGAGCGGCCGATGTCGGCGATGATGAGAAAAGGATACTCAAGGCCTTTCGATTTATGGATTGTCATTAATCGTACGGCATCACCGGCGGTAGCGGCGTTACCGATCTCATCGAGTTCTTTCAAGCTCGCGAAGTACCGGCAAACATCGAACAGAGTACTCATGCCTTCACTATCGGCTTTTAAAGCACGGCTAGCTAAGGCGATAAGGTTGATCTCTGCTAGGCGCGCTTCGTTGTCAGTTTGAGTTGGGCCTTTAGCGTAGGCTTGGATGACGTTTAGCTTTTGATAGCAGGAGAGAATTAATTCGTGCGGAGGAATCTTGCTAGCACTTTGCAACAGCGTTGCGAGGGTACTGACGAACTCCGGACGGTAAGCTTTAAGAGCGCTTAGGTATTCGTTTGAATGCAGAGGTCCTTTGTGTCCTTCGCGCTGAACTTCAACCAGTGCTTTGAAACTGACTGGGTCAGGTATCGAGGCTATCGGTGATTTAACAACTGTCAGTAGAGCAACTAAGTCCGCCGGTGTTGCTAGGTACTGGAGCAGAGCCAACATGTCGGCAATTTCAGGGCGAGAAAAAAATCCTTTTTCCTCTTCGCGCTGACAAGGAATGTCTTGGCGACGAATCGCTTCTTCGTAAAGCCCCGCATGAGTGCCGCTGCGGTAGAGAACAGCGCAGTCTTCGGCAGTCAGTGGTCGCCAGGTCTTTTTACGCTTATCGTAAACTGGAAAGTCTTTGCTATGCGTGAGTGCGTGTTGTAGGAGGCCAGCGATTGCTTCGGCCTCTTGGGCTGCAAGTGCAGGGCTATCGTCTTTTCTTTTATCGCCATCAGCGCTCTGGGGATACGCGGACCCTCCATCCGAGGTTACAGCAGGTACTTCGGCTTTTGATTTCTTACTCGGCAGTGTTTTTAAAATGCCGACTTGCCCATGATTGGGAATAAACACTTTTCCATCCGCCACGGCGGTGCGGTGCGGCGGAAAGTTTGGGACCAAGCCTTTAAATGCATTGTTTACAAAGTTGAGCACGACATTTGCGGTGCGGAAACTCTCGTTAAGTGGAGCAATCTCTATCTGCTCGGCATAGGACTCTCTAATAAAAGTCATCACCTCTGGATCTGCTTCGCGAAAACCATAGATCGACTGCTTTTCATCGCCAACGACAAACAAACTGGGATCGGCGCCTGGCGGGATGTCCATGGATT
>CAMAXT010000054.1 GCA_945862295.1 Pseudobacteriovorax antillogorgiicola
TCATGAAATCAAAAGCGAACCGGCCGTAGGCTTGCATGCTCGAAGCGATGTCGCCTCTTTTTGCGTCTAGGATTGTTAGAATATGGGCGCTGCGGGCTTTAGCAATAGCGCGGTGCAAGATGGCAAAACCGTCCGTTCCAAGGGCTTCGAAGTATGCGCTTTGGAACTTGACTACTGGGATGTTGTGTTTCCCCGCTTGCTCAATCAATATATCAACAGTTTTTTCGACGATCTCAGAAACACCCATACCGTTTTTTAACAGCGGCGATTCGGGGGGAACCAATGGGTCAATTCCGATGCATAGATGAGTCTTGCAGCTAACAATCTTTTCTTGAAGTTTATTGAAGAACATCATGCGGGCGTTTTATTTCTTTCAAGACTGAATCTAGATTTAACTCAGGCCAATGCTTACTGCAGTAGTCTTTAACCCGTCTACTGCCACGCTCGAGAAGATACCCCACCGGGGTTCCCATGCCTATCGGAAAACCAACGGCGACACTTGCAATATGATCTACTACACCTAACTTTTGACCCGCTGAACTCTTAGAAAGATGGAGAGCTAAAAGTCCGAGATAAGTCGCCAGATGTTGCGAAGTTTGTGTCGGGCTCCATTTTTCTATGATTTTGTCATCGCCGCGCTTCGTGATTGTCTTGGCGTGTTTCAAATTACCAATGCCCCATTCCGATTGGGAAAGACTGACAAAATTAACGTTCTGGTAGCTGCTTTCGAAATTGTAAATATCAACGCGCGAACTTAAAAAGCGGTCCCAAGCGTCTTCATCGCCGGCAAAACCCCAGGCTTGTTGTTTGAGACTTAAGAGAACATTAATAACATCTTTGCCGCAGTGGCGCGAAATGCGTAATGCTTCCTGAAAAAATGATGACCGAACATAGATGCTTAGCGGCAGCTTTGAGTTTTTCAACGGATTGTCATAGAGCCCGTCTGCAATGAGTGGGATGATCCAAGCCAATTGTTTGAATTCTTTTAAATTTAAAGACAACTGGTTGAGGGCTTCCATGATCCCTTTGCCGGCTTGGCTTGCATTACCTTCTAGGCGCAGGTATTCGAATGTGCCTTCAGCTGTGACAATCATAATGCGGTCATCAACAGACCAACGAAGCACAGGAGCTTTACGGGAATCTGCAAACCCACTAAACCATGCAACTTGTTTCTTCCAAAGGAAGCGCGCTGACTCAGCGCCAATAGCGCGTTCTAAGCGGTTATAGATCATGTTAAGAGCGGACATCAGCGTCTTCGATTCTGTCGAAACAAAGATGATGTGAACACCAGCGTTTAAAATAGACGTAATAAGCTTTGTTGGTGGTACAAGAAAATTAAGATCAACCATCAAGCGAAAGACCGGCTCTCCGTGTGTACTCGGCAGATTCTCAGCTTGGTATTTAATGCAGTTAGCATAGATAAATGACTGGTAGCTGCGGGAGTGATAGAACCGAGCCGACAAAAGCGCCACCAAACGTCCTAGTTCCCGCGAGTCTTTGAACTTATTACGCTGTCTGATCAGTCCCCAGCAGTACTCCCATATTGCTCCCGACGGCGCACCATCGGTTTTCACGCGGCTTCGCATAGCATCGAGTTGATCTGCCACGACTTCTTTTGCTTCGTCGCCGAAAGTCTCGCTGATGTCAGTCCGAGCATAGGTTCTGGTCTTCGGAGTCGAAGTGTTAACCAGATGTTCAGTGAACGGTTTAAGACCAAGCAGATCGGGATAATCGGTCTGCCATGATTCGCCGACAACAGAGCAAAACGTAATATAATTGTTCTGAAATGCAGTACGCGCAGAAACAGTCGGACTACTCTGCCAAAACTCTTTAAATTTCGGATTTGTTTTCGTTAAGACTTCAACTGTCCCACCCGATGGAAAACCACCAACCGTAAGATCGGGAAAGCCAACTTTGGATATTTCTGAGAACCAGTACCGGCGATGGCACGCCAACGCTAATTCCCAAGTGCTTCCGAGACAATGATCGGCGGCCAGAAAAATCCAAGGTGCGCGCGACTTTCGAATGAGAGAAAGTAGCCAGCGAAATTTCATTATTCGGTTGAATGTTTCTGCGAGCAGTAGATTCCTGCTCAAATCATCATACCAAAGAATATTTCGGTCGTTCGCAGCACCCTGCAGAACAAGACTGACGTATTGCTCTGGGACATCCGTCTTCGCGATCTGCTCCGCAACCTCTAGGAGTTTATTGAGCACAACCATGCCCTGACTACTAAGCAAGCAAGTGATCGCTGGAAGATTGACTTGAATTCGGTCCTTATGATGAATGACTTCAATCATTGTGAAGAAACTCCGTACCGCAGCGTCGCGCTGATGCGAGGAAATTCATCCATCTCAATGTGGAGAGAGGCGCCTTCGTTTTTCTGGCTTAAAAAACTGGTGAAATCTGCTGTCGGATGCCAGCCCCAAATTAAAGCAGGGCAGTTGTGATCTAATGCCCTATTCAACAGAACGTCAAACCGCTCACTCAACCAACCTACTGTAGGTACCGAGGGAATGCTGTAATAAACCGATGCCAGATCGGGTACCGCACCTTTATCTTTTAATCCCTTGATCCAATCAACGATTAGATCAGCTATAAACTTTAAACTCATGATATTTGGCTTTTGTGCATGTTCTATCACCAGGTCGAGCGTTTCAATATGAATGTTTACAGCATTCTTCGCTGCGTCCTTGTGGTCTTCGGAAAGCATAAATGAGCCAATCGACCAGCCACTTTCAAAAAAGGCGTGATCATCATTGGCACGCCGCCAATCCATGCCACCTCTGGAGAAGTATTTCAGCCGGTCCTTCAGTGATTGTTCTTCCGGATCAAGCACAGCTATCTTGCCAAATTTTTCTTCAATAACTAACGAATGACGTCCGCGGCCCGTGCCTTCCGACTGCTTCTTCTTACAGTATTCGTAGGTATGGTGAAGAAGTTTAGAGCCAAACTGATCCGAATGCCTGCTAAGTGACATTGCAAGGTTTCGAAAGCCGTCCAGAGACTCAGAGCGTTCCTGAGACGCGAAGACGAAAATAGTAGGTATTTTTGAACGCGCAGACATCAATTCAAACATTTGCCGTTTAGTTAGTACATAGGCAAAGACTGAAGTGTCCTCAGAAAAGAAACTCGCCACCTGATTTACCTGCGACGGCTCTAATAGGCCTCCAATCACGATAGATTTTGGTGTGATGAAGGCATTCTCTAGATGCAATGCCGTCGAGATTATAGTTTTGGTGAAATCATTCTGACGGGGACTAAATTTTTCAAGTGAGCGATAGATTTCTGGTCGACCAAGAAAAGAAAATTCATAAGCCTTACGGCTTAGAACTCGCGGTCGTTCATTGTCTGACATGAGCAATACCGTCATCGACCCTCTTGATCGCTTGGTTTAATTGAACTTTGAGTTTTTCATCTTTTACTACAGCCCTTAATTTCTTCATCCACTTCTGAAGATTTTCCCAATCATTCGTAATCGTGTAGATCGAGATGATCCCTTCAAGGGGATCCAGAAAGGTCGGCGATAAGCCGGCTGATTTTTCGTAGTTTTCAACCGCAGACTTAAAGTCTTTCTTTTGCTCTTGGATCGCAGCCATTTTGTAATGAAGTGTCGCCCGACTGACGTCATCATTCACACCAACTAAACATTGTCTGAGTACTCGCAAACAGCCATCTAGGTCTGACATCGCTTGGAAGGCATCAAACATTATTGTGGAGGTATCTAGGGGGCTATTGGAACAATAAACTTCCATTACCTGGATTGCTTGATCAGGAGCGTCTAATTGATAGAGATAAACCGCAGCGAGTTCTTGCGCATAGCGAAACACTTCTTGAGGGTGCGTAACGCATTCCAAAAGTTGACGCAATTTTTGCACAACTTCATCCCATTCAGCATTTTGAGTGTGTATGAGTTTAAAAAATCTCAAAGCTTTAACGTTTTTACTGTCGGTATTTAAAAGGTGCTCATAGGTACGGATGAGCTGAGTCTCATTGTGAGTGCGTTTTTCGTAGAGCATACAAAGACGTTCGAGGCATTTTACGCGGTCATGAACTTCGAAAAAACGCTCAGAAACAGCGCTCAGAATCGCTGCTTCCGAAGCATGGTCTTCAAAGTCGATAATTTGGGGCAAGATGGTTTCACTGAAATCTTGAAACGAAACATTTTGATCGCTGACAAGATTCGCAGAAGTCTCGGCTGCCGCAAAGACATCCTCTAAGTTTTGATTTTGAACCTTTGCGAGCTTTACGTAGTCTTCGGGTTTGCGCAGTTTGTTGTCGTTGAGACGTCTGCGTATTAGACGAAAGTACGGACCCCAGCATTCATAGTGCTCAAGTAAATCAAGGGCTGATTGCCGCTCGAGTTCTGAAAAAGCACCATCGTCATCAATGCGAGTGACAAGCGCCTTGATACGGTGAGACTCTTCGGGCGCGTTGGTAGTCATGCTTAGTATCCGACAGCGTTATTTTTTTAATCCCTCGAGCAGCAGTTTGCTGGCGCTCTTAGTGATTGAATCGTACTCGAAAACAGCTTCATCAAAAAGCCACTGCAAGCTTAGTCCGTCGATTACAGCGATTACGTAGGAGGAATAGTTTTTCGGATCCACCTGGCGAAACACACCTTTATCGATACCTTCTTTGATAACTGTCGATGCTGAGTCACGGAATTTTGTGTAGTGACGAGCAATAACTTTCCGAACATCTTCCTTTTGATTGATCTGCGTCCAGAAATCCATGTTCACTTGATAGTATTCACGGGTATTGCGTACGATGTCGAAACAAACGTCAATGAAGACTTCAAATTTGCGTGCAGGATCTGTAATTGACTGCATTTCAGTTGCGAGGATGCGTTCGATATCTCCCGCTACTTTATCAAGGACGGACATCATAAGTTCGTCTTTGTTTAGAAAGTAGTAGTGAATAATACCTTTACTAACACCAGCAGTGCGCGCCACGTCTTGCATAGAGAAGTTGTGATAACCATACTTTGTAATGCACTCAACCGTTGCACGTACAATTTGATCTTTGCGTTCTGCCGCGACGTCCGCTTTGGACATACCTACTCCTGATGCAAACATTTTGAACACTGTCGCGAAAAATCTAGAGCCAACCTACTGGCAAATTCACCGGCAGTTCAAACATCCTGTGAAATAACCATTTTTATGGCTAACCACTATAAACTAATCAGGAAATATCCTATCATCCTTCAAACCCGGATGACAACGAAGATTCAAAAATGTTTGTAATAGCAATCAGCATCTATCTGCGCAAAAAATCATCATAAAAATTGCGTCTGCAGTTTTGTTGCCCAAACGGGCTTGTGCTAAACTAATCAAACCAACAAATTGAAATATCAGAGTCGATTCAGCCGGTTTCTACTTGTTGTATCTGCTTAACGTTTCGCTTCGGACCCCACTTTTGGAGTTACTATGGTTCGTTTAAGTCTCATTCTGCTTTCTCTGGTCGGTGTGTCAGGGGTTGCCCAAGCTGACGAAATGCGGTGGACGCATTTCGGCATTCGTCCGTTAGCTATGGGGAATGCCTTTGTCGCAGTAGCTGACGACTACAATGCTATTTTTTATAACCCAGCAGGTCTCGCCCGTCTTAAAGAATGGGACGGCGAACTTCTAAACCCACATTTTGAAATGTCTGAAAACACCATGAAGGCGATCAAAGATGTGAGAGAGCTCATGTCTGGAAGTGCCGGCGATACCGATTCTATCCTCGATTTTTTGGACAAAAACACTGGTACCACCCACCATTTTGCGCTTGGATTGACACCGCACTTAATTTTCAAAAATTTCGGTTTTGGCATTGGTGTTGAACTGTCATCAACGATGGCGGTGCACAGAGAGATTTCCACTGATCTGGACTTTGGTCCGAAAATCGTTATGCCGTTCTCATTCGCTATGAATTTTATGCAAGAGCGTCTCAGTGTCGGGACTTCCGTGAAATTCGTCGCTAGAGGCGGTGTTGATAGAGAGTTCAGTATCCAGGACATCTCCGCTTTTTCGCAATCCAAAGCTAAAGAGGAAGAAGGTTCTACGACTAGAACAGCTGTTAACGAAGACGAGCCCCAACTAGAAGACTACTTTGAAGGTGGAACAGGCGTTGGTGTCGACTTCGGTATGCTATTCACTCCAATCAAAACCATGTCTCCAACTCTCGGTGTTAGTATCACCGACTTTGGCGGCACCCCTTACAAAAAATTCGACGTCGGTGGTGAAGCTCTTGGTGCACCAAAGGCACGGCTCCCTTCGGTAAATACGGGCCTGAGTCTGATGCCTTGGGAAAAGAATAATATGTTCCTTAGAACATCTGTCGACGCCCACGCGATCAATCAGCCAGCTCATTATTCTAAGAAATTTAACCTCGGTGCAGAATGGGGGTACGGAAAAATCATCAAAGTCCAGTCAGGGCTACACCAAGGTGAATTTTCTGGCGGTTTCGAATTCGATGTTTTCCTCTTTAGCTGTCGGTTCGTTACCTATACCGAACAGCTAGGAACAATCGCGGGTCAAGACGACAAGTTGCGCGACCGTCGCTACGCACTCCAACTGAAACTTCTGATGTAAACGAGGCAATTTGTTATGAAAAAAATTATTTCGACCATGTTTGTTGCTGTTGCTGTTGCTCTCTGCTCCTACCCAAGCATTGCACTCGGCAAAGGTTTGGATGACCTCTCAGATCAAAATCCGGAAGTAAAAGATCCGGATTCAAAGACCGGCGATGAAGCCGCACCCGCAGCAAATGCCGCGACTGGTGAAACTGCAACTACTACGGCAACAAACCAAGCACCGGTTTCGCACGAAGGCGCAATGCATCAGAAACTGACGTTTTCTACCAGTTTCGGTTGGGTCTATGCGTCACGGTCAGAAGGTGATTGGCGCGGCAGCGGCATGTCCGATCTAACCGTCGGCTACCGCTACTTAACCATGAGCCCGAAACTTTCCCTTGTCGGTACCTACCGCTACGCACCTGTAAATGTTGTCGGTGAAATCGATGGCAATTCTTACCGCGGTGTTTGGGAATCGCATTATTTCGGATCCAAGGCTGACTACAAGCTCAACTCCAAAATTGTCGTCACTGGTGGCATGGAAGCCGGTTATGTTCTCGTCTATCTGACGCCAACTGACGGCCTAGAGACTGCATCTAAACATGAGGACAACGGCGTCTCGATCACCCTCGGCGGGGGTGCAGATTACTTAATGACGGAAAATGGCGCATTTACTATCGGTCCTCGTCTAAATGCTGGCTTTGGCAGCTTCAACACTGTTCAAGTAGCCGCTTCCGCAGGATTTATGTTCTAAGTAGAAATGAATTCGGTTTTTTTAAATCTCCATGCTATAGAAACAAGCATGGAGATTTTTTTATTCAAATCGAAGGCTTTGCTGGCCGCAGTCATTTTTTTCGCCCTCTCTGCGTGCGTTGAAAAGAATGAAACAGGTATGCTTTTCATTGAAGCTGCTGGCTCTGGTTTTTACGAAATATACCGAATTTCTGGTGAAACTCCCTTTCAGTTTACCTCCGAACAGACCGGCGAGTTTAATAAAGACGTTAGCCTCCAACCAGGTAACTACTTGGTATTAGCTGATTGTTCGAGCGAATCGGTGATTATTTATCCTGGCAAACAGCACCGTTTGATCTCTCACAAAGTTGAATTCATTCCACCCCAAGTCCCTGAAAAAAATGACGGTTTCTCTGTTCAGTGCAACAGGTCGGAAAAAACACGCTCAAGGCAAAACATCTCCGGTCGATTCGAACTCAATGTTATCCACGGCAAACGAGATATGTTAGCCGGAATGGTGCCAGTTCATATAAACTTTGAAACCTTTGAGAACCCGCAACAACCTAAGACAATTCGCTACGCGCTTTCCGGGCTAAAAGTTGAAAGCGTTCCTGACTTAAAACAAATGTTTTCATTCTTTATTTCGCCACAAGACGAGATGATTGCTGCGACGAAATATCAGGCATTTGGAAACTGGGATTTTCTTCTCCCTGGAAAATACGTGCTCGAAGTCAATGGCACACGCATGCTGGTGGAATTAACGGCCGGTGAGCGACGAACGATTCAACCGGCGCTACTTTCTGTTTCGTCAGCAGAAGAAGTCGACCTAACAAGAGCTACAAGAGTCACGGGATCACCGTGGCTCGTGGAAGTTAACGGCGGTCATAGTTTAAATTTCAACGAATCTTATCCTGTTCTGCCCGGAAAAATTTCAATCAACATCAGTAATTCAGCGCAGGCCGTCGAATACGAACTCGTTGAAGGGCAAAGACTCGATATTCCAGTAAATAGTGTTACAGTTCACAATCACTGCTCGCCGGAAAACATTCATTGTGAGGGTGGGCGCTCGATTACCTTGTCTTTTCCTGAAGAGACCTACCCTTTTATCGAAAGCGTTACCGATATTCCGATCCTTTATATCAATACCGGTGCACCGATTTTTGTCGGTGTCGAGGGTTCAAGAGACGTGCTCTACGGTATTAAAGGCGATAACCGCGATCATCAACTCTACACAGGTCTTGTGACACTTACGCCGAGTATTCAGTTTAAACCTGGACAGAACACAGACTTAGTCCGCGTCGACGGGATTGAACCGCTTTCAATTGGTCACACTCTCGATCTAAATTTAGAGGCCGAGACGGTGCTACCGCTGATTTCTGGAACTTATAATCTCGCGCAGTTTACGAGTTCATCGACGAGTGAAGGTGATAGAAAACAGATCGACCGCAAGATTGTGATCACTCGCGGTCAGGCCATAGACATCGAATTCCCTGTTTTTCTTTCGGAAAAGAAGTACCAACTTCACAAAAAGAAGCTGCAAGCTGAAGAAGAAGAACAGATTTCCGAACCTCAACACTCTCGGTACGCTCCACACGGTTCTCGCACCGGATATTTCTAATTTTCAGCCTGTTTCGGGCTCATTTTTGCAAAAAACCTCTATATGCAGCATCTGCGGCAAAAACCGGATATTAACAGCCCAAATTTGCAGTTGTGGATAACCTGTTTCTAAATTGTCAGGAAAAACAATAAAAATTCGGCTTTTTTTAAATCTTTTCAATCCGATAACTCAAACCCGGAAAAACCACACACAATCCATGGTGTTGTGGATAACGTGTGGACACTATATTTTGTGTGTCCGGGGTTGACAGGCTTTCAAAGTGCGCCTTAAGATTATCCCTGGCAGTCAATCACACATTCGCCGATTCAGTTCAAAAACCTCGAAATTCTCGTGGGTTGCGGTGTCCTTGACTCAACAAATGCCAAATTCAAGTCAAAGACGAATTAGGAGCTCAAAAAATGAAGTTCAAACGCTTGTTCACCAAGACACCAGGCCAGCCCTACGAGGGGCTAACATTCGTCGAGCGACATTCACTACTTAAGAACACCGACGGTAGTTCCGCTAGCAATAGCTTGAGCGTGACCGTTCCTGACAGCTGGAGTCAGGTAGCTACTGACATCATCGCGCAAAAATATTTACGCCGCGCTGGTATCCCGGAGATCGGCAAAGAAACCGATTGCCGCCAAGTGTTTCATCGTCTGTCTGGATGCTGGACTGAATGGGGCAAACGCAGTGGCTACTTCGACACCGAAAAAGATGCGCAAACATTCTATGACGAAACATGCTTCATGCTTGCGAACCAGATGGCTGCGCCAAACAGCCCACAGTGGTTTAACACTGGGCTCTATTACGCCTACGGCATCAAAGGCAATAGCCAAGGCCACTACTACGTCGATCCTAAAACAAACAAAATCGCCCGTTCTACAAGCGCTTATGAACGTCCCCAACCGCATGCTTGCTTCATCCAATCTGTCAGTGACGACCTCGTAAATGAGGGCGGCATCATGGATCTTTGGACTCGTGAAGCACGCCTTTTCAAATACGGCAGCGGCACTGGCACAAACTTTAGCAATATTAGGTCAGGTGGCGAGAAGCTTTCCGGTGGCGGCTATAGCTCAGGACTGATGTCGTTTCTTAAGATCGGCGACCGTGCAGCGGGGGCGATCAAGAGCGGTGGTACCACCAGGCGCGCAGCGAAGATGGTATGTTTGGATCTCGACCATCCTGATATCGAAGAGTTCATTAACTGGAAAGTGATTGAAGAACAAAAAGTGGTCGCGCTCGTTGCCGGTTCTAAAGCAATGGAAGAGCACCTCAATGCGATCATGAAATCTTGCAACGAAGCGACTGAGTTACCCGAACAAGACCGCTTCAATCCAGCTAAGAACGAAAAGCTGCGCCTTGCGGCAAAAGCTGCGAAAAAGGCCCATATTCCTCTGAATTTCATCCAAAGAATCATGGAACTTTCTTCGCAAGGATATAAAGAACTTAAGATCGAAACTTACGATACTGACTGGAACTCAGCGGCTTACGCTTCGGTTTCGGGCCAGAATTCAAACAACTCAGTGCGTATCCCAAACTCTTTCATGGATGCTGTTGAGAATGACGGTGACTGGGAACTCAAGTACCGGATGCAAAACACGGTTGCTAAGACTTTGAAAGCCCGCGATCTTTGGAGTCAGATCACAAATGCTGCTTGGTCCTGCGCAGATCCAGGTGTGCAGTTTGATACGACGATCAACGAGTGGCACACATGTCCAGAGGACGGAAGAATCAACGCTTCCAACCCTTGCTCGGAATACATGTTCCTCGATGACACAGCTTGTAACTTGGCATCACTTAACTTGTTGAAATTCTATGATGCCACTACTGGCGCATTTGATATTGAGCGCTACCGGCATGCTTGCAGGATCTGGACTACAATCCTTGATATTTCGGTACAAATGGCCCAGTTTCCAAGCAAAGAAATCGCGAGAAAAAGCTACGATTTCCGCACTCTCGGCCTTGGCTACGCCAATATCGGCGCTTTGCTCATGCAGATGGGGCATTCGTACGGATCTGATAAAGCAGTGGCAATCACTGGAGCATTGACGTCTATCATGTGCGGCGAGTCTTATAAGACTAGTGCTGAGATGGCGAAGGAACTTGGGAAGTTTCCCGGCTATGAGAAAAACAGCGGCCACATGTTGCGTGTCATCCGCAACCATAAGCGCGCAGCATTTAGTCAATCTGATTATGAAGGATTGACTGTAAATCCGATGCCTATTGACAGTAAGAATTGTCCGGCTGAGTTTCTGGCTTCAGCACAAGTTGTTTGGGAAGAAGCTCTCGCACTCGGTGAAGAATTCGGTTTCCGCAATGCCCAAACTACTGTCATCGCGCCAACCGGCACCATCGGTCTCGTAATGGACTGCGATACTACCGGTATCGAACCAGACTTCGCCCTTGTGAAGTTTAAGAAGCTCGCTGGCGGCGGTTACTTCAAAATCATCAACCAATCTGTACCGGTCGCTCTTGAGCATCTTGGTTACTCAGAAAAACAAATTTCTACGATCGTGAATTACTGCAAGGGTTACGGCTCAATCGAGAACGCCCCACATATCAACAGAAAATCCCTTGAATCAAAGGGTTTCAGCGCTGACATACTGACGAAACTCGAGAAAGACTTGCCAGCAGCATTTGACATCTCTTTTGTCTTTAACAAGTGGTCACTGGGCGAAGACTTCTGCCGCGATGTATTAAAAATCAAGGCTGACGAACTTAAGAAGAACGACTGTAATATTTTGAAACTTATCGGCTTCACCCAAGAACAGATCGAACAAGCAAACGAGCATGTCTGCGGATCGATGACTGTTGAAGGTGCACCTGATCTTAAAGACGAACACTTGCCAGTGTTTGATTGCGCTACCAAGTGTGGCCGCAAAGGTGTGCGCTATATCTCTGCAGAAGGACACATCAAAATGATGGCTGCTGCGCAACCGTTCATCTCTGGCGCAATCAGCAAGACAATCAATATGCCTTACGAAGCATCTCTCCAAGATATCGGCGCCGCTTACTTCAAATCTTGGCGTTACATGCTAAAAGCTAACGCACTTTACCGTGACGGTTCGAAGTTAAGTCAGCCGCTTAATGCAACAGCTTCTGCCTGGACCGAGATGCTTGAAGAGGTCGAGCATCTGCCAGTAGCCGAGAAAGTGAAGAAAATTGCTGAAAAAGCTGCCATAGAGTTCGTACGCAGCCGCCGTCCATTACCAAGTCGGCGCACTGGCTATACACAAAAAGCTAAGATTGGTGGACACAGCGTCTATTTAAGAACCGGCCAGTATGAAGACGGGAATTTGGGTGAAATCTTTCTTGATATCAATAAAGAAGGAACGCTCCTCCGCAGCATGATGAACTGCTTTGCCGTAGCAATCAGCCTTGGACTTCAGTACGGCGTGCCATTGGAAGAATACGTTGATGTCTTCACCTTCGCCCGCTTTGAACCAAACGGTCCGGTAGCTGGTCATGATTACATTAAACGCGGCACGTCGATCATCGACTTTATCTTCCGCGATCTAGCGATCAACTATCTTGATCGTCATGATCTAGCGCATGTGAATGTTGAAGAACTTATCGCTTCGAAAGAACGTGCAGGTGCAACGGCAATGGCAGCAGTCGCTGCAAAAGAAGTTGCAAAAACTCAGAAACACGCAGCTATTAAATCGCTAAGAAGCGAAACAGGCGTGTCTTCTGATGGTCAAGCGATGTCATTTTCATCGGACCGTAGCGTTGTCTTAGCACTCGATGAAGATGCTTTTGACAACTATGCAGCACGTGTAAGTGAAGCGAGAATGAAAGGCTATGATGGCGATCCTTGTCCCGAATGCGGTTCAATGACGCTTGTACGCAACGGTGCCTGTTTGAAATGTCAGTCTTGTGGGAGTACTACAGGCTGCAGTTGAGTGTCTCTTTCCGTTTTGTAGTACCAACGGGGTAAATAGCTCCGAAGGTACATCCCTCTCTTGAATTGGTTATCTCTCTAGTGACATCTCTCCACATTGGGCCCTCTTCTGAACCAAAGCAGAAGGGGGTTCCGCCTTTTAGAGGCAAAAAAGCCGCTGTGCACCATTGAAATAAGCGGCAAAAAATTGCTGCTTCATCAATGACTATTACGGATCAACGGAACTGTTACTACTTTGAAATTACTAACAAAATATCATAGAAATTAAAAGGGAAGGATTTAAGACCGATTAAATCTTAAATCTATTTGGGGTGCTACTTATGGCAAGCCATATTTCCAAAGCCGTAGTCGTTCTGTCTATCACATCGCTGTTGGCACATTGCAACAAAGAAAAAAAGGACGATCCGGTAGACACAAGTTCGACTGAAGAAAATACCATAGACAACGAAGCTGGAACGCTTGCAATTTCTACGAATGGCCTTGCCGTTGTTTATCCAGAAGGACTTGCTGTCTCGGCATTCCCTAAAGGAATCGATCCTTCTCCAGGTACAGCAGCTCCAGGGACAGTAAATATCTCGACAGCTGAATTGAAGCTAAATGGCTTGAAACTGGCTGACTGTACGAATCTTCCACCGCCGCCGCAGCCGATTCCACCTGAGTGTCAAAACCAAACACCAGTGAATCAGGGTGGTAGCACTCCTGGCGGTATTACTGCAGCTAGCCAAGGTAGCTACGAAGCGTTTGAAAAACACCCGAAAGAAATCTTGGAAGAAAATCAGATGCGTCTTTCTGGTGATCTAGAATGCTTTGACAATGATGTTATTAGCGCATTGACCTTTTCAAACAAAATGGTCGAGGTTTGTTACGGCTTTGACTACGGCATTGCGTCTGGAAACGCACTGGGAACTTTTGATCAAGGCAAATTGAATCCTATTATCTCAGGTCTTACCGACCAATCGTTAAACGGCATCAAAACAGCAATGCTTGCAGAGCCAACATTGGTCGCCGCTCAAGGTTCAGAAGCATGTATGGTCGTCACCGGAAGAAAACTAGTTAGCGCAGCCGCAGCACGCGTCGACGGTGCACTAAGACTAATCGAAGGCATGCTGTGCCAAGCAAAAAAGAATGGTAGCGAAGAGCTACCAGCGGTCGGTGCAAGTAAAGACATGTTGGCTGCGTTTGCCGATTTTTCAAATGTAAGTGTATCGAAGGCAGAAATTTCTCGTTTAGACGATAAATCTGGTCGTCCTGTTTACAGATCGACGATTGTTTTGAAACTCAATAATAATCCATCTTATAGCGGTGACTTCAATTTTGAATTGACCCACTCACCGGGGATCGAAGGCAATGGCACCTATGAAGGCGTCTTAACCACCGAAACGGAAGTAGAAGACGATAAAACAAATAGTGCTTACGCCGAAGTTTCTAGCGTCACCTATGCCAAATCTGGATCAACAGTTGCCGACCAAAAACTAAAGATAGAAATTCGGGATACGAGTTTCAATAAAACTAAAATCCCTGGCCCTTACATTAATAGCGAAGGAAGAATCGATCTCAATCTGGGTGCTGACGCTTCAGGAAACTTCGGTCCCGGAGAACAAAATCAGTACATGAAAGGTGTGAGATACTTTGCTTTTGATATTAATCCATCTAGTTACGCAGGTAATATCGCTTTCTGGAACAATCCAGGCGGAAGTTATACTGAGCAGGCTCGAGGGTTTGTTTACGAAACGACGCAAAAAAGCGATGGAACTTTAAGTGGATGTTCCTTTGCTGGGGCCGACGCAGGCAGCATTAGAGCGGCAACCGCCAAAAACACAATCCTGACACCAACGGGCTGCTATACACCTCAGATATCTAATGGTGTCTGCGGACTGCCAAATAACAATGTAGGTAAACAAGTATTCAAGCAGTGTTTTAAACAAAACACGGAAGGCCTATACCAAGTCGATACTGTAAAAACTACAGGTACAGATGGCATCGATATTCTTGTCTATGGAACCGATACAATTAGTGCGCCGAAAGTCGATGTGTCGAGTCCGAAAGCAGAATAATTTCAGGCGAGAAAATTACCTGATCTACTAAAAATGTAATCAGACTGACGCAACAGTGGCGTCTCGGCAAAAGTAAGTTTGGCCGGGACCTGCGGTTGAATATACTCTTTAATTTGATAATCATTCTCTAGTGCATAAGCCCGAAAACCGTTGCGACCCATCATCGCAAAAATCTCACGCGCATCTTTCATCCCGTTGTTCATACGGTCTGGAGCAATCTCTACGGCAACGACCACATCAGGATGGGCTTTACGTAAGAATTCTTGCATGCCTTCTAATACCTGTTTTTCAGCACCTTCCACGTCAATCTTCACTAGACGCACACGGCCAGTATTTGGATTTCCCGCTAACTCATCGAGGGGAATAGCTTCAACAGCTTCAGCACCAGCACTCACTTCAGAGCCAGCAGAGGTCAGTCCCGAGTTTGAGATATCGCCTTTACTGACATAGAGAGTCTGACGATGCTTGAAGACGCCTTGGTGACGAGCTTCGACATTTGTCATATCATTTAAAGAAAGATTACGGCGCAATTGGTCGTGAATGTCGCTATCAACTTCAAAGGACCACCCAAAACCTGTTGACCCAACCTGTTTGCCGGCCAAAAGAGAAAAATACCCAACGTTAGCACCGATATCGACAAATCCGTCCCCTGGTTTGAGCTGGCGACGAAACACATCTGATAACGTCGGCTCCCAGGAACCAAAAACAAAGACAAAGCGCTGGATGAAGTCGCGAGGATCAACATGCATGCGGAAACCAAACAGTGTGGATACAACACCGCGCGGCCTAAAGTCCGCCGCTAAACGAAGAAGGACCCGGGCAACAAAGTGCTGAATCTTAAACCCAAGCGGTAGTCCCAAAACGAAACGACACAGTCGAGCAGCCGCTTCAACTGGAAAGGACATGATTACTCTCCCGAGTTGGATTAAGAAGATTTCTCTGCACCGCGAGCTTTTTTCATCAAATTGCGAGCATTGGCCAAACTGGAATCGGAAATCTCATCACCAGAAAGCAAGCGAGCGATTTCTTTTTCGCTATCGCTTTTTGAGAGCTGCGAGATCGTGGACTCTGTTCTCTTATTGCGGTCGAACTTATGAACTAAAAAGTGGGTGTCGGCGTATGCCGCGACCTGCGGCAAATGGGAAATACAAATCACTTGAAACGATTCAGAAATTTCTCTCATTTTTTTACCGACAATATCCGCAACACGACCGGAAATACCCGAGTCGATCTCATCAAAGACCAAAATGCAGGTGTCAGCGCCGGCTGAAAGTGATTTTTTCAGAGCAAGCATGATGCGAGAAATCTCACCCCCGGAAGCGATCTTCTGAAGAGGTAGCATCGCCTCGCCTTTATTTGAGGCTAATAGAAACTGCGCTCTTTCTGCGCCTGTTTCTCCATTTGAAGACATATGATCCGCACAGGTCTCCCATTGTTCGACGCACTCTTCGCCAAATAGTTTGAAGTCCGCTGCCGGACTAGCGCGCGCGATCGGTTGAAACTCGATATCTATCGATGCACCCGGCATCGCCAACTCGTGCATCTCTTTTTCGATTTTTACCTTGGCTTTAGCTCGTGCGGCGTGGCGGCCTTTAGTCAAAGCATCGGCAAGAGTTTTGAGAGATTTGGTTTCTTTAGCCAAGACACGCAATTTCTCGGAAATACTGACCGAGGCCGAGTCGAGGAATTTGATTTCTAACGAGAGCCGGTCGATTTCTGCCATTAGTCCATCGATGTCGTGGCTGGCAAATTTTCTAAACAAACTTTGGTAGCCAGCAAGTCGTTCTTCGGAATTTGCGATTTCGGTTGGATCGAAATCGATTGAAGATTGCTTCTTACCGAGTTGATAGCTTAGGTCTTCAACACCAGATGCAAGATCGGAAGCTTGTTTAGCCATTTCAGCAAATTTTGAATCGAAGGATTCGAGAGAACGGATAGCCTTTGCCACTTCCCACAGCATGCGACTGATGGGCTCACCATCGCTACCTTGATCGATGATTGCGACTGCTTTTTCAATTTGTTCAGCAAGGACTGTCACGTTACCGCTAGATTGACAAATACCAAGAATAGAGTCGTAGTCTTCTCTTGAAGGCTGAAACTTATTGATCTCTTCAATGCGAAACGCAAGATAATCTGCATCTTTACTCTTGCTCATGAAATCTTCGACTAGACCGGTGATTTCAAGGAATTTAGTCATACAAGAATTGTAGTGCTGACGATACTTCTCGAGTACCGATTTATCTGGCAAAAACTGATCGACATATGAGGTATGGTGAACGGCGTCTAAAATGCGGAGGTTTTCGTGTTGTCCAAAGACATCAATAAGGGCTTCGGCGAAGTCTTTTAGGAGACCGACAGTCACTGGGATGTCATTGATCCACGACTGGGAGCGTCCTTTAACGTTAACAGTTCGGCGCACAATCACCTCAAAGCGAGGAGACTTGTTGTCGTAGGGAATCTCAAAAGAATTTAAAACTTCGACACAACGATGCCCTTTTGGAATCTCAAAGCAGCCAGTGATCGATGCAGCTTCCCGACCTTTCCTAACAACTTCGCCATTCGCTTTTGCTCCCAGTAACAAACCTAGAGCTTTTATCAAAATCGACTTACCAGCGCCGGTCTCACCAGTGATGACATTGAACCCGCGTGAAAAATCAATTTCCAGAGAGTCAATGATTGCTAGACCTTGAATATTTAGTTGGGAAAGCAAGTGCTCACTCCGAATAATGTTTAGAAGCTGTTCCGACCTTACCGGGAGTAGTTATGACCAGTCTAGCATTAAAATACGGTGACTTGCGGTGTCTGAAACTGAATTATTGGCGCGCTGAGCTGGTATTAATAGCTACGTGATTTCAGGCAGATGGAGTTTCATTTCATATCCAGAACGTAGAAAGAAATTTGCGAGACGTCGTTTGTTAGATCGAGAAACTTATCAACGTTGGCTTTCCAAGCGTTCGGACTAAATTTAGAGGCATGGAGGAATACGCCGTTATCAACAATTATAGTTGGGAAAAACTCATCATTTGATCGCACCGCGTCTTTCAAATCAGCAAGCGTCACGCCTTCTTGATAAGCTAGACCATCGTACAGCCAGTCAGCTTTCTTCCAACTTTTGATGCGGTCGGAGTTTCGTTTTAGCGAGTCTTCATGGTTTTTCGCGATAACGAGAGCGTAGTGTTGCATGGGATTCCTGACTAATTCTAATTTAAAAGTTTCATGTGCTCTAAAAGACTAATGACCGTGTTACGCATGCGGGGACCAGCCGGCTCTTTCTCTGGCTGGAGGTCAGCGCTATTTGCTGCGAATGCATAGGTGCTACTACCGTTAACAACATAACCCACAAACCAACCTAACATCTTGTCAGGCTGACTCATGCAAGAAGTTCCCTGAAGACAGCCAGTGCCTGTCTTACCGTATAGAAGACCTCCACCGGGATATTTCTTGATGAATAGAGCGCCCTTTGCAAGGTCGTGGGCTTTCTTACTGACAGCAAGCTTGCCTGTCCAAAAGTTTCGCAAAAACTCCAACTGTTCGTAGCCAGAAATTTTCAGCGTCGAGCTAACCCAAGCTTTGTCCAAACCACCCGAGAAATCTTTATTTCCGTAGTTAAAATCTTTGAGATAGTTATCGATCGCCTTCTGACCGAGCTGAGGCATAAGCCAACGGGTGCGCAGGAATCATACGATATGATCATTGCCCAAGAAAACTGCAAAGAAATCGAAATGGAGGGCTTTCTTTTTGACATCAACGGCCTAAATACTCTCGCAAGCAGCCCTAGTCCAAATGCAGAATAGCCATTCAGTTTTGGTGGTGCTTTTTCTGTAACCTGGAACGACGCACAATCAAGACTTTATAGAAATGTTGGCTTCTCGGTTGGTGGATTGTTCTCTGGCATTGCAACTCAAGAAACTTGGCTAGAAGGAAACACACTTCGCAGTAAAGATACTGCGAGCTACACCTTAGATCCAACTGGCGTACCTTCACCCATCCAACTGATCATGCAAGACTGCACGATGACTCGTCGATAAAATTTTCTGATAGATCTAGCCAGCCGCTGAAGTAATCCATACTTCGGCGGTTCTGTTTTATTTGCTAATAAAAATACAAAGCAAAGATTAGGTTTAAAAAGAGGAAACTGGCCGGCCAGCAAACGCTTTATTATTCAAGAATCAGTAAATTTTTCGCTCAATTTTGTTTAACTGGCCGTAAACTACAGCAACAACCCACTGTCAAACCTTCCAGTTAGGCCAATGCATACTTTATATATAGCTGTTTTCCGCTCCTTGAGTCCGGCTGAAAAACGACGACACTATCCTCAAGACAATGAATTTAAAAAACAGAAAGAAGGATTCAGCATGTACGGACTCGCAGAATACGCTCTCCTTAGACAACAACTTAACGAAAGTAAAAGAAGAGCAAGACATCATCAAGAATTTGATTTTCCAATCACCCAACCAGCACCGAAGCAAGGCGGCCAACGGCTGCACAATGTTACGAACTATCTTGCGAGAAAAATGCGGTTAGGACGGAAAGCAAAATGAGGGAGATAATGTCTTACTCAAAAAGAGCGTCGACTTTTCTCGACGCTCTTTTTTTTAAAAAAGATTTTATTCGATGAATTGGATACATAAAACTCAAGCCAATGTCGACTTCGGCTTTTTTGGAGTTTACGAACACGGTTCCGCGCACCATCATGTTGATAAATGCAATTCCAAGCTCCACATTGACCATCGGACCGTTCCAGATTGCTTCGCCAGCCAAATGTTGTGGAAGTTTACCGCACAGACAATTGGGAAGATCCTGCGCTTTAGCACTAATGCTAAAACTCCAAATTGCGAGAACTAAGCAAACAGAAAGCAAATGTTTCATTGCGCTTGGGCTCAAATATCTAAAGATTTAATTACCCGGTCTACCACCGGGCCGATCTCGCGGCAAAGTTTAGTAATTTCTTTCACAAGAATCGTTTCAAAGTTAGCATCCGTGCCGATTAGGTCCAGTGTGAAAGGCTGCAGACCGTACTTTCCTGTTCGGAACCGATATCCATCCCAACTTTCAACTGTATCAAATATAGCATCGACTACCGGTTCGGAGAGTGCGCGTCTTTTAACTTTTGTACCAGGAATCAGATCGTGGTGCAGAAGATGAATCGTAAGCGATGATTTTTTACGCTTCTTTTCATCCAACATAAGAAATGTTTCGATGTGAATTCCTTGACGGTCTT
>CAMAXT010000055.1 GCA_945862295.1 Pseudobacteriovorax antillogorgiicola
TAAAATCACCCTGGCACCCACCCGAAAATAATGGCTGGCCTAGGTGGGTGGGTCAGATTCCACCCACCTAGACGCAAAAATCAAACATTCTGTCTTCTATGCACGTATGGTAAATTGCAGAAACCCAATCGGCGCCCCCAAAAATGCAACGCGCGCGTGTTCAGTTGAACCCTATATTTATGGATCAAAAGCATGAGCGACCAAAAAAAGGATGTTACTGAGCTCCTCAATCGGCACCAAGGTGGGGACAAAAGTGCCATGGATAAATTGCTCCCAACCATCTACGAGGAGCTGAAAAAAATCGCCGCCTCGTACATGCGAAAGGAACGACCGGGTCATACCTTAGAAGCTACCGCTCTTGTAAATGAGGCATATTTTAAGCTAATCGATCAAAATCATGTCCAGTGGCAGAGCCGGGCCCACTTCTATGGAGTGGCCGCTCAGATCATGCGTCGAATCCTTTGCGACCATGCTCGAGCAAAACACGCTGACAAAAGAGGTGGTAAGGATATCCGCATTCCCCTTGAAGACATTCTAAACCTAGGAATACAGGTCGAATCAGGAATAGTCGAACTTGATGATGCGATAAACCGTCTCGCCGAAATGAACGAGCGCCAGGCCAAAGTCGTTGAAATGCGTTTTTTCGCCGGTCTCAGCAACGAGGAAATTGCGGAAACACTCGGTACCTCCCCTGCCACTGTTAAAAGGGACTGGACCTTCGCGAAGGCCTGGCTTTTCAAGGAACTAACCGGCAGTGAGCAATAACGACCCCAAAAGATGGTCGATACTAAACGACCTTTTCGATGCTGTTATAGATCTTCCCTCGGCAGATCAGTTAGTAAAACTGCGAGAGATCGCTGAATCCCACCCGGACTATATCAAAGATCTACAAGACATTGTGACGGCCCATCACCAGGCTGAACACTTTATGGCGCAGCCGGTTGCTGTTTTGAATTCGTTGGACGCGACAAATGCGACCCAAGGTAGGAGGTCGAAACCTAAGGTTTTCCAGCCCGGCGATAAAGTCGGTGAATTTGAGATCCTGGGCGTCATCGGCGAGGGCTCGTTCGCAGTCGTTTACCGAGCGCTCCAAAAAAGCTTGGAACGTGTCGTTGCCCTAAAGATTTCAGGCGCTGCAGACCGCGAGGCTCGCGACATGGCTAGCCTTGAACACGACCATATTGTCCGCGTTTTTTCTGAAACGACCGTATCGGAAGACCACCTGCATATCATTTGTATGCAGTATGTTGAAGGAATGACCCTGGCCGAGCTGATAAAAAGACTAGGTCCCTTAAATCCCGCGGAGCGCCAAGGCTCCGACCTCATAAAAATTATCGATAACTCGCTGACGGGAAACACGCCATTCAATGCAGTGGCAGCCAAAGACCGCGACCTTCTTAATTCATCGACTTTTATCAGCTGCGCCCTTTGGATCGGCGCTCGCCTGGCCGAAGCCCTCGATTTCGCCCACGCCAAGGGGGTCTTGCACCTTGATATGAAGCCCGCAAACGTCCTCTTAAATCAATACGGCCGGCCACTTCTGACAGATTTCAACGTCGCGATGAATATCGGTGGTGTAAATGAAAATAAAAAGCAGATTTTAAAGGGCGGAACAGCTGGCTATATGAGCCCTGAGCAGGAGCGCATGTTCGCATCAGGCGGCAAAGACCCCAGTATTAAAATTCGCAATACCGCCGACATTTATGCCTTGGCCATAGTGATCTCTGAGCTTCTTCTTTGCAAAAAAATCCGCATTGGAGGGGTGGTAAAAAGCATAGACCCTGAAGGCACAGCCCACCTTAAGAATCTCCCAGAGGAGGTAGCTGGTGTCCTCGCCAAGGCACTTGCGCTCGATGAGTCTCAGAGGTTTCAATCCGGTAAAGATTTTGCTGAAGCTTTAGAGCACTGCCGTCAGCTTCTGGATATCCAAGCAAGCATCAAAACAGACTACTCTTGGCACAACACCTGTGAGAACAATCCCATGACATTCTTGGTCCTGGCGACAATGGTTCCACAGCTCCTCGGGAGCATCGTAAATATTTCCTATAACTCAATTAGAATTGCGGCGGATTTAACTCCTGCACAGCAGGAGGTCTTTCTCGACACGATCTTGCCCTACAATCTAATCGTTTATCCCATGTGTTTCACTATTGTCGCGAGGCAGATCTTTTTTCTTATCCGGCATCTAAAATCTCGCAAAATCGGCCAGACCCCCTTTCCGGATGAGTTGACCAAAATTCGGCAAAAAGCCCTCTCATCTCCGAAGTACTTGTTTGCAGCATGCACCATCGGCTGGTTGCCAGGGGCTCTGATTTTCCCATTGATAATCGATTTTCAAGCAGGACCTATTTCGTCAGCCGTTTATTGGCACTTCGGGATATCGTTTATAACGTCCTGGTTGATCGCCTTAACCTACTCCTATTTCCTTTTAGAGCTACTTTTAGTCAGCGTTCTCTATCCAAAGTTTTGGTCCGGATGTTGCAATATTTTCCATGCAACTGTCGAACTGACCCAGGTGAAGGGACGAATGAAGCTGTTTCAGATTATGGCTGGCGCGATACCGCTTCTTGGGGCCTTAATGATAGTCGGTAGCAGCTCTGCAATCATTGACCTGGAGCGGTACCGTATCTTCCAAATCATGATCATTACCCTCATTGCTATGGCAATCTGCGGCTTTATGTTTGCAATCAAGACGAGCGAAAGAATCACTGCGGTTATAGCGATATTTGTGAGAAAGACTGGCAGGTAAGGTCGCGCTAATTGAATAAAAAAAAGCGCCCTCAAGTGAGAGCGCTTCTTTTATCTCAATCAATAACCAGGAGGCAGAACAAAGTCAGTCAAAGTCGTGTAGAACGACGTATTGTCTTCGTCTTCGCCGTATTTCCATTCCAACTGGCTAAACAGGTACGCTGCATCGAATCTAGTGTAACCATCGGTCAAACCACGGTCAGGACGATCCTTGCCCCAGCTGTTTTTGGCCTTTAGAAGTACGATGTCGCCTTCAAAGGCAGCGGCTTTCATGACATCCGCAACATCACCTTCACCAATGTCACCGAAGCCAGGAGCATTAGTTACAGTGTAGTCTTCAAGAACAACCATGTGGCCACCTTGACCGCCGATACCGTTGGTATCTAGCAACGACTTCTTGAAAGTCTGGTCGTTGATGTCGAGTGCGTTAAAATCGATCATTAGAGTCATCACGACTGGTTTTTTGTCGTTAAGAGCTTTCATCACGCGTTGCAACACGGATTTACGAGCTTTTTTGACGCGTGCAGTGATACGACCTTTTTTGCCGTAGACTTGTGGGAAGTCAACAACTGTCCAGCGTTTGCCTGTACCGCGAAGAGCGTCTTCTAACGTTGAGTTGTTGCCAACGTCTGTTAGAGCAGCAGAACGAGAGATCGATTCTGCATTTGCCATATCGCTGCCAAAGACTTCATCAAGAACTTTGCGGACGTTCTCAGGAGTTCTTTTCGCGCGAGTATCGAGGTTGCCTGATGAAAGCGCAGCGTTAAGTGTGTTGAGTGCAACCGCTTGACGGACTGACATCTCAACGTCTTGTTCGCCACTGATGAATTCGCCTTCGGTAACCCAGCCGTGTGCCAAAGCAATGCGAGCTGAGGTTCTCCATGAACCGCCTGTTTCAATTTCACTTACGCTTGTTCCAACGATTTGCTCGTACCAGTGCCACCAAGTCCAGTAGGATTCTGATACGTCAGTAGCTTCACCTGATTTGTCCAACAGCAAAGACTCTAGCCATGTTGCTTGCGCATACAGCCAGCAGTTACCGATCGACTGACGTTTCACAATTGTGTGATTAACATCGGTGACAAGGATGTTCGAAGAATCAGTCGATTCTGGCGAGCATCCAGTGAAAATTGCTGCAAAACTTAATGCAGCAGACATAGTCCAAGCGCGAAATTTAAAGGCCATACATAGTCTCCAAGGGATTTAATATTTTTTCCGATCAATTGGGGGAAATTGACCATTTTTCAGCGGAAAAGAGTTCCTGACAGGGCGAACTAATGCACCATTTTTATTAGAAATGGAAGGAAAATGTTAATACTGGTCAATTTTTTTATGAAGACTTCGTAATCTCTGGGTTTTTCTATAACTTACTTTTTGAAAGTTATCATGCACATGGTGCATCTTCGCCACTAGGTTGGTTTGATATTGGTTTGATACCGGTAACTTCCGTCGGTGAAAGCACAGTAGCCGTTTGGACAACGTGATTTAGGTCGATCTGCACGGGTCGCCCCAAACGGCCCCCAAACCCATATTAAAATTGAACGTTTTGGACGATTATACTTCCATTTACTCTCAATCCCGGCTAGACTCATTGCATCAGAGAAAAGAGAATCATGTGGAGATTTTTCTATATATTTTGCTGATCTGATAGTGCTT
This sequence comes from Pseudobacteriovorax antillogorgiicola, assembly GCA_945862295.1. Lineage (GTDB taxonomy): Bacteria > Bdellovibrionota_B > Oligoflexia > Oligoflexales > CAIYRB01 > CAMAXT01. The sequence goes on from CAMAXT010000055.1 coordinate 4,405, forward strand.
AAGTCGGTTATAAAAATACCGGCTTGAGGCTAGGATTCTTATAGAATGTTATTTTGAATGTTTTGGTTGTTTTTTTTCTAAGTCGTATTGTACGACAAACCCTGAACCTTTTTGGAGATTGATTTTATGAAACTATGGAAAGCTCTAGCAGCAGTGACAGCGTTAGCAGGATCGTTATCGGGAATGGCAACAGCTTCGCCCAAGGACAAACCACAGACGATCGTCGACATCGCTGTGGGCGCAGGATCCTTCAAGACCCTAGTGACAGCTCTCAAAGCAGCTGACTTGGTCTCTACTCTCAATGGAACTGGCCCGTTTACAGTGTTCGCACCAACAGATGAGGCATTTGCGAAAATCCCGAAAGCGACTCTCGACGCACTTTTGGCGGACAAAGCTGCTCTAAAAAGCGTCCTGACTTACCATGTGGTTGCTGGTAAAGTGATGGCCGCTGATGTAGTGAAGCTCAAATCTGCGAAAACGGTAGCCGGACCGGAGATCAGCATTGATGCTAGTAACGGAGTCGCTTTGAACACCGGCACAATGGTTACTAAGGCCGACATTGCTGCATCGAACGGCGTCATTCATGTCATTGACACTGTGTTAATGCCGCCGGCTACTGGCAAATAATTGCGGGATCACTGGCTGCGCTCAGGATGACGGTCTACGCTTAGGATTATAGCTTAGGCCGACTGGGCTGCAGACTGAAGATTACTGGACTGGATGTTTGACATGTGTGACACGCTGACAAAATTATTCTCTACCGCTGACATTGCCGCAGCGATGGGTGTCGGTAAGTCCTCGGTCAAGCGCTGGATCGACGCTGGAACACTTCGGGCAGAAAAGACACCCGGCGGACATCGCCGGGTTACCCTCACAGACTTTTACAATTTTTTACGCGCCACTGGCAAAAAACTTGTAGCACCTGCAGCTGTTGGTTTACCTGGGCTGGTCGAAGTCGAAGGAAAGTCACCTTTCGAAGTGTGTCAAGCGAGCTTACAGATCGGCGATGCGTTCACGTTTGAAAGCGCCCTACAACTCCTGCGCTTAAGTGAACCGAATACCGCCTCAGCACTAGACAAAACTGTATACCCTGCATTCAAGGCGGTTCGGGCTATATGTCATCACCCAAGCGAAGAATGCTTAGTACTGCACAGGGCGATCGCTGTAGCGCAAGCTGCACTAAAGATTACGATGGCACCGCTTTCTGAGACGGTACCGCCAGAAGGCCCGCGCGTGGTTTTCGCTGATATTGGTTACGAAGTCGATGGCCTTCCGACACTTTTTGCTGAAGCAGCAGTGTGGGATCAGGCGCAGTGCTTGCAACTTGGGACTAGCGTCCCTGCGACTGTTATCGAAGGCGCTTTGGATGCGTTTAACGCCAGTGTTTTATGGCTATCTGCTTCCGGACCAGCACGACGAAGTGCCATCAACGCTGACTTTCAAAGTATATTGACAAGAGCAAGTCACAGACACACGAAGGTTGTTGTTTTCGGTGACGCCGTCCCCCGAGTGTTACCGGTCCCTGTTATACGTATTACGAGCTTTGGTGAGTTCCGAGGGTTCGTTGCAGCTCTGGCTTGACTATTTCCTATTTCGAAAAATAAAGTGCGACGACCAACTAAAAGTCTTTGCATAACGCTGCCAGGAGATTGCATGTTTGAATACCCAATGGCTTTCGAGACAATCGTTAACGCCTCAGACGGCACACGGGCTGTATGGCACGCTAAATCGGCGCAGAACGATTTGAAAGTTTCGATCCCACCGGAATTCGCCGGACCAGGTGGTGCATTTAGTCCAGAAGATTTGTACGCGCAGGCTCTCACTAACTGCTTTCTCGCGACTTTCAAAGTGCTCGCAGAGAACTCGAAAGTTACCTTCGAAAACATTTCGGTAAAAGGCAAGTTACTCGTGGACCGCGACGAACAGAAAAAGCCGTGCATGCATTCATGTCATTTAGTAGTAGAAATCATGTCTCCTTCGAATGAAGGAAAAGCAATGCGCTTGGTGGACAAAGCTATGCAAAGTGGATTCATTCTCAATTCAGTCAAAACAGCAATCAGTCACGAGATCCATTTTAGTTGAAGCCAAGGTGTCATCGGCAAACAGAAAGACCACCATGGAAAAGCAAGTCACAGTTCTCTATGACAGCCTCTGCCCGGTATGCAGGCGCGAAGTTGATTTTTTGCAGTACGCTGGTAGAAAGCGCAATGCACTTAACCTTATAGATATCGCCCGCGCTGATTTTAAACCCGAAGCATACGGACTGACCATGGACGAAGCCGTTGGCTCCCTGCACGGGTTTGACCGCGACGGGAAACCTATTAGCGGCATGGACACGATCCGTGCAATGTATGAGGCTGTGGGCCTCGGTTGGATCATGAGTTGGACAAAACTTCCAATAGTCTCGTCTATTTGCAACCGGGCTTATTCTGTATTCGCACACTACAGACCACGGTTTTCAGGCTTCAAACCAGATAGATGCGAAACGGATCACTGCAAGATCATCTAAACAGGTCGTCACAAATTTTTTTCTCAAACTATCGACAAAAGGCTTGCCGCTGCCAGTGATGCGGAGGAGGTAACTAACTATGACCAATCTGTTTCTTAAAACAAGGTGTAAAAAAGACAGTCGCAGCACCAGTGGCGAAGACCAGCACTGCGATTTAAAATTAGCAGCAAGCCACCTACTTAAAGCACTACCGGAAAATCCCGATCGTGAAGGTTTGCTTCGAACCCCAGAGCGATTTGCCAAAGCTTTCACCCATCTTTGCTCGGGTTACGGCAAAACAGCGGCCGATGTCGTTGGCGAAGGCATTTTCGCTGGTGAGGGTTCAGGCCTCGTTTCGGTGCGCGAAGTCGAATTTTATAGTCTTTGCGAGCATCACTTACTGCCATTTTGGGGTAAAGCATCAGTAGCATATTACCCCGATGGTCGAATTTTGGGCCTTTCTAAGATCCCGAGGCTTATTGACTTGCATGCAAGGCGTCTGCAGGTGCAGGAGCGTTTGACCGAAGCTGTTGCTGACGACCTCGTTACGCTATTGAATCCTAAAGCTGCTGTTGTCAGGATCGAAGCTCAGCATCTTTGCATGATGATGCGTGGGGTAGAAAAACAAAGTTCTTCAACCTCGACAGAGACAGTAAGAAACCGAGCTAACTTGAGCCAAGATGATTTACAGAGATTATTTAAAGCTACTGAATCGCGTTGATTGCTTGTGAGGTCTGGGATGTTAGGTCGACTACTTAAGGGCACAGAGTGGGTTAAGGCTGTAGACTACCTTTCACCGGTATTTTTTCAGGTCGTACCGTCATTGCCGATGGGAAAAAGGCTAGCGTCGTTAGCGTCCTCATACGTTGACCGCAAGTCTTTTAACACGGTCTGTGAGGCTTTAGCTCCTAAGATTAACCAGATCGGTATCCAGTTAAGTTACGGCATCCCAAATGAGCAACAAGAGCCGTCTAAAAAACAAAACCTCAGCGCCGATGATGAAGCGAAAGTTCTGAAACTTTATTTTTGGCAACTTTTTTTTGCTGACTCACTTATACTCGACTATCGCCGCGCCACTTTCTACCTGACAGACGACGGGCAGATTGTTTGGAAACCAAAGCCACTGTTTGGGCGCTTTGATCCAAAATTTGCTCAAGGCATCAAACAAATGTATCAGGGGTTTTATACGGCTGATTATCCTCTCTTTGACCAAGCACTGAAAGACCTCGGGCTTTTTCACGCGAAAGATCTTTTTATCGCTCATTTCGGCGCATCGCAGTCGTCCATGCGGTTTGAGCTGTCGGCGTTTCGAAAAACTTTTCACGAGCTATTTGTTAGCTGTAAAGAAAACCATAGCCAGCTCCACCCGGATTTTTTAGCGTTTGGTGCTGGTCTTTTTAGCCTCTACGAACATCTCGAACAAAACGCTAACTCCTTTGATGTGAGAGCTGCTTTTAACCGCGCAACCCAGACAGGGCTTGAACTGTTATGACAGGGAAAATAGTCGCTATAGCAGGTGCTGGTGGCTTCGTCGGTCAAAGCCTCTGTCAACAACTCTTAGCAGCTGGACACCATGTGATCGCTCTTGGGCGATCGGAAGCACCGCCCTCCGCCGCGATTCCTTTGCTGAGCTACCGAAAAGCGGATCTCTTTTCTCTCCTGCAAGTAGAACAAGCGCTCTCTGGAGCTGAAACCGGCGTCTATCTCGTGCATTCGATGATGCCCGCGGCACGGCTTACTCAAGGAAAATTCGAAGACCTAGACCTTGTGCTTGCAGATAATTTTGCGCGAGCAGCAAAGCGTCAGAAGCTAAAACGTATCGTCTACCTTGGTGGCTTAATTCCTGAGAACACTGAGCTGTCGCGTCATCTACTCAGCCGCTGCGAAGTTGAGCGCGTGCTTGCTAGCACGGGCATTCCTGTTGTGACTTTAAGGGCTGGCCTTATAGTTGGACCAGGTGGGTCCTCGTTACAAATCCTAGTGAATCTAGTGCGCCGGTTACCGGTAATGATTTGTCCGCGCTGGACGCAGTCACGCTGCCAACCGATCGCACTTGATGATACTGTTCGCCTACTCAAAGCCGTAATTCTTGACGATGAGTTAGAAGCTGGCGCATATGATATCGGCGGACCAGATATTTTGACTTACCGGCAGATGCTTGAGGACACCGCAGCAGTCCTGAACGTACGAAGACCGATGATATCTGTTCCATGGTTTAGCCCAGCTCTCTCCGCTCTTTGGGTGGCGAAAGTTACAGGTTCAGCAATGCCACTTGTGCGTCCTCTGGTTGGCAGCTTGCGTCATGATATGATCGCACGCGACCACTACCTAAACGAGCGTTACGGTATCAACGGGACGACGTTTAGAGACGCCATGAGTGGCGCAATAAAAACATATAAACTACCGAAAAAAGCCCAAAGAGGTAGCACGTCGATGTCGGTTTGCTCCGTGCAGAGAGTCACTGTTCCGCCAGGCTCAACGGTTGCCTGGGTCGCAAGTACTTATGTGCAGTGGGTCTCTCTTTTTCTTAGACCACTGATCGATGCACGGCGAAGTGATGACGGCAGCTTGCATTTTTATGTCCGCCCGCTCGGTATTAAATCTTGGACTCTCCATCTCCTGACATTGGAATACAGTGCAAGCCGAAGCACAGAGAGTCGCTCTTTGTTTTACATCCGAGGCGGTCTACTTGCAGGGAAAGTCCCAGGTCGCGATCATTCGGGCCGCTTTGAATTTCGCCGGGTCCCTGGCCGTGACGAAGTCGTTGTGGCAGTACTCGATTTTATACCAAGCCTACACTGGTGGCTTTACAAAATGACGCAAGCAGTCGCCCACGGTTTTATTATGTTCTGCTTTGCCTGGCGCATGCGCAGTGTCAAAATGATGTAAACGTTTTTAAAGGTGCTTGCATTAAAGGACATTGACTAAATGCACCAATAATTCTTATATTTATTATTCCCAGTGTCGAAAAAATTGAAGCCTGGATACTCATGTAATCCAGATTTTTTATCGTTAAATGCTTTCAAGATATCTAAACTGTAGGCTGGAGTTCGCAATGAGATGCGCTACTAACATTTCATCTAATAAGATGACTAAAGTATGCTTGCTATGCCTTATATTCTCACTAACAAATATTGCTGGCTGTACTACAGCCGAAAAAAAAGCCGGTGTGATGTTAGATCAGAAAGGAACAAAGGATCTTCGCGGTGGATTGACTGAGAAGGAATTCATCAAAGTCATCCACGAAAACCTGCACGATATTCGCGCTTGCTATGAGACTGAGTTTAAAAAGTCGAAGACTTTGCGTGGGGAAATTGTCACTAAAATCAAAGTGACCCAAGTCGGTGTCGTTTCAACGAAGACAGAAAAAAATACAACGAAATCAAAAACGCTCAGTTTATGCGTCAACGACGCTATTGAATCTTGGAAATTTCCAACTTCTATGGATGGGAAGCCGACCGAGATTTCTTATCCGTTTATTTTTGAGCCGTTTTAATCACTCCCATCAAAAACGTACGATCACGATCTGGGTTGAAAGAATTGGGGTCAAATCACCTACCCATTGCCCCAGGAGCCTGGATTGTCCACCATATATTTGATTAGTTTTTGCTTAATGTGGTCTTCGAACACAGACGGCTGCATGCGCCGTTGAAAGTCTAGAAACAAACCACGAGAGGACTCGTCGAGAGACGTAATATAGGACTTTTTAAGCTGCAAGTAACGATCGGGGTAGGTTCCACGCATCCGAGAGAGTTCCTCCGAAGCTGTTTTAAGCATACGTGTCGCCAAAGCCTGGCTGATCTGAGATTTTTTCGGGGCTTCGGCCTCACTACTGCCACCAGCGACCTTTCTAATTTGATTGCTGGCAAACTGCTGCTCGGCATCCGCCTTCTGGTCTTCGTTGACACTTACAATCACAGATTCCTGCGGCAGCGGTTTTGAAAGATCCCTTAGCTTCTGAGAAAACTCTTTCACTTCACGCGTAACTTTTGCGGCAAGCGAAACATAAGGAACTGACCGCACGGCATTGGTGAAATCATAGGTATCAGACAAAAATTCGCTAAACTGGCCAAAGGCTTCGCCCGCCGACGATTCTGCACTGGCGATGATATGTTTAAGAGGTCCAACCATAAACTCTTCAGGAACGGCAAATCCATCTTTTTCACCGGCACGAAGGCATAGCTCAAAGAATAGCAACGAAGGTGATATCGGCTGCGACGCAGCATTTTCCAGACCTGGAAAATATTGCCGGTTAGCATTCGACTTTTTAATGGCAGTCCAAAGTTGTTGCGCTTTTCCTATCCGTTCAGCATTGACAGTTCTTGGCAAGCATATGCGAGCGATGCTTGGAATGAAATCAGAAGCGCGGTCTCGTTCCATCCACCCAGCGATCTCCTTCATCAGAGCCGCACGGGGAGAATCAAGGTGTCGCTCTTTTGAAACCTGCCAAGCCAAAGTCGACGTCTGATCAGAAGCCATATCAAATGCCAGGTATTGATCCTCATCCATCAAAGATAAAAGTCCGTGTTGGCGAAGTTTTTTCCCAAGCTTATCTATGAGTCGAAGGACTTTTTCGGTTTCTGATACTCCTTGCATAGACCTAGGTGTTGGCATCTTAAAACCGCTGATTAGCTCTGTAAAGGAGCAGCCCCAGATCCCGTCGATTTGCAAAAGGTTGCGAAACCATTGCATCGCCATTTCCATCCGCAAGTAAACGCCTTGCTCGACACCTTGTAAATCAAGCCAAGCGCTTCGCCATAGGGACATCGGCGCCGTATCGCCCGTTACAAATTTACCTTCGGGCTCACCAAGCATGGCTCGCGCCAAATCAATATGGGGATCTGAAACACCAAAAATGATTTCAGGTCCCAAACGAGCGGGTGTCATTTTTATCAAATAGTGCTGTCCAGCACCCGGCCGCTCCCAGGTTTCTCCGGCAAACAAACGCGAAAATTCAATATCTTTAGCTTGTTCAGTGCGCCTCAGGAGGCGAATATCGCCAAGCATCTGCACGGCTTTTTCAAAGACGAATTTGCGAGATTTTGTATTGGTGCCCGCGTGCTTTTGATGCTCGCGCGAGTTAATCGTTAGGACCTGCACTCCAGATTTCAGTATCTGACTCTGAAAATTCTGGAGAAGCATGGCAACTGCATTGAGCTCAACCATATCCATCGCCGGTGCCACACCTGATCTGGCGGCGACTTCCATCGCCCCGTAATCACCGGAATCATTTTGCACAGCGACATCATAAGCACGCGCCCACCAAGCAGGTAGGAATAGGCTCGTTGATTGCCATTTTTGGAGATCGCTAATATGCATGCCCAGCGCTTTGAACTGATTATTTTTCACTCAACCTAAAGGAAGTACTATACGGCAGGGGCACGGTCGACGCCTTTTTTTGGCAATATCGTGGGACACAAATTAATAAATATAATTAAAGAGTTATGAATTGAAAGAAAGACCATGGTTGGGTCAAAGTCGGTCAAAAATCCACATTCTCAGCAACAAAGGCTATTCCTTACAAAACGGAGACGCTAGAGCCGCAGTCGCTAACCCATCCGATCCGTCACAATGAACTTTGCAATCAGCAGCCAATGGAAGATGGGCTACAGCCTGCCACTTCGCTTTTTCATTCTTTCGGGCAACCAAACAGTAGCGCTGATTAGATTCCTTTTGAACATAGGCGCCGCACACACATTTGCCATTTTCAGTAGTGTCGGAATTGGCGGTTGAAGTTTTCGCAAGGCGTTCAGCTACTTTGGCTTTTCCATCGGTACAATCCATTTTCAGGACCAACTCTTTCTCATATTTACCAGCGGCTACGTCCTCATAAATCAGCTTGAAACTTTCATTACAGGTCTCCTGTGTCTTATCCGGAAAACAAGCCTGAACTTCTTTGGTTTCTTTACCGTAAACAACACATGCGCCTTTATTTTCGGCGGACTCGCCACCAGTGTTAGCGTCACTAACAGTCGATAGGCTACTTTCTTTGCATCCAATTACAAATACGAAAAGCGAAGAAAAAATAATTTTTGCTAACAGTGCCAACTGAAGCCTCACTAGATTATTTCAGAATTAATGAGCTACTGACATGCGCGTATCAATGGCAGCTCCGATTTTTTGCAGATCTGATTTACTACTATTTTTGAATCGTCGGGCTACATTGCGAAGTGACTCAGACATGGCAGACTTCGGCAGCTCTACTATCACAAAGATGTTGTAAAACTCGAGGAGTCCTTTGGTTGCTACCGCTGGTCGAAATTTTTCAAAGAAAATATCCGCTACTTTTGCATTTGCGGACCATGCCTGCTCGCAAACTGCGTCAACATGAAACGCTGCGCTATCGGCAACTTGGTCGTATGACACTCGAACTGAAGTTGCAGCGTCAGTGATCGAAAGTTTTATCTCATCGCGAAAAACATCTTTACCGCGTAGGAGGGCATTCAACTGAGTTTTTTTAATCCCAAGTGGTAAATCTGCATGCTGGTTTTCAACATGGATATAACCGAAAGAAAAAGCCTGATCATGAAAAGCAAAAGGACGAAGTCCTGCCCATGCTGGAGCTTTCTCTCGACTTCTTTCCACAACCTCACCATCCACCCCGCCTAATCCTTGATAACTGGCACTTGGATTTACGCACGAAGATATAAGAGCAAAACACGATGCTATGATTGAAACTTTTAGATGATATAACTTCATCAGATGTCCCAGCTACTCTGCGGGTTTAGTTTCTGTCCGAGCGAGACGAGCTACAGTTCTTCTTTTTGCTTGTTTCAATTTTTCGATCACAGAAATCTTCAAACCAGGATGGTTCGATACGATCAAAGCAAGAATTTCTAGTTCGTCATTTGTCCCGCGATTGACCTTTTTGAATCGACCGCTGTCTTCAAGATTTACTCGTTTGCCCATGATGTCCCCCAACCTGTTTGTCTTCTATTCTTTTTCGACAAATGGGGAGAAAACCTTAGGAGATGCTTCATTTTGCGGTCGCACGCCAAGACAGTGAAGGAAAAAGGCAGTTATAACAGGTGATAAACAAGACCTAGACCCAACCACTGATCTTTTTTGGAGAACTTTGCGTCGACCGCAAACCCCTCAGATTTGTAGGGACGTTTGTAATAAACCTCACGATTGTGGCCTTCGAGTCGGATAGCCCATCCAAGGTCATAAAATACGTCGATAAAAAATCCAGCGTCGTAGGCCTGAAGGGTGACATGGATTTCTTCATCGACTCCGTCACTGTCGTTTTCCTCAACCCCGTTATGGCGCTCGAGATAGGCTTCAATGGTGGTTGAAAAACGTAAGACTGGATTCAAGTTATATACTAACCCAGCGACCACGCCTGGATACTGGACGGCGTCTACCGGGCGAAACTCACTGCGGCGATCCGCTGTCTCGTAATGATAGCCAGTGGAACTTCCAAGAATATAGCCAAAACCGTGATAGAGCTGCAAATGAAACGAATATTGAAACCTAGAAAAGACTCCGGTGTTCTCGTAGGTCTTGTCGCGAATACTGCCAAACCGACTAACCTTCCACTTTCCAGAACTGACACCGGCACTGAGTGCGAAATTATGTTCCCGGCGAAAACCGCGAATGTGGCGTTCCCACCTATGCAGTTCTGTGCGTGATAGCAGTTCGATCACACTCGTACTGCCCGCCTCGGATTCCTCCTGAGCGGTAGCGGCTACCGAATAAAAAACAAAAAAGAGAGCCCATAAAGTTCTCATTGAAAAGCCTTCCGACATGAGCTGACCAAACGCTGGATTTTAGCGCTATCCTTGATGCCGGGCGCGCTTTCACAGCCAGAGGCAACATCAATAAAACTAGGGTTCAACTTTAAGAGGAGATCGACATTATCTGGATTAACACCGCCGGCAACACCGACGAAAGATTGTTCAATTAGGTCAACATAATCTTGCCAACGAAAAGCAGTCCCACTTCCACCAGCAACATCAATGCCAATTGGCACAACAGGCGAGTCGAGCAGAACCCGTTGCACGACAGGTTGAAATTCTTTCGCCTCTGCACGAACAGAATCAGGTATCACCGCGACAGCTTTCCATAGATCTCTCTTCAGTACCGACTTGCAATCTAAAAGAAACGCACTCGTTTCCTTGCCGTGCATTTGTAAAACTAAATTCTCTGGGAACAGGCTTGTCCATAATTTTAATGACGCCATATCGGCATCAACACAGACCAGAACAGGAGTTACAGATGACGTCGGATGTTGCCTGATAAACGACTGCCACAATCCAGATGCATCGCTTGGATCAACATAGCGTTTTGATTTTCTATGAAGATTAAAACCGATATAGTCGACACCCAGGTCATGGCAAACCGCCAGGTCTTGAGGCCTCGTTAGCCCACAGATTTTCACCTGGGGTATTTTCTTTTGTTTTCCAAAGGTCATATCGAATCTTTGCATAGGCCCCGATATTTGTTTAGCTTTTTCTCTCGCTACACACAATGGTCAGATAACTCTTATGGCAAAAGACACGCTCGGTGTAGAACACTTTCAAACTATCAAGATAACAGACTCAACTGTCGTAGCCGCGAAGCCTTGATTGATAGGTTGATTGATAGGTGTCAGGCACCCCTGACACCTGCCACCGACACCTGCCACCCCTGACACCTGCCACCACTCCATTATTATTACCTTTTTAAGAGTCTATTCTTGCAATAAAAATATACAGCACAAAAAGCTTGTCGAAGCGGGGTAATCTTTGGTTTACCGTAGCTACAGTCTATGACTTAGGTGCCTAAAAAAACTGGTTAAAGGTCGGGATACACGCAATGGAAGAAGGCAGTACAAACTCGGTAGACGTCTTACTAAATGCTGGATCAAATCCTGAGATATGGATGCTTATAGCCGGTCCTGCGTGCCTACTGCTTTTGATCGCCATCGTTTACACCATCGCTGTTTCGATTAAACGCAAAAGAGAGCAAGCTGAATTAGCGGCTGAAGTCGAAGCTGCGGGAATCAAATCTGATAGCCCACAACAGCTAAATGCGTTCTCTGATGAAATTCCAACAGAAAAGCTGCCAATCAATCGGCACCCAACTGGATCTGCGCCTGTCGGTGATATCGAGGAAATTCTTAGCGCTGATAAAAAATCCTGGGTCGCACGCCTGCGTACCGGCCTTTCAAAAACACGAGACAATTTAAAAAACAGCATCGAGACGATTTTTACTGGAAAAACAACGCTCTCAACTGATGTGCTTGAGCAGATCCACGAAGTCCTTTACCGGGCAGACGTCGGTGTTGCTACCACTGATAAACTTGTAGATAAACTGCGGACAAAAATCGGCAAAGACCAAGCGGCGTCGTGGGATATAGTAAGTCATGTCTTAAAGCAAGAAGCGACTGAGATCCTCAAACAGTCCGACGCACCACTCGTCATTCCTGAAAAAAAACCATGGGTAATACTTGTCGTCGGCGTCAACGGCGTCGGTAAGACTACAACAATTGGCAAGCTCTGTGCACATTTTCGGGCACAAAATAAGACTGTCCTGCTAGCTGCAGCCGATACGTTTAGAGCTGCTGCTATCGATCAGTTACAAGTATGGGGTACACGCCTCGGTGTCGATGTCATTGCCCATAAGCAAGGTTCGGATCCTGCTGCCGTTGCTTATGACGGGGTTAAAGCCGCCGTCGCACGCGGAACAGAAGTCCTGATTATTGATACCGCAGGTAGGTTGCATAGTAAGAACGAGTTGATGGACGAACTTGGAAAAATTTACCGCGTCATCGGTAAAGATCTACCGGGCGCACCACACGAGACCTGGTTAGTCATTGACGCAACTACCGGCCAAAATGCAGTGATGCAGGTAAAAGCGTTCAGCGAAGCTGCTAAAGTCACCGGGCTCGTGGTAACTAAGCTGGACGGTACAGCAAAAGGCGGCGTCATTTTAGGGATCGCAGACCAATTTAAAATTCCAGTACGTTATGTCGGTGTCGGCGAAAAAGCTGTCGACCTAAGGCCATTCGTAGCATCAGATTACGCAGAATCAATGTTTTAAGTCATCCGGAGACCTTCTTGATTAGCTACATACTCACAGATATAGAAGGCACAACGACACCAATCACATTCGTTCATGAAGTCTTGTTTCCATTTGCTTACAAACGTTTGCCCGAATTCGTTAAAAGCTTTAAAAATAATCCCGACGTCAAGAAAAGCTTAAAAGAAACCATCGAAACTATTGCTCAAGAAGAACATAAAACGATTTCTGAAGACGAAGCGATTGAGACTCTACTTTCTTGGATCAAGAGCGACCGAAAACATCCAGCTTTGAAAGCACTACAGGGTCATATATGGCAAGAGGGCTATGAGTCCGGCGCATACACGTCTGATGTTTATCCAGATGTTCTCCCTAATATAAAGCTTTGGACTAAAAAAGGGCAAAAGGTCGGGATTTACTCTTCTGGAAGTGTTCAAGCCCAGAAGTTGCTTTTTGGTCATACACCGGATGGTAATATGAACCAATTTTTAAGCGATTATTTCGACACTGCAGTTGGTGGGAAAAAAGAAGATCAGTCCTACACAAATATTGCAAAGCAACTGAAACTCGAAGCTGAAAACATTGTTTTTCTCTCAGATATTGAAGCTGAACTTGTAGCAGCGAAAAAAGCTGGCATGCAAACCGTCCAACTTGTTCGACCTGGTACCGCACCTTCAAAGCTATTTCCAACTTGCAAAGATTTTGATGCCGTCGCTGAGTTTATTCGCAGGCAGTCAGGCCATTGATCCAGGTTTCTAATAGATCCGATGCTCGTTCGTCGCGGCGAGAGGTAGCAACCGGCGGCATTCTGCTTAGAGCATCCACGCTGTGAACGCGCAACCATAAGAGCGACTTGACTGCATCTCCTGGTACCAAAAGCTTAGCCGTTCGTACTCCTAGGTCGCCATGTTGCGGAGCGACGTCACAGATTTTCATCTGTGGAAGCGGAGTTGAGACGCGGAAATCCATACTACCTGTCGCTGTACCGGACACTGGATTATGGCAAGTCGCGCAGTTGGTATGCATCCATGAACGCGCTCTATCTTCGGTTGCGACGTTGGTGTCATAGGGATCGACTAATGAACCAATTGAACTCAAATCACCGGGCAGAGATGCACTGTCGATTACACCCAACCTGCTAAGAACCATCAGCTGATTTTCTTGGCCTAAATCTGAATCAACTAAAAAATTTAAATGTTTAGGAGTAAACCCTGCGGAGCCACCGCCGGCAGCGGGATGGCAACGATTACAGTCACCGCTGCTTGGGATGTAGTAATTGAACCGTGTATCAGTTTGACCAGTCGCCATTGTGACAGGAACAAATTGCGACCCTCCGATATAATCGGCATCGGTCCGAGCCGCATTCCAAAGATAGGTGTATCCAGCAAATCCGTTCGGCCCCTTCACTAAAAACCGGGTCTCGACAATATCATTTCGGACCTGACCGCCGCTGCGCACAGGGATATAAAAGTTTTTTATCAACATTGAACCGTCGGGAAAAGAAAATATACCCGAAGAACTTAATCCGACTTTTTGCCCTTTTGGAACAGTCACAAACCTAGTCTTCACCGCGCCGTCAGACCACAATTCAGATTCGACACCGTATCCAAGCACGCCGGTAGCCGGCGTCAGAGGACTTAAACTAGCAAAGCATCCTGTTTCTGAAAGCTTGTTTGGAAAGTTACCAGCCGATTGGGTGCCTTTTTCGATGCGGTAAATCGAACCAGCACGGTGATCGAGAGCATAAAGCTCACCATCAATATCTTCCGCGAAACTCGAGATGTTGAAATTAGATTCAATTAAAAGTTTGTTATCGAGGCTCGCTCCGTCAGCAATAAAGCCCCACACTTTCCCAGTAGCGTAGTCAGCAAACACGTATCGACCGACTAAGCTTGGAATCGCACTCCCTCGGTAAACATATCCACCGGTCACGGAAACACCTTCACTACGAGGGTATTCATGCACCGGCAATTTCAAACCGGTTCGGTTACATGTAGCTGTGCGGAAACACTGAGTGCCCTCCATGATCTTCCAACCGTAGTTGCCGCCTTTTTCGATAATATTGATTTCTTCTAGCGCGTTCTGGCCAACGTCCGCCGCCCAAAGTTTACCTGTTACCCGGTCAAAGCTGTAACGCCACGGATTTCGCAAACCATAAGCATAGATTTCACGGCGAGCGCCCGCCGTCGTAAAGGTCGGATTGTCACTAGGAATGCTGTAAGGATTGCCACTATTGATATCGATACGAAGCATCTTCCCTAAAAGAGCTGTAAGGTTTTGACCATTGCCGTGCGGATCATTCGCAGACCCACCGTCACCCATGCCAATATAGAGATAGCCGTCTTTTCCAAATTTGAGGTCCCCACCGTTATGATTGCTGTAGGGCTGGGTGATCTCCAAAATTACTTTTTCACTGGCACGGTCGAATATGCCGGCAGAAGTCATTTTAAATTCAGAGATAACTGTACGAGGTAGAGTCGATGTTGTGTAGTTAACAAACACTCTTTTGTTAGTTTGGAAATCTGGATGGAGCGCAAG
>CAMAXT010000056.1 GCA_945862295.1 Pseudobacteriovorax antillogorgiicola
TATCCAGGTTTTTGCCAAGAATTCTGAAGCTAACCCTTTGATCGAAGGTTATTGCCAGAAAGTGTCAGATTACTTTGATCAAGCCCCTACTTTTTTGCGGAGCACCTTGTGAAGCGCCGCCAAATTTATACCCACAGCCAGAGCAATCAACGTTGCCGAAGCCACTGCATTCAAAAGCGAGGTATCAATCCCCTGTGCCACCTTATAACTAGAAACAGCAATCTTACTAAGAGCTGTCAAAGTGATAGCTAAGACAAACAGCATAGGAATCAGTGTAAACGCAATCCGCTTTCTCGCCTCATGCAACCAAAGGGTGATCGCTAACAGCGTCAAGGCAGCGAGAAGCTGATTTGACGCTCCGAACAGAGTCCAAAATTTGACCCAGGAACCTTCGGTATTGTTCCAAATTATCAAGCCCGGTAGCGCTACAGTTACGATTGTCCCAAACGCGGCCCCTATCTTTCCTCGCCAACCTGTTAGCTCCTGAATCAGGTAACGACCAAGTCGGGTCGAAACATCCAAGGTATCAAACACGAAGGTCGAGAATGCCATTGCACCCAGTGTTATCGCAAAAGGCAACTTATCACGCCCAATTATGATCGAAAGAAACTCCCCAATACCGTTCCCATAGATAGTCCCTGGCTTTAATCCCGCAATCGACGCAGGCGCAGCAATCATCACGATCGCTAACGCGATAAAAGCCACAAACGCCTCTGCCAGCATTGCACCGTAGCCCACAGGATGCATGTGGGACTCTTTATCTATCTGTTTTGACGTCGTGCCCGAGCACACAAGCCCATGAAATCCAGAACAAGCTCCGCAGGCAATGGTAACAAAGAGAAATGGAAAAAGAGTGCCTGTCGCTGTCCCGACATCCCAGCCCTTAAAGGCAGGTTGCTGAATCTCGTAGCCACCAAAAAAGATTCCAACGAGTCCCATTGCTAATGCGAAGTATAAAATAAAGCCGCCAAGATACCCGCGCGGTTGGAGAAGAAGCCACACGGGCGCCATACTCCCTACCGCGCAGTAGGCGATGATAATCACACCCCACACCCTGATGTCCGCAATAAAATATTCTGAACAAAGTGTTCCTGCCCATGCACAGGAAAAAGCAAGGGGTACAAATATAATTGTAAGCACCAGCATATTCTGCGTTACAAACCGCTGCACCAGTCCCATCATTAAAGACAGCACCAAATACATTATGCTAGCCGCAGCAACGGCACCACCTGGATTAAAATCGACAGCGACATTCTGCAGCTCTTCCACCTTGGTAGTAAAACTACCTGCAGTAATGTCACTAAAGGCTACGATGATATAAACAAGTGCAATCCATATAAAGACCATCATAGCGACGCCTGCTTTGGCACCAGCATGCTTTTTTAGAATCTCAGCCATAGATATTGCGCCGTGTTTAACGCTTGCGGTTAAACTTGCGAAGTCATGTACCGCTCCTACAAATACAACACCCAAAGCGATCCAAAGAAGAGCTGGCAGCCAGCCAAACACAAGAGCCGCAGCAATCGGTCCTGCTATAGGGCCTGCAGCAGCGATTGCAGAGAAGTGTTGACCAAAAAGGTAGAACGCTTTGGTGGGCACAAAGTCAGACCCGTCTTTTAACGTATGAGCAGGTGTAAGCCTACTATCGTCAAGGTCGAACTGCTTAGCAACCCATCGGCCGTAGCCGAAGTAGCTGATTGTTAGGAGGCTAAGAAATAGTAAAGCTATCAGCGCAAGTGACACAAGATAGTCCTCTTTTTTGAAAGAGATTCTAGAATGAGAAAAAACGAACTTTCAGTTTACGGGTAAAGATCTATTTTTCCCAACTGAAGGAAGTTTTCGATTTTCTGGACGTAAAGCCCAGGAAGCAATCACAAGGATCAGAAACGCTAACGGTTGTAAAATGACCGAAAGCGAATCACCATGGAGAGCGTGAACTGCCGCAGCACCAGTTAGGTGGAAAAAGAATCCAGCATAAGCCCACTCTTTTAAAAGAGGGAAACCGGGAATTGTAATTACAATTGCCCCAGCTAGTTTCCAGAATCCGAGAATAGTTAGCATGTAAGCAGGAAGTCCTAGAGCAGTTAGCTGAGCGAGTGGTTGTTCGTGTTTCGCCAGAAATAGAGTTCCGCCGATGATGAATGATGTTGGGCCGAATATTGTTGTTACCCAGTAGGCAATGGTTTTGAATTTCTGACTTTTTGTCATTTTTGACTCCTTGCTTTTGTTTAATCCTATCAACTTTTAATCTTCATTATTCTAAAGCTCTTGTTTTGCAAAAACAAAGATGCTTACTTCCAAGCCGCCGTGGGATATTTTTCGGAATTGACTTTGATAGCCAGGAATTAGTTCCTTGCATCGGCTAATATTAACGCCGTCGGGGATAAAGATCAGGCCTGATTGAATTTTTAGATTGTTAATGCGCGTAAAGATTTTCTTAAAAAATAGCTCTGGCGCATCGCTGCCTTCAAGGCGTCGGCCATAAGGGGGATTTGCGAGCATAAATAAGTTGTCAGTAGAGTCTGGACGGTGACTGAAAAAATCAGCTTCGACAACTTGAAACGACTCTTTGAAATCGCCGTTTCCAATTGCGTCGAAATAATGTCCAGCGTTTTCTTCAAGCGCTGCACACTGCTCTTTACTTTTTTCCACACAGATTACTTTTGGAACAGAAGACGTATTTGACTCAACTTCTTTGGCGATAAGTCGACGCTCATGCTCAAACGACTTATCTTGAAAGATTGGAAGAGACTCTAATCCGTAGGCTCTTGGAAAAAATCCTGGTGCAATCTTCAGGATTTTGCTCAAGCATTCAAAGGCGAGGGTGCCGCTGCCTGCAAATGGGTTGTAAATTGTTTCGGGAACAAATCCTGGATTCTTTTTTCGTAGGTAATTCATAGCGTAGGTTGTAGCGCCAAAAGCCAAGTCTTCTTTTATAGAGGCTACCGACTTTAAGGACGATTTATAGCCGCGTTTGTACAATGGTTGTCCAGCAAGGCTTAGCGAAATCTGCAGACGATTGCCGTTGAGCTTAACTTCCAGAAACTGCGTCGATTGCTCGCGGTCGACAATTTTTATTTTGTGTTTCGTTAGTGCTTCTTCAAGACATTCTTTGATCAAGCCTTCATGGAAAATACGGCTTCTGTATGAATCGATGCGTACGGAGATAGCAGTCTTGGCTTTGAAGTAAAGTGGCCAATCGTGTTTCTCGAAGTGCTCATTGAGCTCTTTGATTGATCCGCAGCGCACATCTCTAACTATAAGGAAAACATCTCTTGTCAACCCAAGCCGCAGGACTAGATTTTGTGCTGTCCGGTAGGGAATCTCGGTGACGGTGATAGCTTTTTCAACCAGATCGCTAGTAACTTGCTCAATCTTTGCGGCGTCGGTCGGAAGCGTCTCCGGACGTTTGACCCAGTAGTCTAGGCATGCTTTTACCTCTTCGAGCGCTAGCTCTTCGAGGCCTTTCGGGCTTCTGATGCTGAGTGTTTGCGGTTTCGCGAGGACGTTTTTTTTGATGTAGGCGTCTGTGATCATTGACGTAGGAGTTCCTGGCTTGTGGGGTAACCCAATAGGGAGAGAATCTGCGGGTCCCGTAATTAGTGCCGGTGATAGCACGCCATTTAGATAGGGTAAAGGCTTGGATTGCCCAAGCCTTTTAAGCGGTTCAAGTACCAGAAACGAGGCTTATTAATGAGAGTGTTTTATACTGAGTCTCTTCTTTCTATTCGCGAACTTGTCACGGCCTCCTTCGACTAGGCTGAAGAGGCAGGGGATCACAACAAGCGTAAGAAGTGTTGAGGCTAAAAGACCGCCGATTACTGCGACACCCATCGGTGATTTAGCTTCACCACCGACTCCGTGACCGATGGCAACAGGAAGCATACCGCCGCCAGCAGCGAATGTGGTCATGAGAATTGGGCGTAGTCGCGCAAGTCCTGCTTCCATTAGTGCCGCAGTTAGATCAAGTCCCTCGGACATCTTCTGCAAAGTAAAGTCCACGAGCAAGATACCATTCTTCGCAACTAAGCCCATAAGAAGGATAATCCCGATCATCGTGTAGACGGACATGACTTGACCAGTAATTAGCAGCGCTCCAAACGCCCCGGTTAGGGAGAGGGGGAGTGAAGCCATAATAACAAGTGGTGCTAGGTAACGATCATATTGGGCACAAAGAATCATAAAAACTAAGATGACAGCGAGACCAAGCGCTCGCAACATGGCAGCGAGAGATTCTTTCATGGTTTCGGCCTGCCCGGCCAGATCAGCCTCAATACCAGCAGGTAAACTCGACAGCAGATGCTCCTGAATCTTATTAACGGCGCCGTTCAAATCTTTGCCTTGATAGTTAGCGCTGACAGTGATTTGGCGCAGTCCATCTCTTCTTGCGATTGTTGATGGTGCTAGCGCGGAATCAATGTCAGCGATAGATGCAAGAGGGACACTTTGACCTGATCTCGTGCGCAGAAGGATCGCTCCGACTGAACCAAAGTCAGCTCGATCGGCATCTTTGACGCGCATTTTTACATCGATAGAACCTTGTCCAAGGTCGAGCTCGCCAACCTTTTCACCTTCAAATAGAGAGCGAACAGAGGCGGCAACACCTGCAGATGTTAGACCAAGATCGGCCGCAAGATTCGGTTTTACGCGGATAACTGTTTCAATCTGATCTTTTGGTTTTGAGTTAACAACGTCTACTGCGCCTGGAACGGTCTTAACGTGGGTTGCAACTTCGTCGGCGAATTTAACTAGACCTTCCCAGTCTTTTGATTTGAAAACGAACTGAATCGGCGAGGCTCCGGGCCCGCCGCCACCAGCGTTACCGATTGAGAGCTCAGCTCCATCGGTAGCGAAGAGAGGCACAACATCTTTTCGGATGCGTTCCATTAACTCTTGTTGTGTGTAGGTGCGTTGTGCTGTTGGGACTAGTTTTACGTCTAGGCGTGCTTTATTTGGTTTACGGTCACCGGATGCACCGACGGCAGTTACGACTTCAGAGACACCGGGATAAACTTTTATAGCATCAGCGAGCTCAAGAGCTTTTTTCTTAGTAAGCTCAAGCGCCACGCCATTAGTTAGAACATATTCCAGTGCAAATTCAGAACGGTCTTCGTTAGGGAAGAACGCAACTGGAACGAAAGCGAGCATAAACATACTGATGACAAGCGACAAAATACCGCCACCGACTGTCTTCCAGCGATTATTTAAACACCAGTTGAGGATTCTTCTGTAAAGCGTTTCGGTTTTGTCGAGGGTGTTTCCGACGAAGTCATAGAGCTTTTTTATGAATGGAATTCTTGGGTGACTATGTCCACCCGTTAGAAACTTACTTGAAAGCATCGGCGTGAGCGTAAAAGCAACAAACATCGAAATCAAAACTGCGAATGCGACAGTCAAACCGAATTGGTAGAAAAAGCGTCCCATGATGCCTTCCATGAAGGCAACCGGCACGAACACCGCGCAAAGAGTCATTGTTGTCGCAATAACTGCGAGACCAATCTCACTGGTACCAACTTTAGCTGCTTCTGATCCTGTTTTCCCCATGCTTAAATGCCGGTGAATGTTTTCCACAACCACAATAGCATCATCGATTAGAATACCGATCGAAAGGCTGAGTGCGAGAGTCGACATCATATTTAGTGTAAAGCCCATATAGTCCATAAGGGCAAACGTTGAAACTACTGCAGTAGGCAAAGTAATCGCGCTGATAATCGTGATACGGAAGTCGCGCAAGAAGAACCAAACGATGATCGTCGCTAGTAGCGCACCAAGGACCAAGTCGAGTTTTACCGCGTTGATGGAGCCTTCGATATATTGAGAGTTGTCTGTAACAACCGTCAGCTTTGCACCACTGTTATCTTTGTTTAGACGGGCAACTGTTTGCTTGATCTCATCTGCAACAGATGTGGTATTGGCACCAGACTGTTTTTGCACGGCTAAAAGAATCGTTGGGCGATCTCCGATGAAAGCCGCGGAGTCTTCGTCTGCAATCGTGGTTTTGATTTCCGCGACATCGCTGATTCTGAGGTTAAGATCAGGGCGAGTGACAATCGGAAGGTTGCCTAAATCGATCACCGACGTCGGACGACCCGTAACGCGCAAGCTTTGAATCTTGTCTTTTGTTTCAAGGCGTCCACCAGGTAGTTCCATATTTTGTTGACCAACAGACGCTGAGACATCTTGCGGCGAAAGACCGTAGGAACCTAACTTATCTAGATCCAAAAGAATTTGTATTTCTGGCTCGCGAACGCCTGCCGAGTTTACTGCTGCGACACCGTCGATACGTTCCATCGATGGTTCAATAGCTTCTGTCACTAGGCGTGACAGCTCTGCTGCTGAAAGATTCTCAGCCTCCACAGCGATATTCATGATCGGAGCACCGGCGATGTCGAACTTCTTAACGATAGGTGTCTGAATGTCTGATGGTAGGTTTCCGAGGGCTGCGAAAACGCGGTCTCTGGTTTCTTGAGACGCAACACTACCATCACGGTCCAAATCAAACTGCAGAACAATCTGCGCCAGGTTTGGATAGGCATTTGAGCTCATAGTCTTAAGTCCTGGCAAGCCGTTAACAGCTTTTTCCAAAGGATCAAGAATGCGCTGCTCGATAGACGCAGGGTCAGCACCCGGATAAACGATCGTGACTGTTACTACCGGAAAGTCAACTTCCGGATAAAGGTCGATCGCTAAACGAGGCAACGAGAACAGGCCAAATACCACCAAGACGAGGTTAAGCATCGTGGCGAAAACCGGCCTTCTAATGGAGATGTCGGAGATAAACATGGTTTAATGACTCCCGGATGAATCAATTTTCGCTTCTACGAATAGACCTGGTACGATCGTATCTTTTGGCTCAGACAACTTAGCGTGAATAATAAACGAGCGTGAACGGTCTGAAATGACGGGGACGATGCGCGAGATTGTTGCTTTCGTCTTTTCGTTGATTGACGGAATGACTAAGTCGATTTCTTGGCCTTTTTTGATCTTTGAAAGTAACTGCTCAGGAAGCTGCAAGCGAATCTCCGGATTGCTGATCGATACAAAATCAAAGATGGTCGCACCCGAAGTAACGTAGTCGCCAACGTTTTTAACCCTTGTCGAAACAATACCATCGTAGGGAGCTTTCAAACGGGTGCGGTCTAAACTTATTTGCGCTTTGGTGACTTCAAGAGCGGCGAGATCTTTCGCAGATTTCGATTGGTCAAACACCGAACTGATGCGGTCGAACGATGCGGCAGATGAAGCATCGGCTTTCTTCAGTTGTTTTTCTCGGTCCAGCTCACGGCGTGAGGCTTCAAATGTTGATTGCGCTTGGTCAAGTCGAACTTGGGCAACCTGCAATTGCAGCTTCGCATCGATGTCGTCGAGGATAGCTAAGACATCATCTTTTTTAACCGAATCACCGGCCTCTTTTTGGATCTCAAGGATAAATCCAGCAGCCTGGAAGCCAAGCGCAGCGGAATGCATCGCGACCACTTGTCCTGATACAACGTGAACATTTTTATTTTCAGCAATGGTGAGGACTTCTTTGCCGCCGGTCGTCGATGTGGATTGTTCAGCAGCTTTTTGTACAACTTTTTCAGGTACTGTTTCCGGAAGCGCCGCTTTTTTCTTTTTATCGCAACCGACGCCCAGCGTTACTGCAGACAGTACTAGAATCATTGGGAGTGATGCTGACTTTAACTTAGTTTTCATTTAGATGTCCCTTCAAACTTTGGCGTATCAAAGCCAAGTGCTTTTTGTAATTTAAGTAACTTTAATTTGTGGTCTGTGTTGGCGGAGACTACGTTTCCTTCAGCGCCTGTTCTAGCGCTATCGGCAAGAATCAATTCGGTCGCGCTAGATTTTCCCGCAGTAAATTTCACTTGTTCGATGCGGTAGGCTTCGCGGGCCTGATCACGTGACGAGCTTGCTAGTTCCATTGCTTCTTTAGCAGCAGAGAGATCAGCTTTTGCTGCTAGAATTTCCACCTTTGCTGTGTCTAATACTTGTCTCCGACCGGCTTCAGCCATATGAACCTGCTGAGCAGCTTCCCGAGTTTTGTAGACATCGACGCCGTTATTCCAAAGGTTCCAAGTTGCTTGCACGCCGTAAGTGCGGCTAACTTTGTCTGATGCACCTAATCCTGCTGGTTCGAGTAAGTTGTAATCAACCTTAGCAAATGCATTAACTGCGGGGAAAAATTCAGCACGCGCAAGTTTCTTACCGAACGTAGACATTTCGACGCTTGTCTCTGCAGTCCTAACATCTAAACGAGTCTTAGCCGCGTCGGATGCTGGCATATCCGGTGGCAGCTGGGGAACGCTTTCTGTAGGCGCTAAAGTAACTGGTGCTTCTAAATCCAGCCCAGCGAGAGCTTTTAATCTTGCAACAGCCCCAACCTCTGCGGCTTTGACCAGAGCGAGTTGAGCCTTTGCGCTAGACAAAAACAACTCTAGTTTCAGAAGGTCGCCACGGTGGATGCGACCGGCATTAAACAATGACTTTCCATCTGCAACTTGCTTATTTGCGGCTGTCAATGCTTCTTCTGCTACTTTCCGAAGTGTTAAGGCATTCTGCGCGACATAAAAAGATTCGACAGTTGCAAACCGAATCTGCGCTTTTGTCATTTCGAACTTCTGCGATTCTATGTCTTTTCGTAGGCCCTCGTACTGGGCATAGGAAATCAGAGTCAGAGCGCCTGTGAGGGGCTGTGTCAAAATCAGCGACGCTGTTCTTGACTCCTTTGGTGCCATGACGATCTCGCTGCCACCAAAATTCACTTTCTTTTCTTCTTCCAAAAAAAACCGGTTGTAGGTGCCCTGCAGTTTTGGGCCGACATTCATCCAGGAGTGCGTCTGGCGAAAGTCTTGTGCTGCAAGCGCGGCTTTTGACTGCTGGATCGCTGGAGCATTGGCTTCAGCTGACTGAAGGAACTGCTCAAGAGTCAAGACTGTCCCGCCCTGCGCCATCGCCTGGGTGGCGGTCGGAATAACCACCAGACATAGCGACAGCAGCAGCATGGCTGTGTCTTTAAGATTTACGGACTTTTCTCTCTTCATATATGTTCCTCAAAGGTTGAATAAATAGCTATTTTCTCGGTGCTAAACCGTTAACCGCTAATTCTATGAACAATCCGACTTTATCTGCTACAGAGAGGTATTCAACATCAGTGGAATCACATCTAAACTCCAACCCTCGCATTAAATGCGAAAGGGCACGGGTGATTTTGTCCGGGTTTTTTACTTTTTTGAATTCTCCGGTTTCGATACCAAATTCCAAGATATCTCGAAGTATATGGAGTTCACCTGCATAGAATTCTTGTCGGACTTTTTCTGACTGCGGGAGGGAGTGGGATTCCTGCAGCGCTTCTTGCGTTGCTTTGTACTTTTTTCGCATGTCGTCTTCCGCGCCAAATTTTGTGATCAGAAATTTTTCCAGTTTAGAAATCGCTGTTGTTTCTGACCTAACGACGCGACGTAATTTTGCCAAAATTAGATCGATTTCCCGGCGTGCTACCTCAATGAAAATATCCTCTTTACTGCTGAACGAAAGGTAGACCGTTCCTTTTGCGATTCCAGCTTCAGCGGCAATTTCATCGATCGTCGTTTTTTTGGGTCCATTGCGGCCAAAGAGCAACGCGGCGGTGTCCAATATTTTTTCTTTTTTTGATGTCATACTTTTTTTCTCGTAATGACTATTTGTTCATTATAGTCATTTTACTTGTCGGGCGAAGAGAAAGAAACAGTAGTCGATTTTTTACATTAGTATGCTTCTATAAGCAAATTGTCTGTGATAATAGTTACTAACGCCTAAGAAATAGGCATGAATAAATGACTGCTATTCGCTTTTAGTCAGTGTGGCGTACTTTGAGCGGAATGAACTGTTAACCGTCTTTTTCCTTTGAACTTCCGTATTTATTCCGCTAAAACGAGCCAAAGGTGGTTCCTCTTCCGCATAAAAACAAGTTTTTTCATGGACTTAGAATATGTACCGGTTAATCGACTGCGGTAATTTTCAAAAGCTCGAACAGGTCGGACCCTGGCTTTTGGTCCGTCCTGCTGCCCAGGCTGTTTGGCGACCAAGACTCGGTGACCAGGAATGGCAGAAAGCAGACGCTGTATACACTAGATTCTCTGGTGGTGATGGCAAATGGACCATTAAAAACAAAAAGCTTCCTGAACAGTGGACCATCAAAATCGACTCGATTGGCAAACTAGTCATTCGCATGACCGAGTTTGGCCATCTCGGAATATTCCCGGAGCAGCACCCAAATTGGGAGCGTATGGCCGGTATAGTTAGCGACCGCGTTGCAGTTATCCCAGAACTAAAAGTTTTAAACCTTTTTGCCTATACGGGTGGATCTTCGCTCGCGTGTGCTAACGCAGGTGCTCATGTGGTGCATCTTGATGCCTCGAAAACCAGCGTGGCTTGGGGCCGCGAGAATGCCGAAGCATCTGGTCTTTCAGATCGACCAACGCGGTGGATTGTCGACGACGTCCAAAAGTTTGTTGCTCGAGAAGTGCGCCGCGATTCTAAATATCACGGCATCATTTTAGACCCACCAAGTTATGGCCGCGGTGCAAAAGGTGAGACTTGGGATATCGAGACTATGCTCCCTGCTTTGTTAGATGAACTTAAAAAGATCCTGGCTCGTGATTTCGCATTTATTCTCCTAAGCTCGCATTCAAATGGCTACACTCCGCTAGCTTTACAGAATATGCTTTCTGAGATCGTTCCAGTCAGTCAGGGCGAATTCCTTTCGGAAGAGATGGTTGTCCCAGAAGAAGGCAGTCCCCGAGTTCTACCTAGCGGTGCCTGCTGTTTTTTCATCCGTCGGAAGTGAAGCATGCGTCAGGTCATTACAAGTAGCAAAAATCAGCGCATAAAAGATGTTGTTGCTTTGGGTAAAGGTCGTAAACGTAAAGCAGCTGGCCTTTTTGGAGCTGAAGGCGAGCGAGAGATCACGCGCGCTATTCAGTCGGGGTATGTTCCCGAAAGCTTGTTTGTTTGCACCGAATTGGTTTCAAAAGAATTCTCTGTTGTTCTTTTTAATATAGAACGCAAGCACAACCTTACAATCTTTGAAGTATCAAAAGAAGTGTTTGACAAGCTCGCTGTACGAGAGGACAGCGGTGGCGTGTTTGCTATTTTCCCTGATCGTCAGCTTACCTTAAGTAAGCTGAACCTACCTGAGCATGCTCTGGTCGTTGCTGTTGAAGGCATCGAGAAACCAGGAAACCTTGGTGCCCTTTTACGTAGTGCTGATGGCGCTGGATTTGATGCCGTCGTGGTGCTTGATGCATTGATCGATATCTATAATCCGAACGTTATTCGCTCGTCTCTTGGTACAGTTTTCAGTAAGCAAGTAGTTGCAACGACTTCAAAAGAGTTTCATGAGTTCTGCAAAGATAAGTCTCTGACTACCATCGGCGCTGCTCTTAATGACCGAGCAAGTACCCACGATGAACTGACTTATACTACTGGTTGCGCCATCGTTTTGGGGAGTGAAGCGTTTGGTCTGTCAGAGTTTTGGATGGAACAAGCCGATCATTTAGCAAAAATACCGATGCTTGGCATCGCTGATTCTCTTAATGTCGCTATAGCTGGATCTATCATGATGTATGAAGCTAGACGGCAGGTGCTTGCAGCTTCGAAAAAATGACGCTTCCTTACGATAGTGGAAATTTTACGTGAGTAGGTAAAAATTAGGGGTGTTTTGTATGCAAAGCCGCTTTAAGCTTGGAGTTTGCTCAGATACCTTGCACACCATGAGCGATCGTCAACAGACAACCCGTCAAAAGCAACCTTCATGTGTTCTATAGCCTTAGAAAATCCAAGCTCATTTTTTCGTGCCTTTTCAACCGAAGCAAGAGCTTCGTAGCCGAAGAATAATTCTAGTGGTTCCGCCGCATGTTCCCTACTAATTTCAAGACAGGCTTGCGCGTGATTGAATGATACGCTCAAATCTACGGCAGCTAGATATGTCATCGCCAAGCGGTACTCTGCTCGCTCTATTTCTAGCCAGGTTCCGGAAATTTCCCAGTATTTGCGGGCAGTCTTTGCTGCGAAGATCATCAATTCGGTTTCGTCTAACGAGCGATTGGCTTGTTCTTCGAGGCCGGCAGCAAGATTATTACCAGTGATTGCTTGGATTTGATTTGCCGGGTCAGATTTGATGATGCCGAGTTGTGCCTTTTCAACAGGGAGAAATCCAGCGCTATTTAAAACACATAAACGAAAACCACCTGCCCCCGCCCAGGGGGCCACCGCAATATAGCCAAAACTTCTTAGAGTTCAGAGAAGATCATGCCGAAGAAGAAGGTCCCGTAATCTACCTCGATTGACTACGGCCTTGGGTTGCTATGTCAGAAAACTCCCATGCAATTGTGTTCTGAACATACCGGGCTCGGAGGTGACGCTAATGTCATGCGGACTCGATTAGAGTCCTATGCTAGTTGACTGAAGTTGCCGGAAGAAGATAGGCTGATTATATTGAAATCGGCATTGATTCCCTTACAGACCAAGTATACTTGCTCTTGCACGTGTCCCTTTACAAGCACGTCTTCAAAGTTGCTCTCTGTGAAGAATACTGTGCCGCCGTCTATTCATAACTCATACTAGGCGCTTATTTACGAAAGATCCGTCATTTCGTTTGTGATGACAGACTCGGTATGTTGGCCAGTATCGCAGGAATGAGCATCGCTATTGTCGTCATTTTCTTTTTGTACTTTTCTGGCAAATAGATATCGAAATACCAAATATCAAGCATCAAATTTCAAACGGTAAATCGGATTCGCAAATGTACGAAAATTTCATTTGTCCGTCCCTTTTGCGGTGGCGACGGACTTGGAAAGAATGGCTCTGATCTGTCTTGCTTCATCGATCAGCGGATGGAGTTCAAGACTTGGCATGGATTTCCCCACGATTCGTAGCAAATAATGTGTCTCACGGATTTCTTTGAGCGCGATCTGAAACTTGTGAACAAAATCAGCTTTGGATTCTGCTCCTTGCGCTTCTTCATAGTTTGCTCCGACAGAAGTAGCACTTCGCAGTAGTTGGTCGCTTAGCTTCTTGACTGTCGTTTTCGCCGGTATCTTTTCCATGAGTCGAATAACTTCGGAGGCAAAATCTACTAGCCGCTCACTGATTTCATTTCTCATATTGCACTACCGGGTTTGCTGTTTGAAATTTGATATTTGACCTTTGTTATTTCGATTTCTATTTGATTCGAGGTTGGCCAGCGACATCGACAGTCATGCGAAATGACATGACAACTTTAGTTAAAAAAAACAGGTGATGGACGATCTGATGTGATGACAACCGCCATAGAGTGGCTCGTGACGAGCACCCGTGGGAAGGTTTATATTTAGGGCGAAAATTCCAAAATTATTGAATTGGTGAACTAGTTCGACCCAGATCTGCTCTTTGTTGGCGTCGGCAGTCCCAAACAGGAGTGTTGGATCCATTAATGGTGGGGCGAGCTCAGGGCTGGTATCGCACTGGGAATAGGCGCTGCGATCGAGTTCGCAGCAGGAACAACCGCCCGAGCTCCATACTTGATTCGCAGAATTGGCATGGAGTGGTTTTGGCGGATGGCTCGATAACCTCGGCGTATCGGTTTAAGATACCTAAAAGATTTTGAATTTTTTATACTTGCATGGCGGGAATATTGGCGTCCGAAACCACGCAAATAACCAACTATTTAAACTGGCAGGGTGGAGCGAGCGAATTTACGTCGCTAATAACTTGAACTATCCTGAAATGGCGCGCTGCAAGATGTTGACTCAAGGCGCTTCGATCGACCAGAGATCGTTGATCAACGATGCTGCGCCTGAAGCACCATAACCGTAGCCGCCAAAAATCCATACTCGACCCGTGCTATCAACCAGTATATAGAATTCCAGAATGAGACTTCGTGCCAAAATTAGGGTATAATATTGGCATATGATCAAGCGTAACTATAACCTTTCGAAATCACGTAGTTTTTTCCTCCTCGGGCCCCGCGGTGTTGGAAAATCGACTCTTTTGCGTGAGCATTTTAAAGATATCAAATGCTTTTATGTCAACCTTCTCGAGTCGGATGTTGAGAGGCGTTTTGCTTCAAATCCTGGGCGCATGTTGGAGGAGTGGCATGGTCAGGCCAAGAATATCAAAAGTTCTAAGTGGATCGTCATCGATGAGGTTCAGCGAATCCCTAGGATTTTGGACGCGGTACATAAGGGCATTTCTGAACAGGGTTTAAAATTTGCCTTAACAGGATCAAGTGCTCGCAAACTTAAACGTGGTGCTGCAAATTTGCTGGCGGGGCGAGCGTCAGAATTTAGAATGCATCCCTTTTCATTTTCAGAAATTGGATCCGATTTTGACGCTATGGATGCAATGAGCTATGGACTGTTGCCAGAAAGCTTCACTTTAAAGGATGATCTCTTGGAGCGTCGGCGATTCCTCAATGCCTATGTGAATACTTATTTGCGTGAGGAAATTCAAGCCGAACAAATTGTTCGCAACATGGAACCCTTCCGGCAATTTATTGAAGTCGCAGGTGCGGCAAATGGAAAAATCCTCAATGCAGCCAAAGTTGGGAGGCAGTGCGGGATTGACCCAAAAACTAGTCAACGATATTTTCAAGTACTCTGCGATACTCTTGTTGGTTTCTATTTACCTGCGTTCGACCTTTCCATTCGAAAACAACAGTCAATGCACCCCAAATTTTTTTGGTTTGATCTCGGCGTTGCAAGGGCCGCGTCAGGAATGTTGGATGAGAAAATCACCGCTAAAACCTACGAATTTGGAAATCTCTTCGAACACCTCGTCATTGTCGAGGCCGTCAAAATGAATGACCAAACCGAGGCAGGTGCAAAACTAATGTACTTTAAGTCAGCTGATGATGCTGAGATTGATCTCATTATAAAACGAGGAAAAAGTGTCTATGCGATAGAGATCAAATCGGCGGAAAATCCAGATATCGTCGACATTCATAAGTTGTCGCATTTACAAAAATCACTCCCAAAAGGAACGCAGGTCTTTGTTTTTTGTAATACAACGCGGCCGTATATTACAGATGGAGTTAGGGTTGTGAACTGGATGGCCGGACTTCAAGAAATTTTCCCTTAGCATGTTAGCAATCGAAATGAAACGAAACAACCGGCGCTGGGGCGCACGACGAATCAAAGGCGAACTCCGAAAAATCCGCATAACACTATCCAAATCGTCTATTCGAAATATTCTCAATGATGCTGGCTATCCGCCGTCAGCTCGAAATTTTGAGGAGACTTGGATCCCGTTCCTGAAGAGCCACGCGAAAAGAGTTTTTGCTTCGGCGACTTCGAGAGCAGCAATGCTTCTCTTGATCGCCGGAGCGCATTCAGACTGATCTTTTGTGGAAAGCTTTTTACTTAAATCTGTAAGCAACTTGATCCCGTCTTGCCACCTACCGAGGTGTTCGCCAAAGACATGTGTCACCAACTGAGCGACCTGCTCTCGCTCTAGATTAATCATCGCTAGATGACACCAGGCAATGCTCAGATTCGTTGGTGTTCCGTCGAAGGAAAAAGCTTCAATTGCTTTTTCTTGCAAGTCTTCACCCTCCTCGAGATGACCTGATTCGTACAGAACCGCTCCCAAATTGGAAAATACGGAGCCGATTGTTCGTGGCGTCAAATACGTCTCCAGGCTCAAACATACTTTGTAGGTTTGAATCGATTGGTCAGTCTTACCGCGCCACGAAAAAATATTTGCTTTGCTGAGTAATGCGTTTCCTAACGCAGCCTGATCTCCAGACCTGCGCGCAAGCTCCTCGGCCTTCTGATTGTAGAGGTCCGCTTGATCAATTTTACTTTGTCGCCAGCTTGCTACAGCTAATTGATTGTAAACTTCAGCTAAAATGTTAACGGGAAGGTTAGGAACAATCGTTGCCTTCAGCATCGCTTCGATGACGTTCCATTCGCCAATAGGTCCGAGTTTGTCGATTAACGAACTTGTTGTTATGAGTGCTGCAGCGCGCTTTTGATCCTCAACAGACGCCATTTGATCAGCTTCATTTGCAACAATGAGATCGCTGACCTGACAGTCGAGTACTTTTGCCAAAGCTATTGCATTGTCCGAGTGTATTGATCTGACCTGACCACCCACCCAACGAATGACCGTCTTTCGATCGACACCGATTTGTTCTGCTAACCACCATTGACGTAGGCCCAATGCCGCTAAGCGGTTTTTCAGAAAAACGCTGTTGAGGTGTTTAAAATCGGACAGAGGAATGCTCCTGTTATCGAAAGCTCGGCGCGCTTTGGTGCTACCTAACAAGATCCTCGTAGTCTGCGTGGCTAGTCTTTATCACAGTCTGCGCCACATCCCTGCCGTAGACTTCTGCTATCTCGCAAGTCGGTGTGCCAGTGCCTGGAACATTTTTATAGGTTAGAAAATAATGCTTTAATCGAGTCAGTAGTTCTGGCGGGCAATCACTAATGTCTTGCCAAGTTCCATAGACAGCATCACCTTTGAGAACAGCGATGATCTTATCGTCCGCTTCCCCCTTGTCCAGCATACGTAGGCCGCCAATCGGCACAGCCTCAAGCAAGAGATTGCCGTGCGGAATTACCTTTTCGCTAAGAACGCAAATATCTAAAGGATCACCGTCACCGACTATTCCTGGGCGGTTTACAACTTGACTGCAAAGAGCTGCGATTTTTTTCCCGCAATAACTTTTCGGTATGAAGCCGTAGTTTGTCGGGCAGACGTTTGAAAACGTTTGTGGGCGGTCGAGTCTTAGATGGCCACTAGCTTTATCGACTTCGTATTTGACTGTGTCAGAGGGAACGATCTCAACGAAGACGTGAACAAGCGATGGAGAGGATTTATGTACCGCGATTCCGTGCCAAGGGTGTGCTTGATAGGGATTTGCTGTGAATGCCATGACCATCTCCAGTAATTAGACGAAACAAAGGCCACTTTAAAGTGGCCTGTTATTTTTATCTAGGTTTAGATGGTCGGCTTTTGCCGCCAGCGTTGTTTGGGGAGGTTCCACCAGGAGCGCTCGGTCCTCGTGGTCGACCACCTTCAGGGCCACTTGGACCGCGCGGTCTGCCGCCATATCCACCGCCGCCGCCGTTGCCACCACCGTAACGACTGCTGCCCCCATTGCCACCGCCGCCGCCACCATTGCCACCGCCGCCGAAACGACCGCGACGATTTCCACCGCCGCCTCCGCCGCCGCCAGCATAACCACGGCCGTAAGGTCGGTTAGAGTCTGGGCGATTCATGCGAGCGATTTGTGCTGGGGTTAGGCCGATTTCTTCAGGACCATCGTATCCTCGGCGTTGTTTGAGCGCCAAGGTGAGGAGCTTGCAAGCTACTTGGACGATGTCCATTTGGTTTTCAAGAAGAGAGATCATTTCTGCGGTGCCGTCAGCGATTTCTGCTTCGCAGACTTCAGTGATCAGGCGAGCATCTGCAACGCGCTGAAGTGCTGCTAATGACGGCATTTCAGACGGCATGAATGATGCTTTTGCACCGGTTTGTATGCGTTTGATTTTTCTGAATTCGCCCGGCGTCACAAGAGTGATTGCTTTACCAGTTTCGCCAGCACGACCAGTACGGCCGATTCGGTGAACGTAAGAATCTTGGTCGAAAGGAACGTGATAGTTAAACACGTGCGTTACACCACTGATGTCGAGGCCGCGCGCTGCAACGTCAGTCGCAACTAAAATTGCGAGTGAGCCGCCGCGGAAGGTATTGATCACGTCTTGACGTTGGCGTTGTTCCATATCACCGTGCAGTGCTGCAGATCTGTAGCCACGGCCGATCATGGTCGTGTTGAGCTGATCACATTCACGTTTAGTGCGGCAGAAGATGATCGATTTCTTCGGATCTTCAAAGTCGATAAGTCGAACGATGGCGTCAGTACGCTCGTTTTCTTCAATAACAAAGAAAGACTGACTGATATCGTCGCTGGTGATTTGACCTTGAGAGATATCAACATGTTCTGGATCTTTCAGCATTTCGTTTGCTAGGCGTTTGATTTCACGCGGCATAGTCGCTGAGAACATCATCGATTGGCGTTCTTTCGGTAAGTGACCGATGATCGCTCTGATATCGTCGATGAAACCCATGTCCATCATTTCGTCTGCTTCGTCTAAGATGACAAATGATGGAGCGAAGTTTGGCAAGCGGCGTGAAGAGAGGAAGTCTAGGAGGCGGCCTGGCGTTGCGACTACGACGTTTGCACCGCGGCGAATTTGCTCAAGCTGACGATCAGAAGAGCTACCACCGTAGACTGCAACTGTTTTAACGCCTGCGAAGCGGCCTAGTTTAAACAACTCATCGGCAACCTGCACAGCAAGTTCGCGAGTTGGACAGATAACGAGGCCTTCAACGCCTTTGTTACCCTTCATTTTTGACATCATCGGTAAACCGAATGCTGCGGTTTTACCTGTACCAGTACGGGCTTGAGCAATCATATCCTTGCCCGCCAGTAGGATCGGAATCGCTTTGGCTTGAACGGGGCTTGGAACAGTAAATCCAGCTTCCGCAATTCCTTTCAGAATATTGGCGCTGAGGTCAAAGTCATTAAATGAGATAGTAGGAATCTCGTTGGGGCTAACGTCGGTCATTAAGAGGGTCTCGCGTTTCTTAGAGTGAGTTTGTCGTGTGCAGGCAGCATCGGGATTTTTTAGTAAGCATCAGGGCCCGCTTAATACCTGAATCTGTAACCCAGGTCAATAGATTATCCTTAACTATTTCACGCCTAATTAGAGCAATAATAGGAGGTTGTATAATAATAATTGTGGTTTATAGGATTAATTAAGGCCTAAAAACTATTTTTAGCCTTATCTCATCGAAACTTATGGTTTTTAGACGGCGTGGGTCAAAGAGGCAGTTTCTAATACTTTTTATCCGGGTCCACCCGACTGATTACATATTAATAAATCGTATTCAGTTGGGTGGACACAGATAATTTAATTCTTACTTCCGGTTAAATTCTAAGATCGGCTTGAATCCACCGAGTTCATCCGGGTCCACCCGAGTGATTACATATTAGTGTATCCGGGTCCGGTTTATCCGGGTCCACCCGAGTGATTACATATAATTAATTCGTAATCAGTCTGGTGGACCCGGATAATGCCAGTCTGGTGGACCCGGATAATGCGGATAATGCGAATTCGTAATCAGTCGGGTGGACCCGGATAACCGGATAACCCGGTCCACCCGACTGATTAATATTATTATTTTCTAAACTAAGATCGGTTTGAAACCGTAGAAAAACATCCTTTGGCTGTCAAAGATGTTTGGATCGGGTTTAGATTCATTCATTCTAGGATCCTTCATGGCTTCGCTCCACGCTTTGACGCGGGTTTCTTTGTCAAACCCGGCGACTTTTAGAAAAAAGTACGGGTTTGACCAGAGCACTGCGGACCGGTAGTTTCTAGGTATAT
>CAMAXT010000057.1 GCA_945862295.1 Pseudobacteriovorax antillogorgiicola
AAAGATATAAGAGCGGGCTTGCCTTTTCGCATGGCGGGATTTGCGGCAGATAATGGCTCTGAGTTTATAAACCGCTCGCTGGTGAGCTACCTGCAAGATAATAAGCATGGACACGTAAAATTTGTACGCCGTCGTCCCTATAAAAAAAAATGATAACGCTCACGTCGAGCAAAAAAACAATACACACGTGCGACAGCTCTTTGGCTATCACAGAATAGAACATATGGAATTAATAGACCTGATGAATGCATGACATGTACGACTATGGTTCCAGGTCAACCGAAAAACTTTTATATCCTGAATGGCCATCTAGTCCTTATTAATAACAGCGGTTACGGAAAACGAACTTCAGCTGTCGTCGTCTATTCGATCACTGACGCAGGATTGACCTACAAGACCCATCACGTAGTAGAGAACCAAGAGATCCTCGATTCGCGTTTGTTTAATGATACCCTCGTGACTTACGCAAAGCTTTTTAAGCCGCAACCAGCTGGTTCAAATAGTG
Organism: Pseudobacteriovorax antillogorgiicola; assembly: GCA_945862295.1. Lineage (GTDB taxonomy): Bacteria > Bdellovibrionota_B > Oligoflexia > Oligoflexales > CAIYRB01 > CAMAXT01. Next base: position 506 of record CAMAXT010000057.1, read on the forward strand.
GACCGAAACAACCTATCGGCGATATCGATGTCGCAGATTCGATTTCATCCGCGTACTATCCGGGTGGTCAAAACACCGAATATATCGTCACGTCCTTCAATCAGCTGACTGAACAACCTAAAGTTGTTTTTGAAGACATCCTGTTTAGTCAAAAAGAAGAATCCTTATGGAATCAGGAATTCTCGACCGCTGATGTTGGTCGGGTGGTTTCAAAGTACACCTACTTCAAAGATTTCATTAGTGCGTCCGACCGCTATTTCGTCATCACTAAAGAGATCTCCGAAACCTACGTTCAGCGAGTAGAACAACGCACATCAACCTACCGCATTTGTACCAACTACAACCCAAGGGCTGAAGAAATCCGTCATACCTATTGCCGACCAAACTGGAAACAGATTGATAATCCAGGGTTTGATAAAGACTTTAGTTGCCACTCATCCGCAAGTTTCGCGCAATGCGTGCAAGAAAACGAAAACAAGTTTGTTAAATCCTATTGGCAGTATGAAGGCTCAACCTGCTCAGAACACTCCTACGGGCTCGGTCGATGTGAAGCCTACGAGTCAAAGACAATTGTGACTCAATCCCCTATTTTCAATCAACGCGTCACCTCGCACCTCATGATCTATAAATATGAGCAAGGTAAGTTCATTCGTTTTGATGATCCGACTGGAGCATTGCCAATCGCTGTTTCCGGCTCGATCAAGGAGCACAAAAGCTACCAGTTCCGTTCCGGTTATTTAATGATGGTTACCTCTGACCGCGTAAAAGGTAGCGCGCTTCTTTCGTACAAATTGGCAGAGAAAGCCCTCGTTTTCGCCGGCGCAGTTGACAAAATGGGCCCTGGCGAAGATCTCAAAGCCGTTTTGTTTACCGACATTGAAGCATTTATCGTTACTTTCCTGCAAAAAGATCCACTGTTCCGCATCGATCTTAACGATCCAGCGCGACCGAAGCTGACCGGCAAACTTGACGTGCCTGGGTTCTCAACTCAATTGATCCATCACGCCGGGAAATTAATAGGCATTGGTCAAACTGCAGAGAGAGGCAGTGATCATGTGAAAGTGTCGTTGTTCGAAGTTGACGCAGAAACGGTGATGAGCGAACTCGATGCAGTCTCCCTCGGTACCGATATGGACTATAGCCATAATAACTCTGCGACGGATGATCAGTTACACCATTTTGTTCCTGCAGCAAACCGTCTCTATGTTCCTTACAGTGGCTGGGCCCAGCGCCAAGCATCAGATACCTTTTCTAAGGTTTGTCCTGTCGGTTACAGTTATCCGAAACACCGGTTGAGTATTTTTCAGGTTGGGGCTCGTTTGGAAGAGGCATCAGTTCTGGAATTCCGCGGCAGTATTGAGCGTGTTCTTGAACATCAACCGGGCAAATCTCTGGCATTTTCGACCGGCTCTGTTAATACCATCAGCGAAGCAAATGGCAAATATGCCAGTGACACAGTTCGTGAACTCTATCAGACTGAAGGTATTTATTCTGACCCATCGCTCCCAGCCGGCATGGTAGTAGCAAAGCAAGTAGTTCGTTCAGGTGGTCAGTTATACAAGATGCGGTTTGCGCTCGGCACTCGTGACCAGATCATTAAAAACGAACCTGCGCATGTGGTTGAGATTTCCGATGACCTCGTGACATGCCTCGGCAATCCGCAGATTCAGTTTTTTAATAACGAACTTTTCATTGGCCATAACTTACACCATTACCGTGAAGGCTACCGTAATCCTTACGACCGCGTTGAAATGCAGATCTCTGGTTACTTAGGCTGGAAGATTTCCGATGCGGGATTTCAGCCGATGGCTGATGCAGAACTTGCTGCCTACAGAGACCGCCAACCTACTTATTGCTGGATCAAAGGCGGCGTGCCAGCTCCAGCTAAGTGGGAAGAACTTGTCGATCATGAATCCCGTGTCGGCGAACTATATGATTGCCGCGTAGGAACTATGGAACAAGCAGGCAAAATCATAAATTAGTCTGTACCCGTTTAAGTGCTCGCAAAACGAGGTCCTGTCTTTCGACGGCGCCTCGTTTTTTTTGATCTAGCGAGTAAATTAGCCCCTGAACGCTAGTTGAGTTCAGAAAGGTAATTAGTAAATACTTCTTTTGCGAGGGCGCACTGCCGCGCCTTCTTCTCCTGTTTGCTCTCGCCTTTTTTCCGATCAGTCGGCGGCAACAGGCCAAGGTTCGCATTCATGGGTTGAAAGAGACCGAGTCCCCCTTCAACTACGTATGAGAGCAACGAACCCATCAATGTTGCAACAGGTGGTCGTTTGAAACTTCCTGCTGCAAAACGGCCAGCCAGAAGTCCGATCGCCGCTGATTCTGTGTAGCCTTCGACGCCAGTGATTTGACCAGCAAGGAAAATACGCGGTTCATTCTTCATCGAAAGATTTGCGTTCAAAATTTCTGGGCTATTGAAATAGGTATTGCGGTGGACGCTCCCAAACCGCAGAAATTCCGCATCAGCAAGAGCCGTGAGCATAGAGAATACGCGCTTTTGTTCCGGCCATTTCATTTTAGTTTGAAATCCAACCATGCTGTACATGGTGGCTTCCTTGTTTTCTTGCCTTAGTTGGATGACTGCCCACGGCCAGCGACCAGTTGAAGGATCTGTCAGACCAACTGGTTTCATCGGACCAAATCTAAGCGTTTCACGGCCTCGAGACACCATTACTTCCACCGGCAAGCAGGATTCGAAGTAGCGCGGCTCTTCAAAATCGTGCAATGGCATATACTCAGCCTGTTCTATCGCGGTTATGAAGTTTGTATATTCTTCTTTGTTCAGCGCGATATTTAGGTAGTCGCCGCATTCTGGCTCAGCAGGTTCTTCCCTTTGATCCTTGCCGTAGCGACTAGCGCGGAAAACTTTCTCAGGGTTGATGCTTTCTGCAAGAATCACCGGTGCGATGGCATCGTAGAAATAAAGGTTATCTTTGCGTCCAGCTCGGTCTGCAATGTGCTGCGACAAGTCGGGTGTGGTCAAAGGTCCGGTGCTTACAATCCAGTAAGAGTTTGTCTCTTCGAGAGTTGCTGCATCAGGAATAGAAGTGACTTCCTCTTCGATCTTTGTAAAGTTTTTATGTTGGCTGAGTTTCTCGGTTATGAAATTGGAAAAAACTTCACGATCAACCGCGAGTGCTTGACCAGCTGGAACAGCCGCATCGAGTGCAGCCCGAACGATCAAAGAGTCGAGCGCTTTCATTTCTTCTTTAAGACGACCAGGTGCTGAATCGACTCCAAGCGATTTCAGTGAGTTTGAACAAACAAGTTCTGCGAGGTTAGAGGTCTTGTGCGCAGCTGTCATCCGAACCGGTCGCATCTCGTGCATGACCACTGAGTGCCCGGCTTGTAGGAGTTGCCACGCGGCCTCACATCCCGCTAAACCGCCGCCAACTACATGAAATATCGGAGAATTTTTGGACATGCGCACTCTCTCTGTCTAACGGTCTAATATTAATGAATTTTTCTACCGGTGGTGAAAACCGTACCCTATGGTTTTTTGGTTACACGTGAGCCCAGGCGAAGGTGCTCTTTTTAGCACCGTTAGCTGTCCCCAAGTCCACTAAATAAATAAAAAACGGTGTTTTTGAGGGGTTATCCCTTGGCATGAGCACTGCAATACTTAATTCAGGTGACACGCACAAACAGGTCATTTCGGGAGAAACATCACATGAAAACAAAGATCATTATCATTGAAGACAGCATGTACAAATCCTTCACCACCAAGCAGATGCTGGAAGCTCAATTGAAATTATCTGTAGATGTGATCAATCTAGGATGCGTCGCTGATATGAAAAAGCTGGCGTCAGACCTAACCTACGAAACAATCATCATCCGCCACACCGATGGTGTTGCAGAATTGTTAGACCGTTTGAAGAAGAGAAATACCAACAGAAGAAACACGGACGTGACTTTGCTCTTGGCAGAGGATTTCGAAGATGAACTTGTAGAAAAGTTTCATCAGTACCTAGCGTCTTACCCAAAGACAGCCCAAGCAGCTTAATCGTTGTTTACCGACGACTAATCGCTGTTGATCTGACCTCACATAAGCTACAGCTTGACTCAAAAAGTCAGGCTGTAATTTTTTATGGGCAAAAACCTAAGGTCGATGTGCGCGGGAGATTCAAACGGCCGCTGATGTTGACCGTGTGGAGTTTCACGTATTGATTGATCTGACTAACAGCCGCATCCAGATAGCGCGGGCTGTTTGAGGTTTTAGAAAGCAGCAGCGCACCTTCAATCACACTGATGATAAACAACGCTATCTCTGCAGGGTCTGCGCTGGGCTTCAAATAGCCTCGTAGCTTTTGCGCCTTCAGGCCACGCGCAAGTTCGGCTTCCCAGGTACCGATCGCTGCCGTAACAGCTGATTTGACTTCGTCAGAGGCTAGGGCTAGCTCGCCAGCAATGTTGCCGATTGGACAGCCGTGTTGGTAGGTGCCAGCGGCGAAGTCCTTGCGGATAGAACCAAGCCAGTTACTGATCCCTTCCATAGACGCAAAGTTGAACTCCGAAAGATTCTTCCCGGGGAATTTTTCCCGTTGAGCCTTTAGAACTTCCAAGAGCAGCTGATCTTTGTTTAGGAAATAGTGATAGAACTGCGATTTCCCTGTACCGGATGCTTTCAATACGTCATCTACGCTGGTGCCATTGGCTCCCCGTTCGTAAATGAGGTTGATAGCAGCCTCAAGAATTCGCGCCTTAGTTGCGTGGCCTTTTGTTGACTTTGGATTCATGTTTCGATTTTATCAGAAAGTCGGCGTGGGGAAAAATTTGCCCGGCAAAAAAACGTCGTGTCGCTTCGCATCAATTGGTGCAACCCATTGGATATGCAACCTATCGTTGAATAGATTTATGGTTTTAGAAAATCGTTTCATCTGTGTAGATAGGGAAAGCCGATGGTGATTTCGACTAAGATACAATTGATTTTGGTCGGCTTGAGTGGTGGTCAACGGTCGCTCCCACAAAGAACGTACCCAAAATTATAGACCAGAACATCAGTGCTTCTTGCCTTTGCTCTTGGATAGAAAAAATCTCACCAAGACCATCCAGATTAATGACAAACCAGAATAGACCACCCAACAAAGAAAAAAGCATAAGAATGGTTCCAAACAAGCTAAAAAAACCGAATTTATGCGGTTCCTGCAAATGTTGTTGTCGGGGTCTTTTTGTTAGCTTGCGTCGAAGCAAAGGTCCAATGAATATTAGCAACTCAATAAAGTGTGAAAATCCATTTCCAAATTGCGTAGAGTCGAGATTTAGTCCCAACATTTTTTTTAAAGTCTGAAAAATTATGCCGACTGCGATCATCCCGGCAAATATTAACAGAAGATCGATCCAATCAAACCGAAGACCAGTGATAAGTCTTTGTTTTTGCTTGGTCAGAAAAATCCCTTCCAGGCATTCGCAAACACCTGCAAAAGCGTTGTAGAGCGCTTTGGTACCGAACTTAAATCTGGCAAGGAATCAAAAATCGGGCTGCAGCAATTTAATGATACAACCCGATAAATATATTACAAGTCGTTCGACTGTATTATGACTTTTGAAAATCTTCTTTTTGCAGCTCTGTGGTGAGCATGTCGATGAGTTGAGACGATACAGAGATGATATCGCGAGGCTGGAAGCCTTCATCCTGCATTTGACGGTAGATAGAACTAGCAAGGACTTTTACGGCCTTTTGCGTGACTGTTGTTTTATCTGCTTGAGTCACAATGCTTTCAACTGAACCCTTCATGGATCCTCCTGAGTTACCCTTTTGATGATGACACTTTGTGCCAATATACCGATTGCTCGTATATCAATGCAATACATTACAACTAACATGCCAGTCCCGGAACCTGCCCCAATCATGCCAAAATTGCTAGGTAAATAATCAAAAGGATTAATATATTAGGTCAAATTTGCTTTTTGACCAACCGTTCACTTTAAAGCCTGTACCTTTGCCGAAGTGTTGCGCAAAATCCACAGGACTCACAATTTAATGTGGTGAAAACAACACAAACCAAGGTATGCCAATTGAATGCAGATTTAAGCATATTTAGTCGGTAGGAGGCCTTCGTGACCGTCAGTTATACAGCCAGTGAAATCAGACACTTGCCTTCAAACAGCAATGCGATGAATTTCGCAGCGTTGGTGTTTCATTTGCTACCTAAAAACCTTATCAGTTTTTGCGTCGGCGCACTTTTTCGCGTGAAGTGGCCAGGGCCATTAGAGGGACCTGTCGTCAAAGGTTTCGCGCGCATTTTTAAAATCGATATGTCTGAGGCCGAGCATCCAATTGAGCATTACAAAACCATCGAAGATTTGTTTACCCGCAAACTCAAAGACGGCGCACGACCAGTTGCCGAAGGACGCATAGTATCACCTGCTGACGGTTGTCTTTCCAGATCATTGCCAATCACTGCAGGAATGGCGTTGCAGGTAAAAGGGATTGAGTATTCGGTTGATGAAATGATTACCGGCTCGACAAAAGAAACAGGCATCGATTGGGATTGGTTTCAGACGGTCTACCTCGCACCACATAATTACCACCGTGTTCATTCACCTTTTGATGGGCGACTGCTATCGATCAAGCATATTCCTGGGCAACTATGGCCAGTCAACGTCCCATTTGTACTGAGAATTTTTAAGCTTTTCTGCCGAAACGAGCGTTTGGTATTTGAATGCGAGGTTGCAGGTGGCAGAGCTTGGGTTGTTATGGTTGGTGCTTTGAACGTAGGCAGGATGCTGACTCCGTTTTGGCCTGAGTTTGTTACCAATAGCTTTGAACAGCAATTCGATGCCGACATCAATTTTAAAACCTTCGACAAACCGGTGAGTCTGCGGAAAGGTGACGAATTGGGCACATTCATGCTGGGTTCTACGGTCGTGATCGCCTATGATAAGCCTTCGCTTTCAGGAGAAAGCTTTCAAAAGCACTACGGAGATAAGCCAGTCAGGATGGGCGGATCTCTCGAAGAACGATAAAATCAGCCAGGTAAACCTAACCATTTTCAAGGGACGAAAATGATAGAGCAAAATTTACGACAAACAAAAGTTATTAAATCATTTGAGGGCCCAGCCTTAGTCATTGGTGAAAACGAAAATCTCTTCGACCAAGAGGTCGATGTTTTCCGATTGGTTTATTCAAAAGATAAAGTCGGTGAGATTTCATCGTTCATTCAAGCTGTGAAAAAACAAAAGACTCGTGTGCCGCATCCATCGATCATGCTTGACATCTCAAACTGGATCCAAGCAAGCATCGATAGTGTCGAAGAAGGACGCGCTTTAAATTTCGGCGAGACAGTCACTGCTAGTCCGGAAGGAAAAGGCGGTGATATTCAGATAAAATCAAGAATCTGGGACAAACTCTTTAAGAAGGGTTCGCGCGTTTACCTCGGCAACGGCATTATAGCGCTCAAAGTAGATTCCATCGCAAAAGACAAAGTCAGTTTAGTTGTTGAGCAGCCGGGCCAAGTCTACAAAGGCATGGACGTCATCGTTCCAGACACCCGCGACGAAAGTTTGCGCGAAGCAGTCGAGTTGAAAGACCTGACGGCTCTTCTTAAACTTGGTGTTGAGTATTTGATTATTCCTGGTGTTTGGTCGCCAACGATCGTCAATAAATTTAAAGCTGAACTCGTGAAAGAATACGGCGACCGCAGCCCATGGCTTTTTGCGAAGATCGACTCAGAACTAGCGTATAAAAATCTGCAAGACGTTATTTCTGTTACCGATGGCGTTCTAATCTCAAGACGCGAGATGTCACTTTCGTTGAATCCAGCGACGATTCCTATGATTACCAAAGAGATTTTCCAAGAAGCTATCGATAACGCGAAAGTTGTCGTGACCGCCAGCGAGATGCTAGCGTCTATGCGACATAACGTCATGCCAACAAGAGCGGAAGTGTCCGATGCTGCGAATGCGGTTATCGATGGAACGGACTCTGTGGTTATTTCAGAAGAAGTAGCAAATGGCCGTTTTGGCTCTGAAGCTGTAGAAGTCATGCACCGCATTATCAAAGATATCGAAGGTAAGAAGAATAGCGTTGGTTTGAACTGGATCAGAAGCGCGCCTGTTGTTGAAAATGAAATGGACGCCATTGCCTACCAAGCTTTCAAGACAGCAGAACGCCTCAAATCTAAGGCGATTGTTTGTATTACTGTCTCAGGAAATACCGCTCTTAAATTAGCAAGCTTTCGAGGTGACATCCCTGTCATCGCCGCAACCTTCTCTGAAGCCGTTCAACGGCGCCTCGCTATTGTTCGGGGTGTCGAATCCCTTCTCATCGAAAATGATCCCAATCTCGACGATGTGTTACCGCAGGTCAACGACCGGCTGGTACGTGGTAGCTGGTTAAAACCAGGGGATTCGATCGTTTTTGTGTCTATTACTGTCTCGTCAGTTGGGCGGGAATCGAGTAACCTGTTTACAGTACAAACTTTATATTGAACTAACGTGAATTGCCGCTGTGAAGCGCCAACCTAGCGCCTAGCTGGGGTAAGGAGCCTTGTATGTTGTGTATGTCCAGTGCGTGGAAAACTCTTGGCATTTTGACTTTTGCGGCCCAATTCCTTCTTTCAGCCAGTGTAACAGCGCAAGTTGCTGCGACCCAAAAGGCGGCTGAACCGCCGGCAAAAGGCTATGGAAGTGTCGAAGTCCGCCATCACACCAACACCTATTATGATAATCAGGGTCTCTATAATAGACAGGAGCCAAGTGTTCATACCCGCATGCAGCTTGGTGCCCAGATGTACGAAGGCCGAGTCGACTTTTACGGAACACTTGGTGTCTATAAACGCCCTCTCACTCAACAGATTCAGCAGCGTAAACCTGAGTTAGCGCTCGACTTCTATCCTTTAAAATCTGATTTGATGACACTTCTCGTTTATAATATCGTGCAATTTCCAGTGCGCAATCCTGACTATATGCATGATGAAGAGCGTGAAGAAGAGCACGGTGATGGCACAACCTACATTTTCGGCATTTCTCCGACGATGCGCTTTCGGTCTGTCATGCAGGTACCAAAAATAGATTTAAAATTTGGCATGGACGGTTGGACTAAAATGTACAGCCGCAAGCAATATACCGGTGAGTATATCGTCGATGACGAGGGCGATGGCCGCGGTTCTGCTTTGACGTCGAATGAAGAAGAGATCGAAGACACTGCCATGCACTATAAGCTACAGGGTTTTGCTGGTGCGTCATTTAATCTGTTAGCTATAAAAGATGTTCTATTAGAAGTTACTTCGCACTATCAATCTGATTTTCGTCCTGTCTACGAGCGCATTGAAGACGATGTTGAATATCATTACGGGGCAACTCGGTTCTCTTTTTTTAAGGCCCGTCTCAACTGGGATCTAAATCCGAGGGTGTCGCTGGCTAACGATTTTTATCAGTATTACGAAGGTTTTTTTGACGAAAAAAGAGCCGGTATTGAACGGCGTTTTCGCAACGTCGCTCGACTGACTTGTAAGCTTTAACTGTGTTCAGCCCGCATCATACTTATGTACTGATCGGCCAGTTCTGCTTTAGTAGGTTCAACTAATCGAATCACCTCGGCAGCAAAAGTAATCGGCGCGTCGCCACAAGCAGTGATGACACCTCTGTTTTCGACGGCAGCCGCTACATTCTTGTAGTGGAGATCACCTTTATACTTCGGTGCATTTTCTTTGAGAAAATTCGCGCTATTGCTGGTGTGATCCCTGTCGTCAAGAATCCCAGCTCGCGCAGCAGCTAAAGTCGCGGCACAAATAGCGCCGACGGGGACGTTTTTGGCGACGGCTTTTCGCAACAAGTCGTAGACATTTTCTTGTTCCCGTAAAAACCACTGTTCGCTACCTATGGCTAGGATTAGGTTTGCTTGAGCGGGGTCCACTTCATCGAAACTCATGTCAGCTCTTGCTCTAATTCCTCCGATAGACTCGGTGTCATCCCCTTGGGGAGTAGCGATTTTTATTGTCCATCCAAAGTGTTCTCTCAACACTGCGAGGACGGGGCCTGCTTCCCAGTCGGCCCAACCATCGTTGAAAAGGGCAATGCATGTTTTCATAGGGTTTCCTCAAATGAACCTTTAGAGCGGCGAAAAATCAGAATGAGTAATGGTGCTAAGAGCCAAATAATACCCGAAGCACCAACGCTGCTATTGCCATTGCCAACAACGCTGCATCCCGGCTTAACACGGTCAAGCTTTGAGAAGATCGGTTGACCAGGTGTTAAAGCGTTATTTACTGAATCGCGCGCGCTAAGCATGCCGAGGCCAAGCAGTGGTTGGCGTATTGAATTATTTTTTATCGCTGCATAGTAGCAATCGTTATTAAGGGTGCGGTTTGGTGCACGTTGGTAGATCGTCGGATCAGCTGCGTTAAGAAGGGCTCCGCGTAATTCACCGAATGGTAGGTCTTGTTTCTGTGCTACGAGCAAGCCTGCTACTCCTGACACCATTGGCGCTGCCATGGATGTTCCCGATTTTACATCCAGGCTTGATCCAGGTACGGTTGATAAGATTCCATCTCCTGGTGCAGAGATATCAACCCATCTACCGAAGTTTGAAAAATCAACTTTCTCTAAATTTTCGTCGACCGCTGCTACCGCAACGGCATCGCTGAACGCAGCAGGATATTCCATGGACATCGAATCTTCATTGCCAGAAGCACCTATCACAACTGCACCGTGACGTTCTTTTAACAAGCGCACGAGCAAACCGACCGACCTTGACCTAACAAATTTGCCAAATGAAGCGTTAATAACGCGAACAGCGGGAGAACCCTCGCGGCGGAATAGGCTGACGTATTTGAAAGCAGCAAGAATCGAACTATCAAGAATACCGCTGTCTTTTCCCACTTTGCCGACGATTTTTAGAATCATGATCTGGCAGACGGGACACACACCTGCTGCTCGCCGGCTGAGTTCAGGATCAGCCCATTCGTAGTTTCCTGCGATAATTCCAGCGACGTGCGTACCGTGCGAGCAATTTGAACTTTTTCCGAAGCATGATTCGCCTGGTCCAGCTGTATCAAACGGATGGACGTTACCGTTACCAAGCTTGCCTTTTTTTGCCACCGTCGTGTCGCAACCATGAAAATCGTTTTCACAACTTGATTCGTTTATGTCGTTGTTTTCCCATATTCGGCCAACTAGTGCTGGGTGTTGGTAGTCGACACCGCTATCTAGGACAGCAATGATTGGACGGGCGTTATTGATACTTTCATCTGTTCTAAATGCGGGGTTTGCTTGGTCGCGGTTTGCTAATGACTCGTACGCTTGAACGACATTAATCGATTTCAACCACCAGTAGTTAAGCGACTCGTATTTAGTTTTTAGAGTGCCGAACGTATTCTCAGGAGGGGTTTCTTGCGATGAGAGTTGGCTAATGTAGTTCGGTTCATAGAACCAAATTTTCCCTTCTTTTTCCCAATTTGCGAGCAAATCCGCGGCTTTTTCTGCGCTGTGAAAATCAACTCGTGCGATCGATGCGGCGCGCTCTTGTGATAGTGACCACGGTTCACGAATATGAGATTTAGAAAAAATTCCTAAGTCACTCCGCCCAGAATTCTCGCTTAAATCAACCGAAGTAATGAACTGAATGGACGCGACGTCATTTTCCGGAAGAAACGTCGAATCAAGAAAGCGGTAGTGAGCGCGCGACTCAGATGCGAAGCTAGAAAAACCACTGGCGGCCACTCCGGGCTCTGTTTTAAACGCGACAATATAGCTACCCGAAAGTGCTGCGGGCTCTGATTGTTGCTCGGTGACACACTCTTTTGGTTTTCGAGTTGGCGCAACAGTCTGCTCAATTTTGGCGCAAGACAGCAATAACAAAGCTGAAATTGCAGCGGAAGAGAATTTAAAATGCCGACCTAAATCCATCCTGATTGAGTCCTTAACCGATTTGGACTACATTGTCTGAAACTCAATCATGGAGGATTTAATTTGTCTCTGAAAGCTAAAATTAGCGAAGACCTAAAGAATGCTATGAAGGCTCAAGCCAAAGAGCGCATGAGTGTATTAAGAATGCTACTCAGCGAGATAAAATACACGCAGGCTGCTGTAGATATCAAACAAGAGCTCTCAGACGACGAAGTCGTGAAGATCATCTCGGTCTATCATAAGCGTCTAACCAAAGCCATGGATGACTACCCAGAAGGAGAGCGCCGTGTTGCGATCCGCAGTGAACTGGTCATCGTTGATGAGTACTTGCCTAAGAAAGCATCCGAAGCGGACGTGATAAAAGCGATCGAGGCGACCATGAAGGGCACTGACGACCGAAACTTCGGAACCCTCATGAAGGCGGTTATGAATTCTTTGGGTTCAGGTGGCGACGGCAAAGTCGTTAGCGCCCTTTTGAAAGCAAAATTGGGAAATTGATAAAATACCAAAGATTGAGCATCCACATGCGAGGGATGCCTCCTATCTTTGTGCACACTTCTTTTGCAGCTCTCCACATCAAATTTGCATCATCAAGCCTGTATAGAAATGCCCTAGGGGGTAAATTGGCGGTAATACAGAGTTTTCGTGTAAAATAAAAGAACACGAGGCATCTATATATTTTGGTCTAATGCCTCAACTTAACGGAGATAGTTCCGATTAAAGAACGACTGTCTTTGATCAAACCGGGTTTTTAACCGAGGCGATTTCACGAATGAATTTTTTGCACAAACATGTGCTCAGCCTATCGCTCATGGCGACCGGAACATTTCTGGTCTCAGCACCGTTAGCGGCATCTGAAAAATCGGGTGTTTCGGTAAAGACGGTGTTGGCCTCTGCACCAATGTCACTAGCTGAATTTGTTGCTAGTGCAAAGGTGAAGGGCATCACCGCAGCGCCGGCTAAGCCAACAATCGACGAAGGCACTTCGACTAAACCAACCGTTTCTATTACGGAGCTTTTAAACAAAAAGCCCAAAATCTTCGCGGATTTTGTTGAACTTAAACAACCTAGCAGTATAAAGGCAGCAGCGGCGCCTAAAAGCCTAGCAACGGTCTTAGAGATGCAATCGACTGAGCTGCCTACCCAAGTAAAAGACGTCAAGGCATCGCTGGTTCAACCCGTCGCAAAAGTTGAAATCGAAGCACCTGCCGCCGTCGTGCAACCAAAAACAGTCATCGCAATCACACAGGTTGCTGGGGCATATAAAATTACTCCTGAACGTTTGATGTTTAGTAACGTTGGAGCGACCGCGGATGTTGTCATATCCGGCACCTTACCAAGTGATTTGGCAATGTTTGTCCGTGATAGCCATATCGCAGAATTCTCCAAGCTCACTCAATCGCTGACATCAAAAACAGCTGGCGCAACCGAACTCTATGTTGTCGCTGGTGGCAAGATGAACATCATTCCAGTTGTTGTGAAAAATTCTAGTAAGCCATTTGAACTAAAAGTTCCTGACAATCTACTCAGCCTCGACGGCATCGTTCATGGAGGCGCCGCTAGTGCACTTTATCCAGGAGCTAACGCGGCTGCGAAGTCTGATGCAACAGCAAGTGTAGCAGGTGATCTACCAACAGCGATTGATACTGAATATGCTCAACCGGATCTATCTAGTTTCTATAACGAACGCGCTGCTGCACAGTATGAAACAGTAAATATCAAAATCGTTGACGACCGGACTCCTCTTGATATCTCAACAGAAGGCCGCGCTTTCCCAGCTTCCACAGTTCAAATTCGTGTGGTCGGAACAGACTATGTAACGCAGACCGATGCGACAGGCCAGGCTCAGATTCGCGAAGTTCCGAAGAACTCACGCTTGCTTGTAAAAATCACTGACCCACACGGGGTCTACAGACCAGCGGTTGCCGAAGTCGCTTCTGGACGATCAACACAGACTATTCGCCTAATGAGAAAATTTTCGTTTGATGGCTTCTCTGAAATCGTGCAAAGCTCACCGCATGCAGCTCTAGGTTCTGTATGTTTGCGCGTGATTGATGCTGAAACGAAAGCCCCTTCAGCTGGCATGACGATTGAAATTGACGCTCGCGGTGAAGGCCCGTTCTACTTCAATCAGTACGGCTTTATTGACCGCTCTCTTACGCAAACAGGAGCGGACGGCCGCGTTTGTATCTTTAATGCTGATCCAGGTCCGGTGGCGATCTCGATGTTTGAAGGCGAGACTCTGATGGCTACGGTCTCTAAGGCCGTGTTCGCCGGCTACCACCTTGAAGACAGTGTCTCGATTGGCGTCGAAAAAATGCTCCGTTTGCAACTAGCTTCTCTAGCTCCAGCAGCTGTGCAACTAAACGCAGATGTTGAGACAGCAAACCGCTACCTCCCGGTAGATTTCGCTGAAGTCACACCATTCGGTCACGCAGATCCAATGGTCTACCTGGGCCCGGGCTTAGTTGAGTCAAAGCTTCCAGTCGCTAGCTCTGATGGAAGAACAAGTCTAGCTGTACAAGCTGCAGATTTCGAACCAGCGATCTATTCAATACCTTCTAACAGCCAACAGGCACCGATCATTCCACTCGTTCCACGTGGATTCATCGAGGATATGGCTGTCTACGCACAGGTGACGTATGAGCCGTCTTTGGGTAGCGTTTTTGTAGAATACAATCATCACGAAGGCGTTCAAGGCGAGAGCGTCAAAATCAAGTTGGTTGATCATGACAATAACTCTCGGGGCGAAGGCTGGTATTTCAGCGATCTGCCACTAACCAAGGCATTGTTTTTTAATGTTCCAGCAGGAATTTACCAAGTTCAGGCGAATACCGCTGACGGCTACTGGCTAACATCTCAGGTAGTATATGTGTATGATGAGAACATGACTTACATACGACTTGGTGGAGCAATAAAGTCTAACAAAAAATAAGTAAATATTTCGCTGGGTACGTCGGTGGATATAGAAATTAAAAATGGCGTTTATCACTTGTCCGGGCGACTAGACGAGTTTGCGGAATTCGATAGCTTGCTTGCAGGCCCGGATCCGTTAAAGGTGAACCTTAGCAAGATCCAATCGATCAACAGTATTGGGATAAGAAAATTCCTAGCATTTACAATTGCCCGTGGCCCGAAAAAATCTGAATTTTACGGGTGTACCCCTGATTTTATCGCTAACGTAAACGTCATCCCTCAGATGATTGGCATGCCAAGTGATGCGCGGCAGATTAAATCATTTTTTGTGCCTTTTAATTGCGAATCCTGCAAAAGACTAGACAGCTCACTTTATGAACTCGCGAAGCTAAAAACCGACGCCGATGGTGACGTCGATTTAGGAAAACACGTTTGCTCAAAGTGTGGAAATGAAATGGATTTGGATGTCGAGAAGAGCGAATTCTTCCTGTTTCTGAACTACTTGCCTAATAAATCTTAGAGATCACTCAATTTAACATCTTCAAGATGATAGAAGCCGGGCTTTTGCGTTAAAAGCCATTGGCCAAGATCGAGTGCGCCTTTGCTAAATAGTGTTCGAGAAAAAGCTCGGTGGGAGATCCTCACTTCTTCGTTGTCACTGATGATACGTACTTCATGCTCACCGAATACGCCACCACCGCGAATAGAGTGCATGCCGAGTTCGTTTTTTTGACGAGCACCGGGTCGAGGGAAAACCTGCTTTAGAGAGTCGATTTTAGCGAGAATTTGGCGTGCGTAATGTTTCGCAGTGCCGCTCGGAGCATCAAGTTTTGCTCGATGATGAGTTTCGACAATCTCAATGTCAAAACCCTTTGGGAAAAGTGCGGCAGCGGCTTTTGCCGCGAGTTTTGATGAAACGAGAACGCCGATGCTAGTGTTTGGAGCGACTAAGACCGCCAGCTTATTCGCAGCAGCAAGATCGCGCCATTTTTTGACACTGGCGTCATCGAGTCCAGTAGAGCCGATTAGAACAAATAGATTTTTAAGCGCGGCTTCCGTGATTGCTTCTAACAGCTGGCGAGACCCATCCGGATTTGTGAAATCAAAGATCAGTTCGACATGATCTTTTTTCAACGCTCCTGCTAACAACTCAGTTGTGACTTTTTTACCTTGGAGAAAAGGATCGCCTTCAAAAGTCTGGCCGTTGCCGCCAACAATTTTGAAGATATCTTGGCTCTGTATAGCGGAGAAAATCTCTTGTCCCATTTTTCCGCTCGACCCGTGCAGCCAGACCGCAACTCTTTTTTGACGTTCTGAGGTCATTTCAAAACATCCTCGAGCAGCTGATTAGTGCTTTCTATGACTTTTTTAATGCGGCCATAATTTTCTGTCGTTACCGGTGCGAGTGGTAAACGGAAGTTGTTGTTGCAGGTTCCGACTACGTGGAGTGCCGCTTTTAAAGGGCATGGGTTGACTTCGCAGAAGAGAATATCGATCGTAGGCATCAGGATTTTGTGAATAGTCAGAGCTGTTACAGAGTCGCCGCGCCAGTAAGCATCAGTCATTTGCACCACTGCTGCTGGAAACACGTTGGAAGCGACACTAATCGCTCCTTCGCCACCGACAGCTAGACTTCCCAAATATGTTGGGTCGTCGCCTGACAGAATCGGAATTGCGAGCGCATTGACGACGCGGGAGAAGTAAGCAATGTCACCACTCGCTTCTTTAATCGATGCAATTTTTACTTCAGTAGCTATCTGCGTGATCTGTACTGTTGAGAGAGCTTGAGCAGTTCGTCCTGGTACATGGTAGAGACAAATTGGAACGTTTACGGCTTTGGTAATCGCGGCGAAGTGACCGATTAATCCCGCAGTAGATGGTTTATTGTAAGGCGGTGTAACGATCAAAAGACTATCAGCGCCGGCATCCGCAGATAGACGTGAAAGCTCGACGCTTGCATTGGTGTTGTTGTCACCACTGCCTGCCATGATTCGCATCTTAGAGCCAACCAGGGCCTTGGCTTTGCGGATAAGAGCGAGTTTTTCTTGTACAGCAAGTACTGGTGATTCGCCGGTTGTTCCAGCAATCACGACACCCTTGACCCCCGCATTAACTTGTTGTTCGAGAAGGAGTTCGAATGCCTTCCAGTCGATATCGAGATTGTCGGTAAATGGTGTCGCTAACGCGGTCCAAACCCCTGCAAACGGGTTACTTGCTTTTGTTACCATTGGTTCCTCTTTTTGGATCAGGCTGGTTCGTGCCTGGAATTAAATTTTTATTTGGGGAGATGATGTACTCCGGGGGGGTGAGCGAAGCACTTTTGAACTGTATATCTGGTCTAAGCTCAGCAGCATCGGTTTTTGGATCGGTCTTTAGACCGCAGCCGATGAAAAAAGGTAAAAGCAACGCTAGACATAAGATAACTGCAAGGTTTTTAAGTTGATCCGTCAGAGCCTTACTGCGATCGACGACTCTTTTTTTCAAATCAGAACTAGCTGCCATAGCTCCAACCTCAGAAACATCGGCTTGCAAGAGTTCTAAGCATTTGACGTTGAGCAGTGGATTGATGCGGGACAATTCACCAGCGATGACTTCACTCGGACTGAGCTGTTTTTCGCGTAGGTAATGCATGAAATCTTGCGCGGCCTTCGCTGCAAGGGCTACCGGAGTGCCCGAACCAACCATTTGGGTTACGAGTCTGTTTTTCACTGATTCGCGGTCTGATATAGCTGGTGTTTGTGTCGATTCAAAATTTACCGCATCTTCGCACGCTGTGCAAACCAGTTTAAGTGCTTCTGTGATGCTAGATATGTTCGCAGATAAATGTCTTCGACGTGTTTCCCACATGGTGAAGGAATCGCCCTCAGGGAAATTAATTGCCGACAGCCTTAAACATTCTGCTCTCAAGATCTCTGAACTAGAAAGTAGATTATGTCCGGCTTCTGTTCTGTTGTTTTGAATCACTTGCTCAGAAAAATCGCTGCAGTAGTCAGCAAGACTTAACATGACGTGGTGAACGCGGCGCACAAGTTCTTTTTCTTCATTGAAAGGGAGGACTTTATCTGTCAGACCCGACAGTCCAAGCGCTTCAGCGATTTCTAAATCAATGCCGACATCTTCCGATGAGGGTTCTTGAGACGGAATCATCCAGCCAAATCGGTTGATCGTTTCAGACAGGTGAGTCGTTGTTGCGACAATTTTTTCCGCTAGATCGATGACAAACGTTGAAGCGAGTGTTTTGTATTGTGGCTTTCCAGATGAATAGATGAAAAGTGGGCGGTTGAATACTAGTTGGGATTTTTTAACTAGGTTCTGTCCACACGCTGTCAGCCTTTCCTGCAACGGGCGTAAACTCTGCTGACTGCTTACGCGGATTAGGTTGAGCGCAAGTCCAGAGGTGCCGAAACGGTATTTGAGAATAGAAAGGATTTCGTTTTGGTTTTGCTCTAGCTCTAAAAATACTGAGTTAGACAATGCAGAAGGGGTCGTCGCCTTCAAGCGTGTAAGCGCAAGCCTGAGATTATCGATTTCTTTTGGAGTGATGTGGCCGTGTTTATGGAGTACGGAGGCCGCAGCAGTTAGGAACTGGATGCTCATGGCGTTGTCCAGACGTTGCACTGCAGAGATGTCAAAATAAAGCATCGAGACTCCATATAAAGGCATCTATAAGCCGAATGCCTCTATACTAATCAATTAATTTGTAGAGAAACAGCGTAAAAAACCCCGGGAACATTATATTCCCGGGGCCTTTGTGTCTTAAATCGTCTAATTAAAATCTGAAAGCTGCATAGGTCTGAATGACTGCGCTATTCATTGGCTTAGATTTCTCATCTACTTTCCAGGCTTCTCCTGGAAGAGCGAAACCCGCTGCAACGCCTAGAGTTGCTTCTTTGCCGATCCGCTTTGAGTAAGCCATATCGACTTCGTAGCCCAAGTGCTTGCCATTGAATCCGACGGGGCGCTTGCCGTCATCATTTTGAGTGCCGTTTGCAGCATCAGCTGCTTTTGCGTTGTTGTACTGCTTTTTCAGGTTGCCGGGCATTCCTTGCAGCAACGTTGCTGTAATAAATTTCAGCTCAAAGTTTCCATT
>CAMAXT010000058.1 GCA_945862295.1 Pseudobacteriovorax antillogorgiicola
TAGCGCCCCGGGCGTCGGGCCGCTGGAGACTCTTACAGGAGGTGATGTATAGAATATGCTGAAATATAACAGAAACAGGTATCCGGGCTGTCCGCCTTAAATGGGCACGACCAAGGTAGCGTTTCGAAGTGGAACGTGAACCAATTCATCATCTAACTAAACTTATTTTTTCCATCTCATACGAAGGCTCGCCGCAAGGTGAGCCTTCCTTTTTCACCATCTCTAACCACCCGTAAATAAATGAGAAATCGAGAAATGTTAATGTCGCCTCAATCCGAACCGAACTTGTTTTTATGGAGCAGGCCGCAAGGCTTTCCCGCTTCAAAATTGGAGGCAGTATGACTATTAGAGGCTTACATTCAGTCGTAGTTAAGATTGTAACTTGTCTAGCATTCCTAGGCATGGCGTCGATTGGCGCAGCTCAGTCAGAGGAAACCTTTCAAATCGGTGGGTCCTGCGCTGGCCTAGCCTACCTAACGAAGGCTCAGATTCAGACCGTACTGGCATCGGCCTTTGTCGATGACCTACACTCTTTCTGCTACCCAGAAGAGCCGTCTGAGTGCTCAGACTACTCATCATTCATGCGTGGTGGTGGAAAACTTTCAACGGGCAGTGATGATTACTACTGCGCACTCGAACAATAGAGA
This sequence comes from Pseudobacteriovorax antillogorgiicola, assembly GCA_945862295.1. Lineage (GTDB taxonomy): Bacteria > Bdellovibrionota_B > Oligoflexia > Oligoflexales > CAIYRB01 > CAMAXT01. The sequence goes on from CAMAXT010000058.1 coordinate 648, forward strand.
AAAGTCGCCCGCACCAAGGCGACTGACGTTCGAAAAAAAAAGTCGCTCTTACTGTTTAAGTAAGAGCGACTTTCTATTCGATTAAACTCAAAGCAAATTAGCAGCTGCGGTTGCCAGCTCACTTCGCTCACCGCGCATCAATGTGATGTGGGCAGCAATACGCTCATTCTTAAACTTCTCAATAACGTAGGTCAGACCGTTATTCTGAGAGTCGATGTAAGGATTGTCGATCTGGTAAGGGTCGCCTGTTAGAATGATCTTGGTACCCTCGCCCGCTCTTGTCAGAATAGTTTTAATCTCATGGGGCGTTAAGTTCTGAGCTTCGTCCACGATGAAGAAAATATTCGGCAATGAACGACCACGAATGTAGGTCAAAGGTTCAACTTGCAACATGCCTTGGTTGATTAGCTCCTGGTAGCTCTTGCTCAAGCGTTTTTGCTTTGTGTGGAGGCCACCGCTCAAAAGAAGCTCGAGGTTATCGTAGATTGGCTGCATCCAAGGATTTAGCTTTTCGTCGAGATCACCTGGCAAAAAACCTAGGTCTTTACCGAGAGGAAAAATAGGCCGTGCTACGAGTAGCTTGTGATATTCGTCTTCGTCAGTAGTCTTCGCTAATCCTGCTGCAATCGCCATGAGCGTCTTACCGGTACCGGCACCACCGCTCAAAGTTACGAGCTTGATGTTGTCATCAAGAAGAGCCTCTAAAGCAAACGTCTGTTCCAAATTCCTTGGATAGATGCCCCATACACCCTCAGAGTGTGGGTCAAGCATCCGGACATGGTCCTCAACTGCGTCATAAACCCCGTAAACGAGCTGCGACGGATCGTTTTCCTCTTCAAAAATGACGAACTGGTTAGGTGCCAGTTCCATATTTTCCATTTTAAGCGTGCGTTTTGTGTAGAACCTATTGATGACATCAGCGCTGACTTTATGGGTTGAATACCCTTTGTAAAGTTCGTCGACGTCAACTTTATCTGCTTCAAAGTCTTCAGCCTGGATGCCAAAAGCATCGGCTTTGATCCTTAAATTACTGTCTTTAGTAATAATGATGACATTGCGGCCTTCACCAAACTGCTTCTGCAGAGTGAGAGCGATTGCCAAAATGTGGTTATCAGTCCCGTCTGCAAGCAGTTCCGGGAGGATTTCCATATTATGCCCAAGGTAGATAAAAATACTGCCGGAATCCGGGCGTTCCGGGAATAGTTTGACCCCAGAGGACAACGTCCCACGCTGACGAAGCTTGTCCAAAATTCTGGAAACCTCGCGCGCGTTACGACCATTCTCACTCAAATCTTTCTTAAATGTATCGATTTCCTCGATCACAGAGATCGGGATCACAACATCATTATCGTCAAATTTGAAGATACTGTCGGGTGCGTTCAGTAAAATATTCGTATCGAGAATAAAAACTTTCTTCATGCTGATCCGTCGCCGCATTCTGAGGTTATTTTTTCTATGGGTGCTCCATCCTTTGTATCATAGGAAGGCTCCAACAAACTACAAAGACTGCGAAAAGATTTAAATCTTTTATTTTTGACCAGTAAATTGGCACTCAAATTTTCTGAAGAGGTCGATCGCGAAGATTATTTCATTGGCGGCAATCATTTGAAAAATCCAATGATAATAGTTTGTTAACTTTGATAAGTGGGAGCAAAACTATCCGCCGTGATGCCTGCGCAATAATCACTTGGTTACAATCGTTAGTCCCGCGCTTGAATTCAAGCAAACGCGGGACGTAAATGTAAATCAAGTGATGGAAAAAAAGATTTGCATAGCGCTAGGAACGCATTTCCGTGGTGACTGCCGGTGCCTGTGATCTCGAAGCTCTGGATTCAGTATGCGCGCCGTCAAATCCGTCCAAATCAGCATCGTTTACAAAATCATTATAGGCACTACACATACTAACAAACATCGCTTCGGTTAGATTAAGAGCGTGTTGAAAGCGGTTTTCTGAAGAAATGCGCTTTGAAATTGTTCTCTGAACAGCTTGCCAATGCCCTTTATCCCCGCCATCAGTATAAATATGCGAATGAAGAAATGACATCGCTGACTTTGGTTTTGCTATTCCCCAAGAACGAATACAGCGTTCGAGTGCATGAATAAATTCTGGGACCATGTTCGCAGATAATCCCTCTGCTACCAACGGCGCTACTAGAAACATGACAGGATCCCGTTCGAAACTAGCTAAACTCTGCTGCATTGCCATAAATTTAATAATTTCAGGATTAGGACTCATAGCATCCTGCACAAAAGCAACATCCCAGTCTAATGCTTCGAGGTCTCTTTCCAGCATCAACTCGTGATCAACTTCGCCCTCAAGATGGTGCAAAAGATCGCCGCGCAATTCGCGCTCTTCAGTTTGCCCAACGACCGTTGCTAATAATCTCGTCGTCCATTTAACCGCCGGGTGAGGTTTTGATCCTCGATTTTTCGCAAACGGCTGCGATGAATAAAAAGGCCAAGGTCAAAGCGAGAACCCTACAAAGGTTAAGAAAGATTAACTTTTTTTTACAATTCTTAAACCGCCACCTCCACAAACACACCAATAAAAATCATGATTTTTGCGATCATTGGCCTCCCAAAGATGACAAGAAAAGGTCAATAAGATACAGTAGTTAACAAGAAACACCCAACGGAGACTCCCATGGAACTAGATGCCTCCAGACTGATCACCAATCTCTCCGGTGAATATCAAGAGCATTACAAACGGCAGATGATCATTCTTCCGTTCAATAACTTTCTTGGGCTCGTCAGAAAAAATCCGCGTCTGATGATACGGAACGCAGCGGAATACATCTGCGACACGTTCAACCACTACGGAAAGAGAGAACTCCAGGGTCACGAAGTGCATGGCACTTCGATCAGATTCAAACTGTTTGACACTGGTACTGAGAAAAATGGACCAATCGTAGGTGGCGAAAACGTCCAAGGTGATATCTATTCACTTCTAAAAACCTACGTTAGACAAGGCTATGTCAATAAGCTGATCCTAATGCATGGACCTAACGGCTCGAGTAAATCATCAACAGTCGAAGCCATCTCCTATGCCATGCAAAAGTATAGTGAGCTAGATGTCGGAGCGGTTTACCGGTTTAACTGGATTTTCCCAGCAGAGAAGCACCAGACTACTGCATTTAAAGGTGAAAGCGGTCCGATTGGATTTGCATCATCAAAAGCAGAATCTGCATCAAGTGACTCATATGCACTCCTTGATGACACGCAAATTGCTTCAAAGATCCATTCAGAATTTAAAGACAATCCAATCTATTTGATTCCCATGCCGCAAAGAGAGATCTGGCTTAGGAACTGGTTGGCTGCAGTTGAAGGCAAAAAACCGGAAGACGTCGAGCTAGCGCCGCACATCTTGCACTCTGGTCTATCAAAACGAAATCAGCTAATTTTTGAAAACATGCTTGCGGCCTATGAAGGTGACTTAGCAAAAGTATTCCGCCACGTGCAGGTAGAACGCTTCTATTACAACAGACAATACCGAGTTGGTATCTCGACGGTCGAGCCGCAGATGGCTATCGACGCGCACGAGAAGCAGCTGACCATGGACCGCAATATATCTAACTTACCAACGATTCTACATAACATTAGATTCTACGAGGCACAGGGCGAGCTGATTGAGGCCAACCGCGGCATTCTCGAATTCTCTGACCTACTCAAACGTCCGCTCGAATCGTTTAAATACCTTCTGACCTCTGTTGAGCGCTCTTCCATCAGCTTGCCAAGTTCGACTGCAAATCTAGATATTGTTTTTATGGCCTCATCGAACGAGAAGCACCTAGATACCTTTAAAACAATCCCTGATTTTAGTTCTTTCAGAGGCCGCTTTGAATTGGTAACAGTTCCTTACCTACTGCGCCCTGGCTTGGAAGTTCAGATTTATCAGAAAGACGTCGCGGTTCTAGCAAAGACCAAAAAGATTGCGCCACACTCAGTAAAACTGCTTTGTGTTTGGGCCGTAATGACCCGCTACAAGCAACCTGATCCAGAGTATTACGAAAGCACCGTCCGTGGTTTGATCGCTCGCCTTGACCCACGCAGCAAAGCAAAACTCTACGACGGTGAAACCCTGCACCCAATTTATAAGCACCACGAAGAATCGCAGCTCAAAGATTTGCGTTTAAAGATCATCAATGAATCGGTAGGAATGGTAGTCTACGAAGGACGGTTCGGAGCATCTCCTCGTGAAGTTAAGCAGATCCTTCACCGTTCGTCACAGAACCCGCTCTACGAGACACTGACTCCGATGGCTATTTTTGATGAACTCGAACGGATTTCAAAAGATCGCACGGTTTACGAGTTTCTTCAATTTGAACCACGCGGCAAGTACCACGATTCAACGCTTTTTATCAGTATGATTAAAGACGAGTTCGCGGACGTCTTCGAAGACGAGTGCATGCGCGCGATGTCAATGGTTGAAGACGAAGAATACGACCGTCTTTTGGTTCGCTATATCGAAAATGCTGTCGCAGAGATCAAGAAAGAAAAGATCTACAACCCAGCAACCGAGCAGTACGAACCAGCCAATCAAATGCTTATGAAAGACATCGAAAAAATTCTAGGAGTTCAGGGATCAGTTGAAAGGCACCGCGAAGGACTGCTTTCTCGAATCGCAGCTTACAAGCTCGATAATCCAAAAGCACAAATGAATATTCCAATTATCTTTAGCGATCACTTGTCTCGTATTCAAGATCATTATTACAACGAACGTAAAACAGTGATCCAAGAGAACTTCCAATCCATGTTAGCTTTAGACACCGAAAGTGAACGCAATATCAGTAGCAAGCAAGTTAGCCAGGCAAAGCATACTTACACTGAGCTTGAACGACGCTTTGGCTACGATCTTTTGTCTGCCCGAGAATGTCTGAAATTTATGTTGACGCATAACAAGAAGCGAACACGCACAAAAACCTAAAGGTTTCGCCCCTACAAGCAAGGCCAGTTACGGATGGGATAAATAGTTACCCAATACTTCACTTGCCTTTGTCCATTTCACTGGGTAGCGGTTGTTGTCCAACAGTGGGAGTTTAGCGCAGCCACTGTACATATTGTACATGTATTGCATCCCTTGCCACGCGGGATAGAGCTCGTCACTTTGCCCTGACAGGTTTCTCGTTAATCTGATGATCTTGTCGAACATCCAAAGATTGCCTGGTTTGAAAATGCGATAAATCTCTCCGGTCAGCTTAGTCATAGCGTTTTCCAACCCGCGTTGCTCCGACAACAGCGACTACCGTCAAACCACCAGCCTTTTTAAAGCGCTCATTTCAAAACCAAGTAAAGACTTTCATCAATGCTGCGTAATCATCGGTCCAAACCCCAACGTTTTCGTCCTCTTTCAAACCACCCCAGCGTGGGTCATTATAGAACTCTTCAAACATGGCCATGTCACCTGATAAGACCACCCACGTTGATGCGCCTTTGCCAATAAGGTCGTTTGCTTCATCGGTTCTCAAAGCGAAGCCTAAGCCAAGATTTTGAGCGATTCCTAATAAAACCGGCTCAAGATTCACATAACGGTTTGAGATGTGGAAAACTAAAAGCCCGTCGCTTTCAATCTTTTGCAGATAATTTTCAATGGCTTCCTTTGTTATCAGATGGACCGGAATTGAATCTGATGAAAACGCATCCACTATCACGGCATCATAAGTATCTGGTGTCTGTATGATTTGTAGCCGCGCGTCGCCGACGACAATCCTCAAATTGCACCAGCGTCTTTTACAGTCATCAACATAAGTGAAGTATTTTGGATCCTGTGCGATCTCAACGATATTGGGATCAAGTTCGTAGAAGGTAATATCATTGTCTCTCGTTCCGTATGCTGCAATGGTACCTGTTCCCATTCCCAAAGCAGCAATACGTGGATGAGCGCGGTTTTTCGTTAAAGTATCCATGACCTGACCGAGTGGGCCTTCACGGTGGTAATAGGATCGAGGCGAAAAGCGCGCCTCATCGGAATCAATCCTTTGTTCACCATGGAGAATACCGCCGTGAACGAGAGAATTTAGCTTTGGTTGATTATAGCGCTTTACGGTGACTGTGCCGTACACACTTCTTTTCTGCAGCATGACATTTTCATCCGGCTCAAAATTGACAGCACTAATTGTAAAACCGATCAATCCCGCGGCAATAAACTTTCCATGCCTAAACATCAACGCTAACAAGACCAAAGGTAAAGCATACAGAAGACTCGTCCGGATCACGGAGTTCTCAATGCTAAATGTTCCATTGGGAATCCAATCGCTAACGAAGTCTTTATCGTAAATCACATCAGACATATAAAGTAAGGCAACGCCCGAAGCTGCAGCAGCGCTGAGAAATAGGGGTGTTTTTACGACTGCAAAATGCTCACGTTTAAACAGTAGAACCAAGCTTAGCGCGGCTACTAAGGGGTATTCAGCTAAGACACTAAAGAGCTGAGGCGCGATAAGTGCATTCAAAATGCCACCAGCCATACCACCAGCAGCAATCAATACATAATATTCGGTCAAACGATTCGGAGACGGCTTAGATAGAGACAAACGGCCGTGCACTGTTAAACCGATAATGAAAAACAGCGACAAATGAGATGTCATACAGAGCCAGAGATTTTTCCGGTACTCCGCAAAAATTAAGAAAAGTAGTAGAGCCACGGCAAAGGGAAGAATGGCAGAGAAGATACGGTCACTCTTTTCATTATATCGACCGAAGGCAATGATGTAGGATAACAAGTAGAGAGCAAGAGGTAGAAGCCAAAGCATCGGAATAGCAGCGACATCAGTGGTTAAAAAACTGGTGACACCAAGCATCAAACTCGATGGGATAAATGCGAGTAAAAACCAAAATGTTCTCTGCCGCCAAATCACACTTGCACCGCTACTTTTCGTTGTCCACTGTTCGATATCAAGTTCATCATTGGTAGGAAGTTCAAGATCACCATCAATAGCAGCAATTATTGATCCAGCAACCTGCTGCTTCCGCAGAACTCTAAACATGTATACAGCAACCACTGCTAGCATCAGACCGTTGCAAAGATAACCAATACTCCAGAGTCGCGCTTGTTCTGAAACTGGAAACCTTGTCTCAAAGAATAGTGGGTATGCGAGAAGAGCTAACAAACTACCCGTATTGGAGGCGGCAAACAAAGCATATGGATTTTTCGTTGGATTTAACTGGTGATACCAACTTTGAATGAGTGGAGACATACAAGATAGGAAAAAGAAACATGGTCCGACTGTAGCCGAAAGAGTAAATAGCAGCCAGAAAATCGGTCTTTCAGTGATCATCGAGACATCGATTAACCCCACTGGTAATCCGATCGGCAAAATAAACAGTGTGAACGCCCCGACTATCAAATGCCAACCTGGTTGAATGTGCGCTCTAACTTTTTGCGAAAGCATGTGCGAGTAGAGATAACCAAAAAGGAGCAATATCTGGAAAAACATCATGCAGGTGTTCCATACCGCCGGTGAGCCGCCGAGAAACGGGAGAAAAATTCGACCTACAACCGGCTGAATGGAAAACAAAAGAAATGAAGATGTAAAAGCCAAAAAAACTGCAACGATTGTTCGTATATCAGTCATATATATGCTCCGGATGCAAAGATACGCCATCATACATTGATCTTCAGATCACACCTAGAGAAATTTACTGTTCATTAATAGTTAGTTAGGAAAAATATCGGTAAAAAGTGGTCGAAATGATTCCTGCATTCGTCGTCATGCCGTATAATCATGGAAATTATCTTTTAGTAAGCAGGACTTTTTTCTCTAGGGGGGAAAGATGAAGTCAATATCGTTTGCCGCGGTTGCGGTATCATTTAGTGCCTTTTCAATGCCAGCAGTTGCAGACAACCCATTACATTACGATGTTGAGGCCATGGAGAGGTGGACTGCGGAAAACGAGGTAGATTTCAGAGTAGAATCAAACTGGGTCACCGAGTACCTAGTCAACGGTGGCAATATGAAGGACATCACAGGGCTAGCGCAGCCTAAAGACACCAGTGAGTGGAAGCAGTCTCGTTATATCGAACCAGCAGAGAATTTACCCGCAGCGTTCGACTGGCGGCAAGAGGTTGCAGGTGGTATGCAACCTGTTAAGAATCAGGGTTCATGTGGAAGCTGCTGGGCTTTTTCTGTCACAGCGGTTCTAGAATCACTTCTAAGAATCCAAGATCCAAGTACAACTCTTGATCTAGCAGAGCAAACTCTTGTCTCTACATGCTCAAATGCAGGTAGCTGCAGCGGTGGATACTTTTCAGCGTTTAACTATTTAAAAACTCCAGGGTTGGCCGACGAAGCGGCAGATCCCTATCGCGGAGTTAACACCAACTGCAAAAGCGGGTTGAACCCGAAAGCCAAAATTAAAGAGTGGGCCTATATCCGTGGCGCAACTGGCGGACAACCGTCTACAGAACAGTTAAAGACAGCAATCATGACATACGGACCAATCAGCGTTACCGTCAGCGCTTCCTTCACCAGCTACGGTGGCGGCATCTACAGTGCCTGCAATAGAAATTCGGTCGACCACATGGTAACCATTGAAGGCTGGGACGATGCTACTCAATCGTGGATCATGCGTAATAGCTGGGGTTCAAACTGGGGCGAGGACGGCTACATGCGCATCAAATATACTGACCGCAACGGTTACAAATGTAACAACATCGGTAGCACTGCAGCCTTCGCAATCTTATAATGATTGAAAACAAAGGCATCAACAGGATGCCTTTGTTACCTTTTGCGTAACTTAGCTGTCAGCTCTTGCTTAATAATACTGCTAATTTTTACGCCATTATTGTCCAAACGGTCTTCGACATAGACGCGGCTGATATGAACTTTGTTCCCGCTCGCAATTAGATTCGTATAGTCCTCGATTGGCAGGACACGCGGGAACTGATGCTCATCTTTTTTAATCAATCGCAAATAGTTATGACTTATTTCGCTATCGCGCCGTGATCTAAATGTTGTCAATGATGACGATGAAGATACCTGCTCGTAGTGGACACCGTGGGCAGCAACGATCCTGCATGCTTCCTCCGTTGCTTTTGCCGCTCCCTCTTTATCATTCGCTGAAATCTCAAAGACCCTTTTCCAAAGTCGACGATTACGAAGCAGATTGCGGCAACTCTCGTCGAAGTGAGCTCTTTTGGTTTTATCTTTTAAAAAAGCATCGGCAGCTTTTTCCAAGTGTGATTCGATATTGTACTCGTCAATTTCAGCATAGGCATGCACGTCTGAAGGCAAGACCCATCCACCTAGTGATCGTGATAAATGCTGCATCATCGCTTCGGCTGCTACAGATGTTTTGTGGAAGTAAAGCTGCAGATACATCGAATGCCGGGCCCGCAAATAATCCTCAAATGCTGCTAGACCTGAATAACTGATAGCTAAATGCAGTCCACCGTCTCTCGGATCGTGATAGAGTGCGAGTGAGTCTTGGATCCGAGTTGAATCAAAAATACCGTAAACAACTCCGCACTCTCTTGAGTCGCGCAATAAATAATCCATCCGGTCGATATCAAACTCACCTGAAATCAGCTCATTGCACAGCCGGTACATGCCGTACTTTGATAGGGGCGAACCTTCTTCTGGTAAGATGTCTGGACAGAGTACAGACACAACATCGCGTGGGTCGACGCGCATGACTCCCGGTTTCAAGTTGACATTCACATCAGTTAACAACTCGTGAACCAACAAGAATGTATAGATTTCATGCCGAACTTTCTTTTTTGCCGGGTCCGTTCCCTGCAGACGAAATACTTCACACTTTTGCTGCAAGTACTCTTTAAGATAAGGAGGCGCATTTGTTTGGCTAGCTAGAAGTTCCGACCAAGATGGCAAAAACCGCTCACCGCTATGTGAGAATGGCGGATGACCGATATCGTGCAAGAGACCAGAAAGACGTAGAACCTGCAATACATAGGGGTCAGAGAAAATGTCATCCATGACATCAAAGGTCGGACCTAGTAGCCCATGCACCAAACCGTTGACGCCATTTTTCTCTATCTCAGCAAAATCTTGATAGGTGCGGCATGAATTCGTTAAGCGTTTTTGATTTGCCCACATTTTGTTCCAAGTAAGACCCGCTAATTGCATGACCCCGAGTGAATGCTCAAATCTTGTGTGCGTCGCACCTGGAAATACAAACGACAAGAACGCCAACTGTTTTATTCGGCGAAGCCTCTGAACCACCGGATGATCGATAATCACATCTTCGAGAGCGGTAACATCAATGGTACCGTGAACATTTCCGCGGATGCGTCGTACGATTTCCAATTCCATTCTCAAGTCTCACATTCAGTGTTCGTAATAGCTGCCAATAAAATCTTCTACACAACTGTAACCACGCAGACGCATTTCTGCATTAAGTTCCAAAAGAAGCTTCCAAACTACCCAGGGCCCCCTATAAACCAGGGCTGTGTAAATTTGAACTGCGGACGCGCCACGGCTTAATTTTTGAAACAAATCTATTCCTGATAACACACCACCAGAAGCAATCATCGGTAACCGACCTTTGTGCACTTCCCAGGCCCATTCCAAACAAGCTGTTGAAAGAGCCATTACCGGATGGCCACTCTGTCCGCCGACTTCTGGAAAGGTTACCCGGTGTGTGTTGCTAATAATAACACCTTGAAACCCGCGGTCAGCTATTGTTGACACCAGTTCTTGAAATTCTCGTCTGGTCATATCTGGATCGATTTTTATCCAAATCTTTGAACGATCGTGCCCAACTTCATCAGCCAGTTGTTCGATAAACGCCGGTGTCGCTAAGTCCCTCAGGCCAGGAGTATTCGGCGAGGAAATATTAACGACAAAATATTTGCAGAGACCTTTAAAAGCCTCGATCACTTGCAGATAGTCTTGAATCGCACGTTCAGGTGGTGTCACTTTATTTTTGCCGCAATTGATGCCGAGAGGTACGCGGTCATTGTTCCAATTCAGCTGTTTTAGCCGCTCGGAAACAGTCGCTGCGCCATCGCCGTTAAATCCCATGCGGTTAATTAGCGCTCGTTGTTCACTTTGACGAAATAGCCTTGGCTTAGGATTTCCGGTTTGGCCAAAAGGTGTGACCGTTCCTATTTCCACCATCGAAAATCCCATATGCACAAACGCGCCGGGACATTTGCAGTTCTTATCAAAACCGGCTGCCAGCCCGATTGGATGCGGTAAGTCGCCAATTCCTGGAACTCGAACTTTCATTCCAGCCATCGCAATATCTAACGCCGGAGCAGGCAGATAGTTCAACGCTCCAGCCTTCATCAATCCCATGCCAATATCATGAGCCAACTCAGCAGGAAGAAGCCTTAGGGCCGCTGTACCGATATCAGCAAAGATCGAAGCGAATTTTTGACGAGAATAGAATGTTCCGCTGTGGGGCGCTGAAATTAGCTCGCTCACAAAAAATATCCTTTTTCAGGACGAAGGCAACACAATCAATGGATCAAGAAGATAACGCTGCCAGACCGACAATTCAACACACATCAAGGGCGCGACTGACAAAACGCGAAATCGCCTCCTACCGATGGAAAATAATACAGATAACTCGGAAAACTCACTTCATTTGCATTGCTAATCGGCCAATATATTTAAGGAAAAGACCAAAACACTCAATTTTCCCCATTCCCTCCCGATATTGTACCTATCTAGGAAAAGGTATCTACACTAGAAAAAGGGATCCTGAGTGTTCGCAAGTTCGACCTCCAACCGCAAATATTTCTTGGCTACCTGTTTGCTAAACACTGCAATCGTTTGTGTAGTTGTGCCAAGTCGTTTGCAAGCAGAAGAGAGTTCCGAGCGTCGAGACCTTATCGATCACTATGTTGAAGAGTCGCAAAAAAATGACGCCTTCTTTGCTTCTACTCCTATCACGCACGTCGTTCCATCGTTCAACACAATCTCATACGCACTTTCCGCGATTTCTTATGACACAGTTATTATTCCCGAAGAAAATTCGCGCTCTGGCACATCTGATCCCGCGTCATTGACTCTGACTGGTTATGGTGTATCACCTTATCTTTCACTTTCTCTTAAACGTATCGGCCTAGGATTTTCTGTCGAAGCAGGAGATCGCCAAGCTGAATACACTGCCGCAAACAACGGTCAATACAATGACAATCGCACAGCGACACTAAAATACCGCGGTGTCGGAGCATTTATATATTGGATTCCCTTTGACAAAATGTGGAATAAAGTCAACACAACTGTCATTTTAGGTGGCAGAAACTACACAGCCAGACATCAGCATATCCGCACAGCGGTCTCCGCCGGCATCGAGACAAATCGCAATACTACTACTCTGAACTATTCAGTGCCCAGTTATGAAGGTGGTTTGAATTTCAACATAAGCCTCCTTAAATCATTTAGTATGATTCCTTGGGGGAACTACGCTTCAATCGATACCTCCAACGCTATGTCGCAAATGCGGTCTGACGCCTTTGAACGCGACTACGTGGAAAGCGATGTGGAAGTGTTTTGGAACGACAAACCCGACCTGACATACGGCCTCGATTTTGCAGCTAAGGTGGGATCATTTCAAGTGCGACTAGGAGGTCTCCTAGGTTTTTTCGCTGCTTCTGCGGGCTCAAGCCAAATTCGTGATGAATCGTTAAGCCTTGCTATCTCATTTGAACAAAAAGGCAATTAATTCTTATTCTAAGTGTTTCGCGATGCGTTTTGCTAACTCACCAGGATGAAATGGCTTGCGGATATAGTCCTTCGCCCCCAATTTAATACCTTGTAAGACCACGCTTTCCTGAGCAAGTGCAGTTAGCATGACGATTGGAATATGCTTTAAAGCAGAGTTCGCTTTTACTGTTCTAAGCACCTGCAATCCATCAATACCGGGCATCATTATGTCCAGCAGGACCAGATCAGGTTTCTTTTCAGCCGCTTCTAAATACTTCAAGGCTTCTTCACCAGAGCCAACAGTATCGACTTCAAACTTATTTTTTTCCAAAATAAGTTTGATCAACTTTTGGATGTGAATTTCGTCCTCGACTACCAACACTTTTGCCATACAAAATCTCCGATTATGCTCCGCGCTTTTCGCTAATGTTTCGTACTACCTGCAAACCCGGCCAGATGAATCTAAAAACTGTCGAATTCTTGCTTCGAATGTAGAGAAGTTCGCCCATGTGCCTCTGGACAATTTGCCGCGCTAAATAGAGTCCAAGGCCAAGGCCTCTTTTCCCTTTACGCAAGCGGTGCTTGCCTGGTTCTTGAAAAAATCTAAGAAAGATCAGTTCTTCAGTGCCCGGACTTACGCCAGCTCCGTCGTCGATGATATCGATTACAACCATGTCATTGACCGTGTAGACAGCGACATCGACTTTACCGCTTTTAGAATAAACGATAGCGTTCTTAAGAACTTCCCAAGTCGCCCAGCGGAACATTTTTTGTTCCGCGTCGATAATGCAATCGACGTTTTCAGCTTGGGTTACTTGAATTATGACTTTTCTGGCTAGATCTTCGCTAACGTGGTCTGCTGCAGACGATTGAAGCTCCGTGCTAAGTTGATTCACAATATCGCGGACATTGATTTCGCAGGTTGTAAGCTGTCTTGCATTTTTCTTTTTGCCATGCAACGCAATTGACAGGCGATCGATCGCATCAATAACCTGGCTGACTTTGCGATCGACAATGTCCCAATATTCTTTTTGTGTTTCGGGTTCGTCAACAACTGATAGGTCCCTGAGCAAAGATAAGTATCCGCTCATAGAAGAAAGCGGCGTTCTCAACTCATGGTCAACAACAGAACGGATGTCATTATCGATCTCAGCAACCTGTTCGCGAAAGTAGCGCTCATGTATTTCTGTTAAATCTGTTTCTCTCGACAACCAACCTCTAATCCTCGCACCTAACGCTTCGAGGACACCGTCTAGCTCGCCAGCCTTAAGGCGCTTACCAGGACTACAAGTTACCGCAAAAACGATCTTATCATCGGTGGTTGTCTGTTCAGGAAAGTATAAATAAACGCTCTTTTTCCATTGATTTCTGTCAGTTTGAAAATCTGCGGACCTTAGCCATCCACTATGAGCATTTTCTTCCGCCTGAGGTGTATAATAGAGATTACAAGTAACAACTGCAGGCCATTCCAAAGGTTGTTCTTGTTCGGTTTTTAGTATCAGTACCAGCTTTTCCCCGGCACTTCTGTAACACGCTGCTGCAGTAAATCCCATCTGGCGAATCACGGTAGTAAAGACCCGTGAATCAATGGTTTTGAAGTTTTTGATGATGTCTGTTTTCAACGCCAGCACTCTTTAAAGTTTAAATCCTGTACCTTTCATATCGGTCAAATAGTGAAAACCTTTCAGATTCTATGGAGAACGATCCGTGCAGATCAACGCCATCAAGTTTAGGCTCAATCAAAACGATGAGCCAATCACCTATAAATTCAGCCAAAGCAGTGGGAAATTTTCAAATTTCCAAAGCGTCAGCGGAACTCCAGGTCTCTTGGCAAATCTTCGAGCTGCACTCGAGTTTTCCTTGACTGGCAGGATCGACCAACCGATTTTCGACGCAGTTTTGCAAGCCAGTGACAACGCTGGCCAAACATGGATCGTGCACCGGACGTTGAGTAAAATTCGCATCGTAAAAAATGGTGCTGAATTAAATGAAAATCAGATTGGCGAATTGCACGCAGCATTCTTGGACTATAAAGACGATCAAAGTTCTAATTCAAGCAATGTCTTCACCATTATAAGCAAGAAAACACATCTACATGACGGTAAAGTCGTCGCCCTTGATGCTGACGCTTCCAAAGAGTCAGGCGCAGATGTAAGAAGCATCCTAGAAGAACAGATCGCAGCAATCACCAGCGCCTGCGTTACCAACACTGGTCTTAAAGATCTTGTTGATCCGTCGATCATGATTCGCCTGACTCAAAAGATCGAGCCGATTTACGGCAGCTATAGAGAAATCTGCGGCCAGTATCGCTCTCTTAAAGAGGCAAAGAAAGCTGATGTTACTTCCAACGCTGACGAGATAAAAGTACTACAATCACAGATTGAGATCATCAAAGAACTTGAGGCAGTCGCTGGTAAATTCTTGGCTCCGAATTTCACTCTTACTAAATCGTCGGAAGATTTAGCTATCATTGACGGTAAAATAGCTGAAATGGCCGATGCGCTAAATATCTCAAACATTGAAACGTCTTCGCTTATCAAAGACTTCAGAAAACCGATTGAAGCGCTTGCGCGACTTGAAATGTTCGCCAAGCTCGTTCGGGCATCGCAAGGTTCACGCAAGTATTGTGAACAAAAGATCGAGCCAAACTATAAAAAGTATATTGCGTTCGCAGACCGCAATCTGGCAAACAATCGGCAAATCGCTGCGGAACTGGAAAGTTGCCTTTCAACTCTTGCATTGCGCCTCAGGACAGAAGGTCTTTCGAACAGAGAGAGCGGTCAGTCTTTGAAAACTTGGTTTGAAAAATTCAAATCAAAAGGCGGTGACGACTCGAACAGTCAGCAACAAAACAGCGCACAGAACGACTTTGACACCGCTCGTTTAGCAATTGAATACGCAGTAAAACAGTTAAACGAGATGGCGAACCATCTAAAGATTGCAGTCAATCAAAATGAAAGCGCACTAAGCGCTGTCGACGAATCGCATGAAGCCCTTGTTGCACAGTACAACCAGCTAAAAACTCACTGGTTGGCTACAGCAAACGCCATTGGCATGCCGACAGATATCGACAGCACCCAGATGATCAAAATCATCGTAGCACACGGACGCCTTGCCTCTCTGATTGAGAAGAGAAACCAGTTAGCGACCGCTAACAAGCAACAAGATTCAGATTTGATGCAGATCGAAGATTTCATCATCCGCTGGCGTAAAGCTACCGGTAGTCAAAAGTCCCTCGATCTCTCGTCTCCTAGTATTGTCTTGCGCGAAGCGCGTGACATCATTCGTTATCGCGAAGCGCGAGTCCGAAGACTGGAACAACTACAAGAAACCGCACAGGAGAAGACTTCCAACAAGTCGATTATCGACCATCTCAAAGCTCGCCGGGAGGAAATCGTCAATGAGTGGGACGAAGCATTCGCGAGCTTTGGCATGGAAGCTCCTTCGATCTCCGACAAGTACAATAGAGAGTTCTTAAAACGGGCCTCCATTGTCCGCGGGCTAGCTCTAGCATGGTCTTCAAGCCCAGGTATTGAACCTGGCGCCGCAGTCTTCGCAGACGTCAGCCCAAGTACTGGTCTCGTTATCATCGACACATCAGACATGAAATTCGAACACAGAGACCGCTTAGAACTCTTAGGTCAAATCGAAAAAGCCGGAGGGCACGAGCTGCGCCTTATTCTAATAAGCGATGAGCAATTGAGTTCCCTGATGGCTGCTATGTCGATTGGATCAGCTAGTCGAGTCGTACAAGCGGTTACACCAGCTGTTAGTAAGACTGCTCGACCAACACCGGTTGCGAAGATTATTCGCAATGAAAAAGGCCTGCGTAAGAAACCTACGCAGGACATGCTTTCCGAAAGAGCTCAGCAAATGTTGGACCTACTTTCTCCGCGAAAGTAGGTTCCTACTAGGCTGCGTCTTCTAGACTGCTAGTTTTTTGCTTTATTTCTGTAACCACAGACTCATGATCTTTGGACAGTAAATGAAAGTTCTTGGTCAGATTGTTTACTAGATTTTTAAGTACTTCGTTGGTACGGAAAGCTAGTTCCACAACATTTGGTGTCACTGCGCGCGGCCTTATTCTTAAGGCCGTGTAGAACCTCTCCGCTTCTCTCGCAACAGCAACTACATTCTGGGCCGAACTCGACTCTGCGGCAGCGCCGATTGCCTGCATCACGCGAAACAGATAGCCAAGCTCAAAATTACGCTCATCGGAGTTATCCAAGCCTTTAATTGCGGCGTCACAAAACAAAAGCTGCGGCATTGCCTCCGAAACAAACATTTCTAGAAGGCGTTCTCTGCTTGAATCATCTCTAGCAGCCGCATTGTTTGAGTCAGTATAGCGCAGTGTTTTTAGCTTTCGAATTTCACTTACAGCATGCTTGTCACTATCGCTTTGGGCATTCTTAGTAGGACTCTTGACGTCCAAGCGACTCATTTCATGACTTACACGCACTGCTTCGGCGATAAGTAATTTGAGTTCTTCCGATTCAAAAGGCTTTTCCAAATAATCAAAAGCACCCAGGCGAAGAGCTTGAATCGTTGAATCTTGGCTTGGGAAGGCCGTTACAAAGATGAACGGCTGCATGAAACCGTTGTCACGCATATCAGTTAATAGTGACATCCCCGACATCCGAGGCATCATAAGGTCTGATACAACGACGTCGACTTTATGGGAGCGAAGAACTTCCATTGCCTGCTCACCATCCCCGGCCTCAAGGACCGTATAGCCGAGCGAGGAAACGTTAATTTCAATAATTTCCCGGATCTCTGCCTCATCGTCGACAATGAGTAAAGTTCTTTTCTCCGCTGACATAAACTCCTCCTAAAAGAGCCAAAGGTATGCTCCTAATTATGGGCTGATCTCAGCTATAGTTCTGTATCGGCAAACTCCCCCCGGGATTGAATCTCTTTTGAAAATTTACTGCCTTAACCAAGAGCAGACCTCGTCCCATGTTAACAACCTGTATTAATTGGAGTAAATTTTCTAGGCGGGAAAGTTAAACTTAGCCCTCCGCCAACCTGCCGGGAACAAAAAAAACCTCATAAAAATCGGGGGGGTGAACAATTAACATTCCCTTAGAATCATGTTGCCAGCCACCTCGCCTGTTGGCATAAGTTAGTTTCTCTTTTAGCCCGTAACAAAGATTGGTTCTCAATCTTGCTTTTGACACTTTGGAGGAATTGTAAGTGATTCTGCTTATTTATGGTTGTGGACTGTTGTCTTTGATCGCAGCCGCTGTTTACGCAAAGAAGGTGATTTCTATCCCAGTAGAAACGTCCAGCCCAACCACCACTGCCCGATTGAAAGAAATTTCCGGAGCTATCAGTGAAGGCGCGATGGCATTCCTCTCGCGTGAGTATAAGTATGTCGGCGCTTTCGCTCTCGCGTTTGCTGGCCTGATTTTCTTCTCACTCAACAATCCTGCTACACACTTTAATGATGGCCTTTTCAGTGCAGTTTCGTTTCTTGCTGGTGCGTTCGTCTCAAGCCTATGTGCGTTCATGGGTATGAAGATCGCAACAATGGGTAACGTCAGAACCACCATCCGCGCGCAAGAGAGTATCTCCGCTGCTTTCCGCGTTGCCTTCAATTCTGGAGCCGTCATGGGTTTTGGTCTTTGCGGCATGGCTGTTCTTTCACTTATCACTATAGTCCTTGCATTTGGCCACTTCATTGAAGAAGCCGAACATGTTATGGAAATGGTTGCTGGCTTCGGTCTCGGTGGTTCTACAGTCGCTCTCTTCGGACGAGTCGGCGGTGGTATCTTCACTAAGGCCGCAGACGTCGGCGC
>CAMAXT010000059.1 GCA_945862295.1 Pseudobacteriovorax antillogorgiicola
CATTTCCCTCGCTGCGAACATTTTTTATGTGCTGATCTACACAGTTTGCCTTAAGCGCTTCACGGATCAAAACATCGTTATTGGTGGCGCTGCGGGTGCCGTCGGACCACTTATTGGCTACGCGGCTATAACCGGAGCAATCAGCTGGCCGGCATTTATCCTATTCGCAATTGTGGTCCTCTGGACTCCTCCGCATTTCTGGTCGCTCGCAATTAAATACCGAGACGACTATGCGGAAGCAAAAGTGCCGATGCTGCCAGTAACTCAAGGTCTTGAAGCCACTCGTAAACAGATATTTTGGTACACGCTGACTCTTTTCCCGGCCGTGATGGCTATCTTCTACTTGGGAGCGGCCGGTTGGGTTTATCTAGTAGGGTCGCTAGTTGCGACCTACATTTTCGCTCACAAAGCTTGGAAACTCCTGCAATCAGGGGATGATACTAAGGCCATGCCACTGTTTCATTACTCTTGCCTTTACGTATTCTACGTTTTTGGGGCCCTGACGGCTGATCGATTACTTTCGTTTTTAGTATTTTCATAAGTCAAAAATGTGATGATTATCGGGGACAAATAAGCAAACTCTCAAGCAAAAGCCCGATTATACCGATAGATGAATTGGATGGTGCAATATGATTGAAAGAATTAAAGAAGTTATCGAAAAAGAAATCAACCCAGTGCTAGAGATGCACGCAGGAAGTTGTGAGCTTGTCGACTTTGAGGACGGAGTCGTAACTCTGAAACTCTTCGGTGGCTGCAGCGGCTGTCCTTCGTCTTCGATCACACTGTTCAACGGTATTATTCCCATACTGCAAGAGCACGTTCCTGAAATAAAAGACGTTATCCTAGCCTAGGCAATATTTGCCGCACTACTGGTTAATCATATCAATCAAGTATGCCGAACCATTGGGGACAATCCCGATGGAAAGGCATTTTTTATGCGCTACTGCATTCTTCTAATCACAACCGTGTTCCTTCTATCTTTAGGAATTGTTTCAACTAGCAGTTTCGCCCAAGAAAAAGTTCATTACACCTATCCGATGCCTCGTAAAGTAAAACCTGCGGATCGTCTAAATGTAAATCCGGGTTTCCAAGTCCCAGAATTTCAAGACAACTACCAATTCGTATCGGCACCATCTAAGTACACAGGTTCTGAAGAGATCTTTGTCTTTTCAATAGAGAATGGCCGGCGTGCTAAGATCGGTACAATGCCGGCTGGCACCGCAGTTAAAATGACCTCAATGACAGTCGTCGGAAAAACTACTTACTACGCAGTCCCTTGGGAGATACCTGGTGCCGGTCGCCCGCAGATCGCCTGGATTAGCGGTTTAAACGTCAAGGCATCATCTTTCGATCCATCTGTAAAATAGCTTTACAGACGTTGATTAAGTCAAATCAGCCACTTAACACTCACTCAGGCTGGCACAAAGCTTGCTTTTAGTACAGT
This sequence comes from Pseudobacteriovorax antillogorgiicola, assembly GCA_945862295.1. Classification (GTDB taxonomy): domain Bacteria; phylum Bdellovibrionota_B; class Oligoflexia; order Oligoflexales; family CAIYRB01; genus CAMAXT01. Next base: position 1,445 of record CAMAXT010000059.1, read on the forward strand.
CAACAGCAGAACCGGCTGTTGAAGCAGAAGTTGTATAAACCGCGGTTGTTGCTCCCCAGGATGAAAAACATGAAATCTACAGCAGTCGTTTTTGAACATCAGATAGACGAAGAGTTACTCGAACAAATCGAAAGCCTTCGTTCAGTACGCCTTAGCCTAGCTGAAAAAATGCTATGTGATCTGCCAAAGACTATGGCTGACCTCAAAGCACAAGGTTTTGATATTGGTGGACCAGAGATTAATGAATTCGAACTCAGAGCAGAGTTGGTAGATAAAGTTTCGATGCTACGTTCTAGGATTCAAAATCCTGAAGTTATCTATGCAGATGAGATTTCATTTTATATCGACCTGATCGAAAAAGATGAAAATATCGAACACGTAGAAATTTTCTGATATTAGACGACAGGCCTGGTCGAGATCTCTTTCGCTGATTCTGTGAGAATAACGACCTCGCCTGTACTCTTTATCGCTAATGTATGTTCCCACTGCGCTGACAAACCACCATCAATCGTAATAGCCGTCCATCCGTCTTTGAGAACTTTCGTTTTCCAATGCCCCTGATTCACCATTGGCTCTATTGTAAAGACCATCCCCTCGACTAGTTTTGTACCTTTGCCTGGTTGGCCATAATGAGCAATCTGCGGATCTTCGTGGAACGTTCTACCAATACCGTGCCCAACAAATTCGCGGACAACACTAAAGCCCTGCTTCTCAGCGTAGCTCTGGATTGCATGCCCAATATCGCCAACGCGCGCGCCTGGCTTCACTTGTTTGATACCGCGAAAGAGGCAGGAACGAGCGACCTCGGTGAGTTTTCTAGCTACCGGTAGAATATTACTTCCGACGAAGTACATGCGAGACGTATCACCGAAGTACCCATCGATGATTGAAGTCACATCGACATTGATGATGTCACCTTCTTTTAATTTGACTTTCGACGAAGGGATACCGTGACAAACAACTTCGTTGATCGAGGTACAAACAGACTTCGGAAATCCGCGGTAGTTTAATGGAGCAGGAATACCGCCATTTCTTATGGTGTATTCATGAACAAAAACATCGATATCTAAAGTCGTGATCCCGGGCTTAATCAAGTCCTCGACTTTATCTAATATCTCAGCTGACAACGCACCAGCGGCCCGCATAGCATCAATTTCTGCATCTGTTTTTAATACGATCACAACGAGTCCTGACTAGAAAAGAAGGTCACGGAACCAGTCTGGTTCCCCGCTAGCGATGCTTGCGGTTTTCACCCTTAAAACATTAGAAGTTTTTATACAAGCACGATGGTGCGCCAAGACGCTGAATACTTGGTTTTCTGCAAGGTAGCTGTGGATGCGAGCTAGGTGGCCGAAGTCCGGTTTTTCAGAAGTGAGCGAAATTGTATATTGTTCCAGCAATTTAGCGAAAGCCTCGTCATTAACCTTCCAAAATCCCGCTGTCGGAGGTGACTTCGGGTGTAGGAGCATTAAAAAATCGAGCTTCGGGTAGTCGGTCTGGAGTGACAAAAAACTACCATCGACTGTACCTGCGGGTTTGGCCTTTGCTTCGACGAAATCAACCTCCAAACCTACAGACGAAAACGAGTCCAAAATCAACTTTTCCGCCAACCCTTCGATCTCTTTACTACTCATCAGCGTCAAACGAATTGGATTTCCGCTGCTATCTAAGCGGGTTGAATTAGCTGTTTTACGGCGAAATCCTAAATGATCGAGGGCTGCGGAAACTTTCGTTGCATCAAACGGCATGTCTGTCGCTGAACGTTCGAATCCGGGATGGGATCTTGGAATCGGTACAGAGACGATATCGGAGTAGGGAAGTACACCAGAAGCAACGATTTCTTTTCGAGGAATTAAGCCTGTCATCAACTTTCGCAGGCCAATGTCTGACGCTCGGCCAGATGAAAGGTTCCAAGCTATCACCGAGAAGAACGGTGAAGGCCAAACGCCAGTGCAACTTTTCGCATTTGTTAACTCCGCTCCAGGAGGATTAGAGAAAGTGACACTCACATCTGCTGATACTTTCGATGTCTCAGCAGGAAACCTAAGCTTAGGTAATTTTTTTGTAAGTTTGTAACTACCAGACGGCACAAGAACTAAAGGATCCAAGGATTCGGGTTTATAATTTCCAACACATTCATACTTCAGACCTGCGGGACCTGAATCTACGGGTCGAAAAAGCGGTATTCCGTTGATGACGAAAGGACCAAAAGGCGGTGTTTCTTGCCAGTCAATCGTAACAAGCTGCGGATCGGTTGCACTGATCTGGAAATCAGGAATTTGAAATATCCCTCTGTAAGATTCGGCAAAAAAATCTGGCAAGATAGCTGTTAAAAAGTCCGCGATGTCTTTACTGGTTAGCGCTTTTCCGCTCCACCAAAAAATGCCATTTCTTACTTCCAAACGCCAAAGTACTCCCTTGTTGTTGCCTCTGACTTCTTCAGCAACACGGCGAATAACAATACCTTCAGAAATCTTTTTACTGAGATTCAACCGAGTCAACGGTGGGCACAGTTGGCGTCCAATGACAGGATCATTGCCAAAATCAAAACTTGGTCTGTCATTGGATAAACTTACAAATGGCCAACCAACAATGCTCAGTTCGTCTTTTGCAAGACTGGATTGAGCGAAAGAGAGCGCAAAAACGACTCCGGAGAACAGAATTCCAGGAAATTTTCGGCCAGTTCTTGCAGTAAATGATTCAGGCAATTAAGGTATCCCTTGCTAGTTGCTGATCTTGGAAAAACATGTCGAAACAGCATAAAAAATTTGACGTCATTATCGTCGGCGACGGCATCACCGGGCTATCGACCGTTTTGCATCTCGAGCAAGCAGGCATTACTAATATCGCCCTCTGCTCCAGCACTGGCCATCCTTTTCTTGGAAGAAAAACAGCTGGTATCGTGACTGGCGGTCAGATCGATAATTTTACCAGATTTTCCCATAATTACGGCAATGAATTTGCGAAGCAGTTATGGGATTTTGGCAACCAAGCCAATGAGCACATCACAACGTTTTGTCGGAAGCACAGTGTCGGCGTCGAATCTGGACCAAGGCTACGGCTCATTACAAGTGAAGCTGAAATGCGGGAAGCCGAGATTGCCGTCAAACAAATGCAGGAAGCTGACCTGCCCGCTACATTGGATGAACGAGCCACTTTTAATGACAAATTTTCTGAGCGAGTTTTGGCTGTTCAAAACGATGGTCACCCAGGATCAATCATTGATACTGACAAGCTCGGAAGCACGATTTTTAGCAAAATAAAAGCAGCGAAACTTTCCGCCTTATCCAAGTTCGAAAAGAATGACTCGGTATTTAAAGTCCACTGCGGCGAACAAATATTAGAAACAGAAATGTTAGTATTCGCGTGTCATTTGGCAATCGGCGGGTTTCTACCTGAAATTAAAGACGCTCTTGTTAGCGTTGCTGATCAGTGGGGATATATGAGCATCGAAGGGTATCCCAAAGATGCTGACACTTTTATTTACACTGCCAATCATACCTACGAGTGGGGAAGCGTTTCTAACTCAAGTAAAGCAACTCTTGGCGGTGGACGCTACCTTCGTCATCACGCAGGAATTGAAGCTAAAACAGCGCAGTATGAAAAAAAGATCGAAAACCATCTTCGTCAGCAATTCAACTTAACGATGCCTAACATCAAACTTGGCACATTGATAAACGGCACTGCCGGGCTTGATTGCCGGCCATGCGATGAACTACCGATCATAGGTCCGATGTTTGGCGACTCTAGAATATTGATCGCCACCGGCTATATGGGCAACGGCCTCGCTCTTGGATTTTATGCTGGAAAATGCCTAACAGAATTTATATTAAAAGGACAGGCAGACATTTGTCCGCGAAGACTTCATCCCGAGCGACTTCGTTCTTTGGAGCGGTAATGACAGAGACAAAAGAAAAGACACCCCGTATTTATCGATGTCCATCATGCTCAGCGAGCGTTATCTACGACGTTAAAAACCCCAATCGTCCGTTCTGTAGCTCTAGATGCAAAGACACTGATATTATTGCTTGGGCGAAAGAAGGCTACAAAATCGAGGGAAAGCCGCCGCAGAACGAAGACGAGTTTCTTGAGTTGCAGAAAGAACTGGAACTCAAAGACGACTGACTTATCTTGCGCTAGACTTGGTGCCAGAAAGTGCAAAATCACGCTTAATGTAAATTCTTGAACTTCCCAAATCCGGTTTAAAAATGGTCAGTTCTGATCGCCTTCGGTTTTCTGGTACCTAAAGCTAGGGAATCCCCAACAAATTGCTATGTGTGATTCTTTTCTTTTACTAAGTCTAAAATTTAAAATCTATCGGCACACTCCTTGCTTAAGACTTCAATATCTCAAAGACGAAATTTCAATTTTATAATCGGGAGCAACTTACATGACGTTTAAAATCCAAGGTAGCGCAATTGGTATTTTCGCTTTAATGATAAATCTCGTTCTCATAACATCAAGTGCTGAAGCAGATAGTGGACAGGATCCCTCTCTGGTTGCGGCTCCGGTTGAAAAAGTATTCGTCCCGCTAGGGTTTGACAACAATGACAACGTCGAGGTTGTCATTCATGGTCACTTTCCAAACACTTGCTTCAAAATTGGACCAAGCACAGCGACAGTCGACGCCGCAGCCAAAACAGTGACAATTTCTGCGCAAGCTTACCAATACTCTAGTTTATTGTGCGCTCAAGTGCTCGTTCCTTTTATCGCAGACATCAGCCTCGGATTGATGAAAGAAGGCGAATACACAGTGACAGTTGTAGGTTTCCCGGACCTCGTAATTGCTCCTCTAATTGTCGGCGTTTCAACAACATCAAATCCAGATGATTTCCTGTACGCGCCAGCCGAACAAGCGACACTAGAAAAAAATGCGCAGGGGTTTGACATTGTAAAGATTGAGGGCGTTTATCCGTATATGTTCGTAGGGTGTATGAATATAAAAGAAATAAAGGTAAGCGAAGCTCCCGGACAGGTTATTGTTGTCCAGCCGATCGCAGAAATTCTCGACGACCAATTTTGCTCACCTTTAAGCTCTAAAAAATTCTCTCTCGAAAAAGTAATCGGGTTTCCACTCACCTCAAGTGAATATTTAATCCATGTAAGGACGCTTAGCGGATCATCTGTCAATAGATTCATTGAAGTTGGTATGTAAGATCGGCTACCACAAAGCCAAGATTATTCGGCTTGCGCAATGCTCTTGGCTTCATCACTTTTGGAAGGTTTTATGGTAACTGAGGATAACCCATCAAATAATAGGGTAACACGCACAAAGGTTGGCACATCGAAACCCGAAAACGATCATAGCGTATGCGACAATTGCCACTCGAATTTTGGCTGCTCTAGACTCTACATGTCACTAAAAATAGTCGAAAGCGATCTTATGCGAATGCAAAAAAGTGGTCTCAATATCACTAATGCTGCGGAAAAAATCGCCTCTATTAGAAAGAAACTCTCGGACCAAGGTTGGTCGTATCCGCACACATCTGTTTCATGTAAGTATGCTAATGACATAAGTGAGATTTGGAAAGAACTGGAAACGGTGATCGAGTCTACACGCACAATCCAGTTCGGGTAGACCCATAATAATCAGATCTTTGTAAAGAGTCTCAACAGGAGATAGGTGATTCCAATAGCAATTCTCGGCCTGATCGTTTTCATAATTTTAGTCAGCGTGGCCGCCTGGAATAAGGAATTTCATATTGGATTTGCATCTCTTTTAGCTGCTTTGGTTTTCGGCGTTTTTGCGTTGGGATTGTCGTCTGAAGAGATTATCTCTCGGTTTCCAACTAAACTATTTTTAACGTTGGTGTCGGTAACCCTACTGTTTGCCTTTGCTGAGACAAACGGAACGCTAGGGATCGTTGCAGAACGGTCAATAAATCTCTGCCAAGGCCGCATAAGGCTCCTCCCGCCTTTGATATTTATTTTTACCTTCCTAATCTCAGCCCTCGGAGTAGGCAACATCGCAGCTACCGCTTTTATGGCCCCTACTGCCATGGTGTTAGCGCGTAGGCTGAATTTGAGTGCTTTTTTAATGACCCTAGTAGTTGTCGGCGGAGCTAATGCTGCTTCGCTATCGCCATTTTCACTGACAGGTGTGTTACTTTTCGAACTCATAACGAAGGCAGCTCCCGAGCTTGGAGTTGAGGCGGTAAAAACCGCATTGCTGCAGATATTCTTATTCACTTTTTTGGTGATTGCGACTTCTCACTTCCTGGGCTTCATATGTTGTGGCGGCATCAAATGGTGGAAGGATAGTGGCGGCCTGCGCCTAAAAGGCGAGGATAATACTAAAGTAAGTCGCATGAATAGCGCTCAAAAATTAACTTTGATTGCAATCTTCGGCTCCGCTATCGGCATTTTTATCGGTAATTCGTCGTCACTGATTAATATACTTGGTGCGCAGTGGCATGAGTTTGGCTCGCAATTGATAGCAATAGCCCTAGGTTTGATCGTCGTACTCATGCTTACTAGTCTATTTAAAATTGAACAGGCCGTGGAAAAAGTTCCATGGAGCACGATATTATTAATAACAGGCGTCATTACCTACATAGGCGTGCTTGAACATGGCGGAGCTATTGTCTGGGCTTCGAATTTCATTCAATCAAACCCTTTCTTCAGTCATACGGCACCCACGCTCGCCTTCGGTTCTGCAGTACTTTCGTCAATTTCTAGCTCGTCTGGGGTGGTATTGCCGGTATTCATACCGATGGTCCCTGACTTAGCGGCTCAATCGGTAGATATCATCTTTCTATTCACTTCAGTCGTTGTCAGCGCTCATCTAGTTGATTGCAGTCCTTTTTCCACACTAGGCGCACTTTGCCTCGCCAGTGCGAATAAAGAAAAAGTTCCGGGACATGAAAAGCTTTTCACCATGTTACTTTTATGGGGTATCGCAATGATTCCATTTGCAGTCATCTTATTCTGGACACTTTCACTAATTTAGTCAGAGCTCGATGTGGACTTTTGGCGTTTCGCTTGCACTTGTTGCTTTAATCCCAAATCGTTCTTGGATCAGCTGCGCCAATTTCTTTTGTGATTCTGGTGAACCATGATTTACAACAACGGACTTTGGTTTTTTTGTCATCTTCGCGATCCAACCTAAAAGTTCTTCTTGATCAGCGTGAGCAGAAAGTTGGGTGATCGTTGCTATTTCGGCAGCAACTTTTACTGGTTGGTGATGGATTCTCAATTCTTCAAGATTTGCGGCGTTTTCCTGTAAAAAACGCCCCTTTGTCCCTTCAGCCTGATATCCGCAAAAGAGCATTGTATTTTTTGCATACGGAAGTCGACGCTTTAAATGATGTAGAATTCTTCCACCGTTTAGCATTCCTGAAGCAGAAATGACAACCATCGGTCCATCCCTCATGCATGTCATCATCGACTGATCAGTTGTCGCAGATACTTCAAATTGACGCGGCTTAAAGTCAGATCCGTCATCTCTTCCACTGGATGGGAGACGATCTTCCTGATGCTTTAAACAAATATCCATCGCTGAAATCGACATGGGACTATCTAAAACCACAGGTACAACAGGTATTCGTCCTTGATCCTCTAATAGTCGAATCATGAAGGTAACTTCTTGGGCACGCCCGACCGCAAATGCGGGAATAACTAGCACTCCACCTCTCTCAACAGTCCGGCGATATATCTCAGAAAATTCTTCCAGCACGTCAGAGCGAGGTGTAAGCCGGTCTCCGTAGGTTCCTTCGATAACAAGGAAATCAGTTTCTATGCCTTCCTGGGGTCCGCGCAAAACGAATGAACGATTGTGACCAATGTCTCCAGAAAATGTAATAACCTTTGAATGAAATTTTGTTCTGAACTCTAACTGGACACTACTAGCTCCAATGATATGTCCAGCACGTAAGAACCTGAAACAAACTCCCTCAGCAAGTTGATGCCATTCATCGCGGGAAAATGGTTCGATATGAGCAATCGCCTTCTCAGCATCCTCAGATGTAAAGAGAGGAATAGCAGGATCGTGATTTGAATACTTAGTATCGTTAGCATATTTGGCAAACTCTTCTTCCAAAAATGCGGCATCTCTCAATAGAATTCTGCACAAATCCGCAGTACCGTCAGTGCAAAAAATCGAGCCCTCGTATCCCTCTTTGAATATGCGCGGGAGATACCCACTATGGTCGAGATGAGCGTGAGTCAGAATAATATTTTGAATACGACTCGGACTTGGTTGAAAATCTTCTCGATTGCGATCTCTTACCGCCTTTGGCCCTTGAAATAGTCCGCAGTCGATGAGCCATTTATTTTTTCCGAATTCTACCAAGCAGCGACTACCAGTCACACCTTCAGCCGCACCTAAAAAGGAAAGAGAAATCGACATATTCAACCCCCAACGTTTTCTTTCGTTCCACTAAGATTCCAAAGGAAGATCGGCGACAGAGAGCCAGAACGTACTGATACTTTTAATTTTGTCCAAGAAATCTACTGCGTCTATAGGCTTATGGACATAGCAGTTAACATGTAAATCATAGGACTTTAGAATGTCTTCTTCTGCACGTGATGAAGTTAAAATAACCACCGGGATTCGGCGCAATTTTGCGTCTCCCTTCATTTCTGTTAGAACTTCTCGGCCATCTTTTCTCGGAAGATTTAAGTCTAAAAGTACTAAATCTGGGCGAGGTGCATTCGCATGTTTGCCGATACCACGCAAGAAATCCATCGCGTCTTCACCATTCATAGTGACATGCAAATTATTTTTAATATGTAGATCCGAAAGTGCCTCTTGAACCATTTTAATATCTAAAAGGCTATCCTCAACTAAGAGAATATTAATTGGCTTTCCGTTTTTAGGATTCATGTGTAACCGCCTTTTAAGAACCAAGAGTAAAGTGAAAAGTCGTGCCTTCGCCCACTACGGACTCTAACCAGATTTCGCCTCCATGGCGTTCCACTATTTTTTTACAAGAAGCAAGACCGATACCCGTTCCTGGATACTGATCGCGCGTATGTAAGCGCTTAAAGACCTCAAATATGCGGTCAAAGTACTTTGATTCGATACCTATTCCATTATCGCTGACGGAGAAATGCCATTGCCCTTGTTCTTGAGTAGCGCTGATATGAATCTTCGGAACATCGTTACTCTTGAACTTCAGAGCATTTGCAATGAGATTCTGCAAAAGCTGGTAGACTTGCCACTCGTCAATCGCAAGAGTTGGTAATTCACTGCTGGTAACTTTAGCGCCGGCATCGCTGATAGCAGTGCGAAGGTTATCTAACACATTCGATAACACTTTATTCATGTCTACAATTTTAGGTTCTTTTGCTTTTGTGGAAACGCGGGAATAGCTCAATAGATCGTTTATGAGTTCTTCCATTCTTTTGGCGCCTGCGACCGCAAAATCTATGAACTCTAAAGCGGATGCATCCAATTTGTCGGCATACCGACGCTTTAGCAATTGACACGATCCCGCGACGGAACGTAAGGGTTCTTGTAGGTCGTGGGACGCAATGTACGCGAAATCTTCAAGATCCTTGTTAGATCGTGACAATTCTTTATTTGCGATTTTTAACTCAGCCTCAGCACGTTTTCGCTCAGAGATATCGCGAATTATCGCAATGACTAAACATTTGTTTCGGACTTCCAACGGGCTCAAACTAATCTCAACAGGAATTTCGGTGCCATTCTTGCGCAACGCGTGCAAGTCTCGACCAGAGCCCATCGGACGTAATGAAGGCTCTTTGTGGAAATCACCCCGAAGTTGTTCATGCCCACCGCGATGTCTTGCGGGTACCAAAATCTCGATCTTTTTACCCGTCAATTCGTTAACAGTGTAACCAAAAACTCTTTCTGTTTCGTTATTGGCTAGGACAATCGAACCGTCCTTATCAATAATCAAAATAGGATCTGGCGCGACATCGAAAAGCTTCCTAAAAAGTTTGCTGTTAACTTCTTGTACTTCCATTACTGACGTGCCTTCTTTAACTTGATTTTTGCTTCAGCGCCTTGTCCCAAGCCTTTTGAGCTTAAAGAAAGTATGCCTCCCATTTTTTTCGTTAGTTCTGATGACAACCAAAGACCAAGTCCGGTTCCTCCGCGAAGCTGTTTAGTTGAGGCGAAAGGCTGAAATTCAAATCTTGCCTCTTCAACAGGGAAGCCAATGCCGTTATCAAAAACGCTAACTTCGAATTCGAGTTCACTTTCTGAAATTTTGACAACAATCTTGCCTCGCGAGGCTTCTTTTTTTTCTTCAATCGCGTCCCGGGCATTCAGCAGGAGGTTAATCAGGATCTGTTTTAGAAACGTCGAGGAACCCAGAACCCAAGCAGGAGAACCTGATGTATACGAAAGCTCAACCTCACTTTTCAAAAGAGCCTTTATCATCGCGGCAACATGATTAACGATAGAATCTAGATCTACCGGTCCAACTGGAGCTTCAGAATTGGTGACAAGGCTTCCGATCATCTTTGTCACGTCGGAGAGTAAACTAGAGGACTGTGAAAGAATACTTACTGCTTTCTGACAGGTAGCTGAAATTTTAATTTTTTCTGGATCAAGCTCGCGTTCTAAAATTCCGAATGCCATTTGAATTATCTGCGCAATATTTTTAATTTCGTGATTACTAGCCGCAAACAACCGACCCGTGGAAACAAGGCATTCGGTTTTCTCTAAGGTATTGCGTAAAGTTTTTATTTGATTGAAGTTTTCAATGGCTTGTTTAGCGCGTAAAACAAGTTCTTCAGTGTCGAGCGCTTTAGATAGATAATCGACCGCACCAAGCGAAAGACCTTTGATTCGATGTTCACTCTCTGATGCTTGCGATGTGATCAAAAGAATCGGTATCGCTCCGATTCCACCACTCTGACCTTTCATCCACTGCACTAAATCAAATCCTGTAAGGATTGGCATCTGGATATCACTTATTACAAGGTCCAGATGATTTACTTGTACCTGAAGTATGCCCTGTGCCTGTTCAACAGAATCAGCTGTATGGGTATTGAAACCATGATCATCGAAAGTAGCTGCCAAGACGCGTAGATTCGCCCTATCGTCATCTACAATTAAAATACTTAATTTATTCTCGTTCATGCCCGGTCTCTCGTGTTTTAGTCAGTTAATCCAAATTTTTCCAATCGGTATCGAAGAGCGTGCCGCGATATACCTAGCAGGAGACATGCCTTTGATTGATTATATCGTGATCTTTCTAACGCTTGGACGAGGAAACTTTTTTCCACATCCTCTAGAGATATGCCTTCGACAGGAAGAGTAAATGGAAGCTCCGGATTAATGATTGGCATTGATAAACTGACTGGTGCCTTTCCAATCTCAGTAGTACTAAGCCGATCTAATAAATTTTGATTTGGCGTTGACGAAGTTGCGGTGACATCCGGAAGCTCCAAGTCATCTGGCCTAATCGTTGTCGGCTCATTAAAGACAAGGCAACGCTGAAGAACATTTTTAAGTTCTCTGACGTTTCCTTTCCACGAATGCGATTTGAGCATGTCCATCGCCTCGGGTGAAACTTTCGGTTTTGCAATTTCCAGAGCTGCACACGTTTTTCCAAGCAAGTAATTAACTAAGTCTGGTATATCTTCTTTCTTATCGCGAAGTGGAGGCATGAATACCGAGATTGCATTGATACGGTAAAAAAGATCCTCTCTAAATCCACCATGCAGGATTTCTTCTTCTAATCGTCGATTGGTAGCGGCGATAATACGCCCTGCAAATACTATGTCTTTTGTTCCACCCAATCTTTTAAAACGGCGATATTCGATTATCCGTAGTAACTTCGCCTGCAACTTCGGTGGCATCTCACCAATTTCGTCAAGAAAGACGCTTCCACTTTGCGCGATCTCAAAGAGACCAATCTTCCGTTCTTTTGCATCAGTAAATGCGCCTCTTTCATAACCAAACAATTCGCTTTCAAGAAGCGCTTCAGGAATGCTCGCGCAATTGATTTCGACAAAAGGCTCTTTTGCTGTTGCAGACCAATCATGAACAGCCCTTGCAGCTAACTCTTTTCCTGTTCCACTTTCACCATAGATTAGCACCGTGTCCGTTTTACTTTTGGCAATTCTCTCGAGCTTTTTCCGCAGTCGAAGCATAGGCTCAGAGTTGCCAATGATTGTAAAAGGCTCGCGGGCTTTATCATGAGATTCATATTGTTTAACTTTGCGGCGTAGGCTTTGCACTTCCGATGCTCGTCTGAGTGCCGCAATCAGATCTTTTATATCGAATGGTTTACGAATGTAGTCAAAAGCATCGTTCCGCAAAGCAGTTACAATATCATTCGAGGATTCATTGCCCGTGATCATAATGACAGGCATCGTCGGATCGTCTTTGTGCCATTTTTTTAATAACTCAAGCCCGTTTCCGTCCGGAAGATTGATATCGCTTATTGCGATATCCGGTCCAAAAGCCGAAAAATGCTCGATTGCTTGCTTAACTGACGCTGCTCTTTTGACTTCTGCTCCGAGAGCTTGGAGTTCGTTTTCAATTGCCCATGCAATCTGGTCTTCATCGTCGACCAGAAAAACCTTTATGCCGTCAAAACGGACAGCTCCTTGCTTCTCGCCCATATAAACCTCAGCACTATCAACGTGCTCTTTAAAATTCATAAAATTTCAATATAGACCACGATGGTTATACTTGGGCAAGGAAAGAATAATAAAGTCTATCGATCACCAAAAGAGTTTGCATTGCGCTTGCGTTCAAGTGCGTCTCGTTGAAAAGTCATTACTGCAATAGGCATACCTTCTTCTAACTCATTATAATCACCCACGAAAAAAATTCGTCCGCCTACTGAGATGTGTGAATTCCTCAAAATTGAGCTATATTGGAGAATTAGTGGCAAAATCGATTTTCGAGACTCAATCATTCCACCTCTAGACTCAATATCTTTCGAGCAAAATAGTAAGCAGCAGGTTGGCATCAGAGGTTTAGTTAAAGAAGTTGCGAAGACGTCAGCTGGTCAATTCAGGGCGGCTCTCACAAGTATAGAAGCGACTATTGAAGTTGAACCTCAAAATTCCATCTAAGACGACCGAACTTTGATTCTCGTAGACTGGCTTTAAAACTCTTTTTGTTTAATCTTTTGAATCGCTCGCAAGTGGATTCACTGCAATCATCAATTCCTCGACAGGTTCACCACCGATAAGATGCTGTTCAATGATCTTATCCAACTGTTTTTTGCCGACATTGCCGTACCAAGTACCTTCAGGATATACCAGAGCGATAGGTCCTGATTTACAGATGCGTAGGCAGGCTGCCTTGGTGCGAAAAATTTTCTTCTCGGGATCTTTTTCTGCGAGTTCACCCTTGAGGTGCTCCCAAACTTTTTGCCCATCATCTTCGTCACAGCAAGATGGTCCAGCACAGAAAAAAATGTGACGGCCGTAACTTCCAATCTTATGCTTTGCGATTTTCGCTTTTACAAAGTCTTTATCGTCACTCACAACGACTCCAGGCTACTAAATTATTTTAACATTGCCTTAGTTTTCAGGGCTTTTAGCACCTTTTTATTCACCGAGGACAGTGATTTTGGTTTAGCACCTGCAGGGACTTTTCCAAAAAAATCTGGTAGAATTTCCGATAACACCAGCAATAGTTCGTCTTCGTTACAAGCCGCTTCAACCCATACTGCAACAATGTCATAGTCTTGATATGGTAGGAAATGACCTTGTGCGCGCAGTTCCAAAATATATTGGACGACATTCTTGATGAAAATTTCATTGGCATCTACAGTTGCCATCATCTATTTGTGTCCTTTAGGTGGACTCAACTGCGCTTCTAGTTTGGTCACTTTATCGCCTAAATCCGCCAGGGCTTTCTCGTAACGATCGAGTTCGTGCAGATGATCATTGATTTTCAGCAGGTTCGCCACCCGGATCGGCAAGCTTGCCATATGGTCCGCATGCATGACATCGAAATACCAATTCTCATTTACTGCTTCAAGTAGGATATCTCTTAAGTCCTCAAACTCGACTTCGGTCAAAATCAGAGCAGGAACCCAAACTGTGCCTTCAGAATGAACTCTTTTTCTAATTCCTGTTAGCCACTTTTTAAAATCGATAGCCGCCACATTTTTTGCTGCGACGATCAACAAGTCGCAAGGCAAAAAATCAGCATCTTCGATGGACTTAATTTCAGTCAGCTTGACATCACTAATTCGCTTCAAATGCTTTTCAAGTACCATTCTATCCGCATCGACAAAGCGCTTGTCGGCGACAAGGTACTTTACGCGCAGGGTCCGTTCTAAAACTGATGACGTCATCGATCTGCCTCTCGGAAAACATCTCTTAATGGTGTATATTCTGGCATATAATGTCCGAACTTACTATCATGAGGGAGAGCCCATGCCTTCGGTTAAGGCCACTATTCCTACTAGAATTGACATTGCGGGCGGCACAATCGACCTCTGGCCGATTCACTGCGTGTTAGACGAACCAGCGACGGTGAATATCGGCGTCACTCTCGACGCTGAGGCTGTCGTTTCGACCTCTAATGATGGTTCATTTCACTTTATTAGTACTGACCAAGATCTAACCGAGGCAGGAGGTTTCGAGAAACTAACAAATTCTGAAACTTTGCCATTACTTGGCCTCTTATTGAAAACAATTTGGAATCCAACTCTACCGGCGATCACCATTAAAACTTCAGCAAAGTCGCCAGCGGGTGCAGGGTTAGGGGGATCGTCATGCCTTGGCATTGCTATCGCTGCAGCTCTTTTCAAGCTCCGAACAAAGTTCGACCAACCGGACGTCGCTAGTGAAAAAGATCTCGTTCAAACTGTTCAAGACGCCGAAGCCAAGCTTATTCATGCACCTACTGGATGCCAGGATTACTGGGGCGGACTACGTGGCAACATCAACGTACTTCGGTATCCGTACGGCAACACTACAATCAAAACAATGCCTGCGAATTCAATCAAAGGACTAAACGAGAGCCTCATCATTTGTTACAGCGGTAAATCGCGCAAATCAGCGATAAATAACTGGGAGATTTTTAAGAGAGTTTTTGACCGCGACCAAGCTCTCATTGCTCAACTCAATCAGATCGCGTCTCTTTCAAACTCTTGCGCGAAAGCAATAATGAGCGGTGACCTAGCATCTGCTGTCAGTTTCTCGAAGTCCGAGTGGGAAGTACGAAAGAGGCTCTGGCCAAACATTGAGACCTCAGAGACATCGGCCATCGATCAAGCTGCACGCATTGCGGGTGCTAGTTTTTCCAGAGTTTGCGGCGCGGGCGGTGGCGGCGTGATGGCGATCTTCGCCGATCCCGCACATCGGAAAACTGTCGAAGCCGCTGCAACAAAAGCCGGTGGAACGATCTTAGACGCCGTGATTTCACAACAAGGCCTGCGCATCACGGAAGGACCGTAACAGCATGGTGTTTGATGTCGCTGTAATTGGCGCAGGAGCGATGGGCGGTGCCGCCGCTTATCATTTAGCGAAATCTGGAGCAAACGTAGCAGTTTTCGATCAATTTACCGTGCCGCACGATAGAGGCAGCTCCCATGCCGAAACACGACTTATTAGACAGGCATACTTTGAGAATCCGAATTACGTTCCTCTACTTAAAAGAGCATACGAACTCTGGACCGAGCTAGAGGACACCCCGGGTCAGCTGTTTGTAAAAAATGGACTTTTCGTTGCTGGTCAAAAAGACCGCACGATAATGCAGGGTATTCTTGACAGCTCAAAACAGCACCGTATTCCTGTCGAAGTCCTTTCCTCCCTGGACGCCAAAAATCGCTTTCCAGGATTTCGTTTTGCTGACAACGACGTTTGTATTTTTGAACGCAATGCTGGCTACCTACTTGTAGACAATTGCCTCCTTGCGCATCTAACAAATGCAGAAAAACTCGGCGCAACTGTGCGTCAGAAAACCATTGTAGATTCCTTGAGCAAAACTTCCGATGGCTTCATCCTGAAATCTGGCAATACCGAATTTAAAGCTAAAAAAGTCGTAATCAGCGCCGGGGCATGGGCCGCAAATCTCTTGCCCGGGAAATATAAGCCGGTACTCAGCCCGCATCGAGTTCCGCTGTTTTGGTTTCCTCGTATCGCTGACAGACCTAGCTCAGAAGGCAATACCACGTGTTTTGCTTTCGACTTGGCAGAGGGTTTCTTTTACGGCTTTCCTCAGTTATCGAGCGACGGCGTGAAAATGGGCTTACACAAGCCCGGCATGAAGATCATCAATCCATCCGCATTTAACCGTGAGCTTGCTGATGATGAGCGAAATCCGGTCAAAGACTTCATCAAAGCAAAGCTTACCTTTGTGCGGCCAACCATAACGAAAGAAGCGACCTGCATCTACACCATGACTCCCGACGAGAATTTTATTGTCGACGAAGATGATGGGATGGTGATTTTAGCTGGTTTTTCAGGACATGGTTTTAAGTTCGCAAGCGTCATCGGAGAGATTGCTAAAGACCTTGCTTTGACCGGTAAAACAAAGCATCCAACTGACTTTTTGCGCTTTCGTTGGTAATAGAAAAGGTCCGGATTTTTACATCCGAACCGCACAATACAAACTATGAGTATTGAACTAGCCTTTGCACTTAACAGCGACTTTCCAGCCAACTGGCCATTGGTGATAGACCATTGCTGTTTCCCAGCCTTTTTTCTCGCAAGCTTTTTTCAGGCTGACTGTTTGACTGTTGAATACATTAGACGTCACAGGCTCATCGACATCCCAAGCAACTGGAATCTCTTTGCCAGGGCCGTTATGGATTACTGCGTTATACGTTTTACATCCGCTGACAGCTAGTGCAGCAAATACGATGACAAATCCGCCGAGTTTGTTGAATTTCATTTAGTCGTCCTTTCTATTATTTGCCGTTACAGGTGATGTTTGCAGTCATTGGAGTGTAGATACCGAGGGTGATCCCCTCAAGAAAACCGTCCAAAAAGCGTTGTTTCAATTGAAACTGAGAGAATTTGCCTTTGCCTTCGCACGCTTCTACAACATTCACATGCTGCACTCCGAATCCAACCCACCAGTAAGGAAGCTGTCTTGTTACATCAGGTTTACTTTTATCAAGGACTTCAGATTCCGCAGAAACTTCAACGTGTAGACATCCACTCAGCATGAGCGTAGCAACAAGCACCAATCCAAACCTTCTCATAGTCGGGCTTCCTTATTTGATTCTTTAAAAGATGAGAACGATAAAGATATAGGATGTCAGCTAATTAGGAAAGGATTGAGGTACTGACTAATGCCGTCAGAATTCATCTTTCATTTTACGCAACGTCCCGAACACGTCCGCAGGTGATTTGTTCGTAAGCCCCAAGTTAGCCTTAAAGAGGCTTTGGTCTGCTTTCAAAAAAGGATTTATTTTTTTCTCAAGTCCCATTGTGGTCGGTATGGTTGGGTTGCCGGCAGCACGCTGTTTTTTGCACAGATCTTCGTAGCTAATCAAATCTTGATTTTCAGGGTCAACGCTCATGGCAAAGCGAATATTGGCGAGAGTGTATTCGTGAGCGCAGTAGACACGCGTGTCATCAGGAAGAGCACGCAGTATAGAAAGTGATCTCCACATCTGCTCTTTACTACCCTCAAACATCCGACCACAGCCAGCCGAAAAAAGAGTGTCGCCGCAGAAGAGAG
>CAMAXT010000060.1 GCA_945862295.1 Pseudobacteriovorax antillogorgiicola
GGCAGGAGGGTAGCCACCCTGCGAAAATCAGCTATCCAACACTTCCTGAATCAATAAATACGGAGCTAGCACAATCAACCGAAACTTCTTGTCCGGTATCTGATTCCATGTATAGAGCAGTTCAGGTTCTAAACGAAAGATATGATTCTTGCTCAGCATTGCCCGAACTTTGTCAGCATCGTCTTGGGCAATAATATATGCGACATCAGCGAAATCGAGTTCGTCCGCAACGATGAAGAGATTAGCTTTTTCGACGTGTGGTTGAATGACCTGCCAACCACATACGTCGATCTGTTGTTTAATATCGGAAAGAGTTGTTTCGCTCAAGGCTGCCCCCGCGTTCCGTGATGACTCGGAATCTGTACGTCCAAGTCATTATGTCGGCGATTCTTTGCCCAGTCAATGCAACAAGGTTCAAGACTCAGTAGGTTAATCGTACCACTGTCTCGATGTGGTTTGTCTGAGGAAACATATCAAATGGTTGTAACGAATCCAGACGCGCACCAGTTGTTTTTATGATTTCACTGAGATCGCGCTTCAATGTCTGAGGATCACAGGATACATAGGTGACGCTTTTTAGTGCGGGAAACTGCGTTTTATTCAGCGCCCGGCGGACAGTATCCGTGAGTCCAGTGCGCGGCGGGTTGACAATGATGTGGGTGATATTCTTCCGCTCACTATCATTCAGACTTTTGAGAAACGCTTCACAGAACTGAGATTTATAAATTATGTTGGTCACATTGTGTTCGGCTGCAGATTTTTTCGCCGATTCGATCGCGTCTTTATTGCCGTCAACCAACCATACCTGATCAAAGCTTCCAGCTAAGGTCAGTGAGTATGCGCCAAATCCACCATAAAGATCTAAAAGCCCCCGACCGGAAAGATCTTCACAGATATATGTTATGAACTCACCGGTGAGACTCATGTTAGCTTGAAAAAATGCTGCTGGATGCAAATCAAAATGAAAAGCTCCGATTTTGAAGTTTAAATGCTCAGGACCGCTAAGGTAAGTTAGCTTATTGCTCAATATCAAATCACGGTCGTCTTTCGAAAGCAGGCTACTCCAAACAGAGAGTGTTTTTGGAAACGTTTTTTCCACCCAGGCTCTAAGTGCGGCTTCATCCACGCCAGTATGGGAGATAATGACTCCAGCTTGCTTGGTCGCACTTCCGACCCGAACCGTGACAAACTTTAAACAGCCATCTTGAAAGGTTTTCTTCGAGTGATTGTAAAAATCAAATGGCAGCATATTTGATGAACGAAAGATTTTTGCGACGGTTTGATTAATCTCGGGCGCATGCACTGGGCATTCCGCGATATCAACAACATCTTTCGACCCACGCTCGTAGATACCAATCGTGCGACGGGCAAAATTATCCTGATGGAGCGCAAGCTTTGACGATGTCCTGTAGCCGCTCTGCAGTGGGCTTTTGACGACCGGTGAGATCTTTATATGACTGCGTGTAGCGAGTGGACCGAGTAGGTCTTCCAGCAGCTTTTGTTTGTTACTGATTTGCTTAGCGTAAACAAACTGAATCTGCGGGCAGCCAGGGCATTTGCTTGCATGCTTGCATTTGATTTTATTTAGATCGGGATTCAGTATTTTTTCCTGTGTCTTTTGTGCATACCCCGTAACAGGTGACTGGAAATACTACCGATTTTGTAAGGAGACAATAAAGATCGCATTTTTCAGGAACGGCTTATATTATCAGGACCTTACTGAGAAAAAAAGGTTCATCCTATGCAACAGCATCCAGAATCAGCGTCAGGTTCACCAAGTTCAGCAAAGTTTGAAGGCCCATCATGGGATAATTCAACCGTTTATAAGTCTCTTTCTGCGCCCGAAATCGCTATGGATACGGAAGCCGCGGCTAAGATCGTCGTCCAGCTAAAAGAGCAAGCGGTCATCGTTGAAAAAGCGATCCCCACGGTTCGCACCATCGTTCTCAACGACGCGAAGGACTATATTGTAGCCGCGCGTAACGCGACTGTACTTTTTGTCGATGCGCTAAAAATCGTTTCTGACCAGTCGACTTTTGCATCATGTGCCATGAGTGTTGATAGCAGTGACGCACTCGCGAAAGATCTCTACAACAAATCAAAAGTTACCTATTCTCGACTGATTGAAGCATATAACCCGGTTACGTTGTTTTTAAAGCTCTGCAGCCAAGAAATTTTCTACGATTTCTTACAAGACCCACGCGTCGCTGCTGAGCAATTTAATCTTGAACAAGAGCGTCTACTCCGCGACACGACTCTTTCACTCTCAGAAGAAAACCTCATCATCGCGCTAAATAATAATGGTCCCTCTGCTTGGGGCACGCTCTACGGCAACCTCAGCGGCTCGATCGTCCTCGATCTTGATCTACCGAAAGGCAACGCCAAGGTAGGCCTAGCGCAAGCAGCTTCCATGCTACAAGACGCTGACGAAAACGTCCGTCGCGTAGCTTACCAAGGCATCAACAAAGGTTGGCGCACGCACGAAGAATCAGCATCATCGATTCTCAACGCTCTTGCCGGCTGGCGCCACGAAGAATACGAACGCCGCTCTTACAAAAAACCAGTACACTTTCTCGATGCGCCTCTGCATAGCGCCCGTATCAACAAAGCCACCCTCGATGCGATGTTAAGCGCCGTCAGCGAAGCGAAAAATGAATCACAGCGCGCAATGCGTTTAAAAGCAAAAGCTCTTGGTAAGACCCAGCTCACGCCATGGGATTTTTTCGCACCGTGCCCACAGTTTGAGAAACCAGTCGAAACCCGCCGCACTTACGCTGACGCCATCTCTCTCATCGCTGATGGTTATAGTTCCGTTCATCCAGAGATGGGTGAATTCGTTCATATGATGGCAAAGAAGAACTGGATCGAAGGCACAGTGGGTTCAAAGAAAAGACCAGGCGGCTACTGCACAGGATTTATCCGCAGCAAAGAGCCGCGCATTTATATGACCTACGCCGGCGGCACCAACGAAGTCATGACCCTTGCCCATGAACTCGGTCACGCCTTCCATTCCTGGGTCATGCGCGATCTTCCGTTCGCTGAATGGAACTATCCGATGACTTTAGCTGAGACCGCCAGTATTTTCGGCGAAACCATCGTCAATAACATGGTCCTTGAACGCGCCAAAAGTCCGCAAGAAAAACTAGCCATCTGCTGGACCAAAGCCCGCGATGCCGAAGCGTTCCTATTAAACATCCCAGTTCGATTTACTTTTGAATCAAAATTCTACGAGAAGAGAAAAGAAAAAGCCCAATCCCCCGACGAACTCCGCGCAATCATGACCGAGTCTTGGCGCGAATGGTACGGTGACACCTTGTCCGACTGTGACGAAATGTTCTGGGCAAACAAACTACACTTTTCCATCCCAGATCTCAGCTTCTACAATTTCCCGTACACCTTCGGCTACCTCTTCGCCCTCGGTGTCTACGCTCAAAAAGATCGCCTAGGCGCAGGCTTCTATCCCGCCTACGTAAATCTCCTGCGCGACACCGGTCGCATGACTGCCGAAGAAGTCGCCTCCAAACACCTAGGCGCTGATCTAACAAAACCCGACTTCTGGCGCGACAGCATCCGCATCTCGCAAGCCGGCGTCCACCATCTGGCGGAGGCCCTGGCAGGATTTGGGATCAAGGCTTAGGAATTTAATCCGTTAATCCGTTTTAATCCGTTAATCCGGGTCCACCCGCGTGCCCCGGGCTCTCGGGTGGATCCGGATTAATACGGATTAATAACGATCTCGGTGTGACCGCGGCGGGCTCGCATCCAGTTGATGGTCTCGAGGACACTGGGATTGGTGATGATGCGGCGTTCGAGTTTAAATTTTCCGGGGAAATCCATTAGGACCATGCCGATTAAAATTGTTAAGAGTCCCTGCCCGGGCAGAAAAATCATTAAGACGCCGGCGAGGAACAGTACGAATCCTAGGATGTTTTTTAGCACTAAAAAGCAACCTTGCAGCGGTGGGCATGCTTTGATGCGGGTGATGAGGTGCGGTTTCTCGTTATTAAAATAGTCTGGGGCCAACTGACAAAGTATGAACGGCATCATGAAAAGACTGCCAACCGCCATGACTGCTGAGCAAAGCGTCAAACCCCAGATCACTCCGGGTGTGAGAAATGCTTGAATCAGCGCGACCCACTTTTCTATCAACACCATTTGCCATCCTCTCATGGTCGAAAAGTTATGCTTCACAGAGCAAAATAGAGATGGAGAAGTACATGTTTACCACCTCAGAATTCATAACGCACTGATTTTCATGAGAAAATTTTTCTCATAATCCTCACGGTCTTCTAATTTGAGCTGTTTTATAGTAGATAATGGTTGACCATATTTTTTATATGGACTTTAACATTATGTTAAAGATTTTAAGGAGGACCAAGTATGCGTATCCTCGTTGTCGAAGACGATGCTCCATTGGCAAGTATTCTCATCCGCACACTCCGTGAGGAGTCCTATGCGGTTGACCATGCACCGGACGGGCAAGAAGCGGAATGGCTAGCGTTCGAAAACCCATATGATCTAATCATTTTGGATTTGATGCTACCCAGAAAGCACGGCTTAGATGTTTTGAAATCCGTAAGAGACGGTGGAGTCACGACTCCAGTGCTTATTTTAACGGCAAGGGACACTAAGGAAGATGTCGTTAAAGGTCTTGATCTCGGTGCTGATGATTACTTAACGAAACCTTTTAATCTCGAAGAACTACTGGCTCGCGTCAGAGCCTTGCTCCGTCGTCAGTCAGGTGATCCGGCAACTGTGATCGAAGCTGGTCCTGTGACCATCGATCCTAGCCGCAAGGAAGTTCTCCGTGACGGAAACCCTGTCAGCTTAACAGCGAAAGAATACGCGCTGCTTGAGTACATGGCTCGTCACGCAGGTACAGTCCTTAGCCGAACGCAGCTTTCTGAGCACGTTTGGGACATGAATTTCGAGCCGACTTCTAACGTAGTCGATGTTTACATCGGCTACCTGCGAAACAAGCTAGATAAACCTTTCGACGTACCGGTAATCAAAACTGTACGTGGTCATGGCTACATGCTAGATGTTCCGGCAGCCGCCGCGCAAACGGATGCTCCTGCTCACACGGGTGAAGCCCGTCCAAGCGGACAGCCAGCGAGTGAACAGCGAACCTAACAAAGTTGAAACATGTTCATAGACCGCATTCCAGTACGATACAGATTAGCTTTGGGTCATGCCATTTGGATGGCCCTTCTCTTTCTGGCCGTTGGATGCGGTCTTTATCGTATCGTCGAAATGAACCTCTACCAATCCGTTGACGCCTCCCTCATGGGCTCTGCCCAATCGATTAGAGATGCACGCTTTGTGCGCGGTTTAACTCCTCCGATTATGGAACAGTTTCTAAATCAAGTCTTTGGTGAAAAACTCGTCCAACCTTACGCCCAGCTCGTCGATCTCTCTGGAAAAATCAGAGCGAAGACCGCCGTCAACGTCAGTTTGCCCGTAACACCGAATGCGTTAGCAAGAGCTGAGCGTGGTCTGGAAACGTTTGAAACATTTCCTCCACGACCTGGTGAAGCTCCTCTTCGCCAAGTCACAGTCCCCGTCATTCGCTTTGGTAGTTTCACCGGTGAACTCATTCAAGTCGGCGCGACGCTAGATTCCACCTATCACACCATGCGTGAGATTGCCTGGGTGCTGTGGATCGCCTTTCCAGTGAGTCTGGTGCTTTCAATCCTCTTTGGTTACATCCTCACGAAGCGGTCTTTGCAACCGGTGACAGATATGAGTATTGCTGCGAGTAGTCTAAGTAGTGACGACTTGAGTATGCGTATTCCTCTTCCGGCTGCGAAAGATGAGCTTAGAGCACTCGCAACAACGTTTAACGAGATGCTCGGACGGCTTGAAGACGCTTTTTTGCGCCTACGCCGTTTTACTGGTGATGTTTCCCACGAACTGCGCACACCTCTTGCTGTACTTAAGGGTGAAGCACAGTTCGCTCTTCGTAGAGAGCGTTCCTGCGAAGACTACCGAACCTCTTTGACCACTATTCGCGGTGAAGCAGAAACGATGACCAGCATCATCGAAGATCTTCTTCTCCTCGCTCGGGCTGAGAGTCGTGCAGTAGCGATGAATTGGTTGGAATTTGATCTAGATACTTTCAAAGAAGATGTCGTTCATACGGTCCTTCCCGTTTATGAAGCAAAGAGTGTCGAACTCATTGTAGATAACTCAGCTGGAAATAAAATTTACGGCAATACCGGTTATCTAACCTTAGCTGTAAAAAACATCCTTCTGAACGCTGTCAAACATTCAACTAGTAACAGCCGCGTAGATTTCCGCATTGCTCGCGAGGGTAAAGTTGCGAAATTTATTATTCGTGACTACGGCGAAGGCATTCCAGAAAAATCTCTACCTTATATCTTCGATCCATTTTACCGAGCAGACACCGCAAGAAACCGCGCCGCAGGTGGCACAGGCATTGGTCTCAGCTTAGCGCTCGCACTTGTGAAGCTGCATAACGGCAATATCACTGTCACATCAAAGCCCGGCGAAGGCGCTGAATTCATCATCACGATTCCTGAACCACCACCTGGTGTCATCGAGGAAATCAAAAAAAGTGAAATCCATTCACTTGATGTGAAGACGGTAGTAAATCGCGTCCGACCTCAGATCCTGACCCAGCCGACAGTTTAATTGGTCTGTCGTTGCGCTTTTCCTCTTCCTTTGAACTACCTAAAATAATCTATTGAAATCGTGGCATTACCCTCCCGCCGAACGCATTGCGGCCTAAACGGACTATTATTTTTAAAGTTTGTCAGTCTTTTTACGAAAAGACCCACGCGCCTTTGGATTTAACTCCAACGGTGAGATAGGTCGCTAAAAAAAGTGGGCTGTCATCAAACTTTGTAGAGGAAACTAATATGAAACTCAGAGGAATAGGCCACGGTCGGCCAGTCTTCGTCCTAGCACTGGTGAGCACGTTCTCCGCGTGTAACTCAGAAGCTGAGTTCAAAGGTCAAAGCGCTGACAAACAAAATCCAGTGGTAATCTCAGATCAAGAGTACCCAGCAGCGTTGATCGCGGACGGCACGGCTCAGTTTCGACCAGCATTCGGCTTGGTTGATGAATCATTACTACTGAAAGAGAAGCCGTCTGTGCGCACCGATCTAAAACAGATCGAGCGCGCGGTTGGCGTCGACAGCTTCAAGCAAGGCCACGACGGTAGCCTCTCTAACGAAGAATTCGACGTCTCGAAAGCCGGAAAGCTCGACCTCTTAGTGGTAGTTGACGATTCCATTTCGATGGAAGATGAGCAGGTAAACTTAGCAAATAAGCTGAGTGCCTTGACGAAACACCTTAAATCAACCGACTGGCAAGTCGGTGTCATCACCACTAGCTCTTGTGCTCTCCGTAATAACGGCAAGCCGATTAAAAAGTCCGATGCAACTGCTGACGCCGATTTCGTCAAAGCTGTAAACGTTGGTACTGGTGGTAGCGGTAGTGAGCGCGGACTTCTGCGTTCCTATCAAGCACTAAGCGGTGCTGGCACATGCGACAATAAGTGGCTTAGAGCCGACGCTGCTCTCGGTATTCTCTACGTCAGTGATGAAGAAAGTTTCTGTACCGCAACTGATTGCCCAACTGGCTCACGACCGGCGCAAATCGAAACTCTTCTAAAGACCACCATGGCTCGTCCAGCAGAACTCTTAAAAGCCTACGCTCTCATTTGGGATAATGCTGATCCTCTTTGCAAAGTCGTTAACGGCGAATCTAAAGGCACCCGTTACATTGACGTTGCTGACAGACTAAACGGTATCAGCTCTTCAATCTGCGAAGCCGACTACACCAACACTCTCGAGCGTATTTCTAAGGATGTTAGCCGCATTGTTAAACACGAATTTGATCTAAAATTCACCCCTGCATCCAACAATCTCGTCATGACCCTTGACGGCGTTCCCTTTACTGACTTTGTTGTGATTGGCAAGAAAATCAAATTAAATTCAGTTGCAGAGTCAGCCCTCAAGCTGAATATCTCCTACCGATACGACATGAAACCTAAGTTTGACAAGGTGAAAGTCTCAGGTCCACTCGATGTCAACACTCTACAAGTGTTCGTTAACAAAACTACTTTGACTCAGGACAAATATCAGTGGGACGGCGTAGCAAGCGAAGTCTTCTTCGTCGACATGCCTGAAGATAACGCTGATGTGAAAATTAAGTATAGAAAGAACGATTCATTGCCAGCAAGTTTTGATTTGTCAGGTAAGAATGTCGAGGAAGTTTTCCAGAACGTCGAAGTTGACGGCAAACCTGTTACGAACTTCACCATTGATCCAGTCACGCTGGTACTGACTTTTGATACGCCGCCGGAAGATGGTGCTGATGTTGCAGTGTTTAGTCGTGACGAAAATCCGCAGATCACTAATTACAAAGTAACAAGTTCTGTGGTTGTGGATAACGTTCTAGCGGTTTCAGCCGTCGACCAGGCAACAAACGAACAAATCGAAGTGAAACTAGAGAACGACGAGCTAATTTTCAACGCCGGCCAGGTCATAGCAGACCGCGCAATCATGATCACCTATGACTACGGCGACAAAGACATTGTCTTAAAGCACGAGCTAGCCGAAGAGCCAATCGAAGGTACTGTTGCAATCGACGTCGTTAGTGGTGACAAAGATTGCGTCAACAGCGTTGTTCTCAATGGCAAGTCTTTGCAGTATCAGTGCAACGGTGATGAGCTGAGCGAGATCAAAGTTGCTTACAAGTACGTCGCCGAACGTTTCACTGAATTCCAAGTTGGTGCCGCCCTAGATGATGACACTTATGTCACCGTCTGGATCGATGGATCACGAATCATTGATTTTGTGCTCAAAGGTAACACGGTCCTTATCCCGGAAAATCTGCTGACGATTGACTCGGTCGTTAGGGTTATCGTGACTTCAACAAAGTAAACTCTTTTAGAGACCACCTA
Organism: Pseudobacteriovorax antillogorgiicola; assembly: GCA_945862295.1. GTDB lineage: Bacteria > Bdellovibrionota_B > Oligoflexia > Oligoflexales > CAIYRB01 > CAMAXT01. The sequence goes on from CAMAXT010000060.1 coordinate 8,933, forward strand.
CGTTAATTCTCAGCATTTTTAACCGAATGCCGAGAATTTTTTTGCCGCCCCTAGGTATCAAAATGATACCAGTCAGTCTGCAATGAGAAGGCGACTTCTCCTTACGGTTTTGTTGGGCAATCAGCATTCACAATCGATTTGATTGACTTGCGGTCCGGGCGAAAGCCTGGATCGCGAGGCAACGATAAAAGTGCCTGATTGACTTCTAAGATATCGATAAAATCAAAGCCCGCCGCAGCAGTTGTCTTCTCTGTATCAATCACCCACCTTCCGTCTTCAGCCTTCTTAAAGCATTGCAGCCAAACTTTGTTGCCATAGCGACCAGTACCCGGATTGGTGCCGGTGTCTTCGCGGCAAAGCATCGGTTGCCAGTAGCCAAGCGGCGAAAGAGTCAGGTCAGAGGCGAGTGCTTTTCGGATACTGTAGGCACCAACATTTGTGGCACTTCCGTTATAGTCTCCCGGTAGCATGTAGCCCGCAGCCCCAGCAATCGCACAGCCTTTTGCCACACCGTCTTCTCGCCTGAATTTGTTCACAAAAACGGCGGAGCCGGGGGCTTACATGATTGAAGCAACTGTCTTACTCGATGGCGGGGCTAGTTCACCCCGTGCTTGTCCGACGAGAGTCTGCATATCCGTAGAAAGATCGGGAATCCAGGCGTTGAGCCACTCTTCCCTTGGATTTTCTAGTTCGCGGTCGATACGGTCGAGTGCGAGTTTCTCAGCAGGAAAAGCTGGGAAATAGGAATCCGCAACTGTTTCATCAAGTGCCAGAAAATCATCGTTTGGCGCGTGCGCCGCGACTACCAGACCCATCGCCGCAAGAGTCTCAAGCGCTTGCCGAACCCAGTCGAGTGGCAGTTTTAGCTGATGACCAATATCTTGTGCAGAGATGCCTTTACCGGACCCGGTTTGAAAGTTTTTGTAAATCGCCAGCAGCGTAATTTTCGGTAAGATTGATCGCAGCTGAGTGTTTCGCCAAGTATCGATAGGATTAGCCGCTGCTTCTAATGTCGACGTTGTTTTGCTGTTGATGTCTTTCGGAAAACCTTCCTGCATACGCCAAGAAATCATGGCTCCGAGAAGAATGATGATCCAACAAATGTAGAGCCACATCAGAAATAGCGGCAACTGCGCAAGAGCACCGTAGAGAGTTTGATAGTTACCCGCATTACTTACAAAAACCCCGTAGCCCCAGCCAGCAACAGCTAGCATAAAAGCCGAAGTTGCCGCGCCGATCGCCGCGTTCCGTGGTTTAACTTTACAGTTCGGTACAATTTTGTAGAGGAAAAAGAAGAAAAGAAAACTGCCGAAGTAAGCAAATAGAATACTCGAGGCGACATTAGATTCCGCCTGCGCCGCCGTCGCATCGATGTACTTTTTAACGTTAAACCCTGACACACCGATGATGATCGCTGAAACCACAACACCGAGAGTGAGAAACGTCCAAAAATGCATGAACCGAGTGAAAACGTTGCGGGCTTTTCTAATCAACCAAATGCTATTGATTGCCTCTTCAATCTGCCGCAGCAGAAGTACCAAAGTGACAAGTACGCTACCAAAACTCGACCAGCCGATCGTTTTTAGGTCGAGGCTTTTGATCATTGTGTCGAGATAAGTCACGACATTTTCGCCTGTTCCCGATGCAAGGTTTTGCAAGATAAAGTCGCGCACGGTATCGATTAAGTTCTCGCCCTTCATCAAAGGTGAAAAGAGCGAGAGCACAACAAAGATCGCAACGAGACTTGGTATCAGAGAAAGCAGTGTAACGTAGGCCATCGCACTTGCTTGAACAAAGACATCGCGACTGACCATATCTTTGAAGAGAGTTATCGAAATAACGAGCGGACGGCTGAATGGACCAGACTCGGAATGGGCTGCGAGTTTTTCTTTGATGGCGGAGACGGATGGTACTTTAGCCAGGGGGGACTCCCAACACTCAACCGCTGCGGTTAAGTTTAGACAATAAAAAAGGTGCTACCTCTATTATCTTAGGTGGCACCTGTTATCGTCAATGTTGGTAGGCAAAAGTGGCTTACTATAGCTTAATAATCGGATAATCGGGGTCCATCCGACTGATTACGAATTTAAAATCAGTTCAGTGAACCTGATTCGCTCTACGACCACTACTCTTCTGTTTAACCCAGTCACGAATATGCAGAAGGTGCATACTCTCCCACTCCTTCTGAGTCCGCAAATCAAGAAATCTTTTGAAAAGATGATCGAGAATATCGACAAATAACTGCGTATGCCGAAGTCTTGTAATGACTGGAATCGCATCCACCTTACCCTCGTCAGCTGATCCCGGAGACGGCAGCTTCAAAGAACGTGGACTTAAGTCGTCACAGTGTAAATTGGCCGTAAAGTCGCCCAATTCTTTCAAGTGAACCCCGAGTTTTAGCTCGCGCACCATCTTGCCAGACTGGAGCGCAACTGAAGCCTCGCCTGATTGGCTAGGATCTCCGCCCTTCATAACGCTTTGGTGGGCATTGGTATTGCCTGATTCGAGCACAATGCGGTCATCAACCCAGATTTGGAATTCAACTTCCGAGCCGGATGATACCGAAGCGAGATGGGGATCTTTAGACGTCTCTGAAACATACCATAACCAAGTTAAAAACTCGCGTCCTAGGAAGGCTTTTGACTTCGTAACTGTGGTTAATTGATCAACATGGTTGGAGCCGGTGTTCATTTAAAGCGAACTTTCCCAATAATTACTAAGACAAATATTTGCCTTAACCTGTGGATAAAGTGTGAGCAGATTAGTTTGCTGATGCTTAAATATGCAGCAGCGTCGCGTATCTTCGCATTGAGAGATTTTTGCGGTCTATGGGCCCCAGTCGCGCACAAAACGAGGTCTGAGTCGATGTCCTTAGCCAGCAATCACTAATGTGAAGATTGGAAGGGGGATATTTCACTTTGGGAGGGTTTTTGTCAACCGGATCTTTAAAGAAAAAGTAAAAAAATTATTTTTTTTCGTTTGACTGCCAAAGTCTTAAACATCGATTTGTAAAAGACTTTGGCGAGAAAAAAATAATTGTTAGCTAACTTTTTCGTAGATCGCTTCCCAGCCTTCTTTTGTTTTGAAAAGACGGATGCAGCGAATATTTTTCTTGTCGGTCAAATAAAATAAATGACGGCGCATAGCTGGAATTACGATTAAATCGCCCGGCTCTGCTGTGAACTTCAACCGGTCTTTTTCAGTGTAATTGATTTCAAATACACCTTCACCTTCAACAGTGAAGCGCACTTCGTCATCGACGTGATGATGCTCTTTGTCAAACTTTGCAGCGATGACATCGAGGTTCGGAGTTTCTTTTTTCAATGCAACAAGATCTACCGTTTGGTAGGCACGCTCGCGCATAAGTTTATCGATCTCTGGTTTGTAGACGCCGAGAATTTTGTCGTCTTCTTGTCCAGATGTTCCGCGCACGCCCCAAGATTCAAATGGGATGCCGTACTCAGACATGATCGATTTGATTTCCGATGGGTCTGTGTAGTTCTTTCCTTTGAATTCCAGTCTCGCCATTTTGTCATACTCCCCGTTGCGTAGGTCTTAAAACAGACCATTAAATAGGCTGCTTTTTAATAATGTGATAATGTCTGAATGTCAATTGGAGCCGAGTAAGAGCGGCTTTCTAAATGATAACAAAAGACTCAGGGAATCCTATGGGGCGGAAACGGCGAAGCGGTAAATATGGAGCTGGGAAGGCAAAATCAGGGGATTCCTCCTCTGGCTCCCATCCTTCTCAGCGTCACTCGTCGCGCCCAAAACCCTCCGCGCTCTCCTTTGAAATCAGTGAGGAAGCCGACCGCGCTTTTCTCGAAGCCATGGCGGGCCTTGATCCAAGTAAAATCCCTGGAAAAGACCTGCAGGCCGACGAAGACGCCATGCGCAGTGCACTCGCCGGCGGGGCGCGCAGTCGGGCAAAAACCGGCTCGCCCGATATCACGCTTGATCTGCATGGCTACACCTTGAGTGAAGCCAATGACATCGTTGGCAATAAAATCAGCGAAATCCTCGTCTCAAAAGCCGGCGTCGTCACCTTGCGCGTGATTACCGGTAAAGGTCACCACAGCGGAGCCGGCGGCAGTGTCCTGGCGAAAGGTGTGCACTCCTATGTCGAGCAGCGCTTTCGCAAGTCGATCGAGCGTATCGACTCGGCACCCGCCGACGTGATCGTAGGAAACCTGCCGATTCGCGGACATTTCGACGTTGTTCTGCGCTGCCTTTAGATAAAAATCCTTAACAAATTCGTTTCTAATTTCCCTCCGGATCCATAGGACAAAAGCCTGCGTTTTTCCTTTTTTCCAACCCTAAGCTCTTAAGATTCTGCCCTGAATTTTAAAGGAGAGTGGCAAATCACCCGATTTTCCCAAGAAGGAGAAATCGTTAGCCTATGGCGCAGAACAGAAAACCACAGCCGAGCTCAGCCCTCGATCCAGGAGATCTTGGCGGCGGACTAAAAATTAGTCTGAAGCAGGGTGTGGTGCCGTCAGTGCCTGAGTCGGCGCAAATGATTGGCGGTGGAATTAATCCAGGGCGTTCTCCCGCGCCAGCACCTGGTCACAATGCCCAGCAACAAGGCGATCCGAAGAATCAGCCGGCGCAGAATTCAAAACAGAAACAGACCAAAAAAGTTCAGGAACTCAATCAAGAAGTTTCAAAGATCAAAGGCCTCACCGGCGGCACAAGCTTGATCGCAGAATTTGGGACTGAAATCAGTCCTGCAATGATTGCCCCGTCGAGTAATTCAGGACGCTTTTTCAAATGGATCATTTTGATCGCAATCCTCGGCGGCATTGGCTACGTCGCGGCAAATAAAAAAATGCGCAACAATGTCATTAAGACCGCGATCAGTACAAAAAATAAAGTCATGGGCACCGTGCGTTACCAGCCGAAAAGTAAGCAGAAGAGAAACAGTAGCAAGATGCGCTACGACAGGGCTGAAAAAATTAAACCCGTCGTTGTTGCTGACCGTCCGCGCACTATCGGGGCGCAGCGTACCTGTCAGACTCTTATCTCAGGTAGTCTCGGCGGCGGTAAAATCAACATCCAAGATCGTACCGATTTGGCTGAATGCTACTTAATGGTCGATGACCTAGGGAGTGCTGAGCAGAGATTGATTGCCGTCAAGGCTGAACTCATCTCAACTCCGGAAGCGAAATTTAACTCAATCAATGCGACAAGAAACATTGCTGATGCCTACATCTCTTTAACTACCATCTATGCCTTACAAAGCCGCTTCCGCGATGCAACAGAACTCACTCGCGGCAAATGCCAGCGCTGGACAGTCTCAAATACCTGCGTGGCGCGTGCCGTCTTAGCTGCATTGCGTAAAGACCAGCTTGGCTCGGATCCCGGTGTCGCAGCAATGTTTCAGACCAACGGTGGTCTTGACCGCAAAGCCCAAGCGCGGCTTTGGTGGGCCGGCGGACTGATCGCAGAAAAATCAAAGAATAAACAAGTCATCGATCAGCGCTTCACCCTTGCGATGAAAGCTGCGCCAAACGATGCGGTGTCGATCAAAAAGAATATCTATGAATCCTACGCGGTAAATCTCTATAACCGCGGCGAGATGGTGAAGCTAAACGCCGTCATCAGCCGAGCCATGACCGATCTTAAGCGCATCAGTAAACAAGCGAAGGTTAAGCTCCAGACCCTCCAGTCGCTCGCCGTCTCTGGGCAGAAACCAGCAGCTGTGAAAGCACTGCTTTCATCAGAAGGCGTCGCATTTAGAGCGCGCAGCGACTTTGAGCTGATGGAAATCCTCGGTGCAGCTTCGATTGCGGGTAATCAACCAGATAGTTACCTACGCCTAGCAAAAAAATCCCGCGAATATTTCGTCGCGAAAAAATATGAGCGCCATCCCTACGAGAAGAACCTCTCGCGCTGGGAAATCAGGATGCAGTTAGCGAAAAAAGAATATGACATGGCATTGGTCTCTTTAAATAACTACGGCAGTAGGCTAACGAAGGATCAGTTTTACTATCACATGCGTGGTGTGGTCTATCACCAGATGTCCTCAGACTCGCGCTTTCAGGTGCAAGCTGCCGGTGAGTTCCAAAATGCTTTGCGCACGGAAAGAGGCTGGGAGCCCCTATACGCTCTCGGTGTGACGCTCTTGCGTGGTAACAAGATAAACGAAGCAGCGTCGACACTGAAAGATCTTGAGCGCTTGATCAAGACCAGAGGGCAGAAGTATTGGCTGGAGATGTTAAAAGCCGAGTACTACCTCGCGCGAAAAAACTACCCGAGTGCGGTAGACATTCTGAAGAAGTGGTCGGAGGAAGAATCCGAGTATTTCACTCCTCGACTACTCTTAATCGAGATGTATAAAACTCAGAAGCTCTCCACAGAGATTCTGCGTGTCGAGTCTGATCTCGCTGATATTGGGCGGTCAAAAAAATACGAGACGTCTTTTGAAGGCCTGTCTTCACCCCTTGGCTTAATGGCGGTTGGCGAGCGGCCGATTGATTAGTTGATATTAAGTGATGGCACCCATGAAAAACAAAGTGATAGTGGCGTTGAGTTCGATTGGTTTAGTCGGGTTTTTTCTTTTGCTTCAGCTCTTTCCTAATGCTTGGTTACTGGTGATCTCTGGTCTAATAGGCGTCGGTGTTTTCTTCCAATATAAATTATTTAAAGATGACGACAGAGTTGTGCGACATGTGGAAAAAGCCCATCCCTTGCGCTTAATTATTTTCCTACTTCCAGGGTTGGTACTGGGTTGCTTTTTGACTGGTTTAACCCTTTGGGGCGTCTATCTGCATTTGGTTGAAGCGAGCCTCTTTGATACGACTGAGATCGTTAGAACGGGACACGGAAAGAGCATACCGTCAGGTACCTATAGCAACGCGGTACTTTTGATAGGTATCAGTGCCTTCTGCGCCTTATTCGGGAGTGTCACTTTTTTTGTCTTACGCAGTACCGTAACCGGACTCAGGTACCGATTTGGGCTCGCTAAACCGGCTGTCGTCCCAGTGCCGGTGCGCCCGCCCGTGACACGCAAGAAAAAGCCCCGGAAAAAAAGATAGAAGTCTTCGCATACTAGTGTTTTCTCTTGATATTTCAGGAGGAAAGCGTGTATCCAGCACCCCAACGCGAAAGGAGACCCCTCCTTTTCTAACAAAAACAAAGACAAGATTTTCATCAGGACCCGCAATGCATCCAATTACGACCTATGAGCTTCGCATCACCTTCGGTGAAGCGGAAAAACAAGCGATGAAGACCAAAGAGCAGCTGACCGATTGGCTCCTGATGAACGGCATCGATTCTTTCGTCGAGGGTGCGTTGGATGTTGATTTTAATTTGAATCAAGACGAGCCGCCGCGTGATCACTATGCCGAGATGGGGGGAGATCTCTCGCCGGTTTCGGTTTACCGTTACAGCAAAGAATCCCTCGATGATCTTTTTGTGAAGGTGAATAGCGTCTTTGGGAAAAAGATTGTGACTGAGATTCATTCGATGCCGACTGAGCAGTGGATGGAGGGCTGGAAGGAAAGCTTTAAGCCTTTTAGTACGGATGAATTCTATGTGCGTCCACCTTGGGAGAAGGCACTCTCAGGATCGAAGCTTCTTGATTTAGTGATTGAGCCTGGAATGGCTTTTGGTACTGGTCAGCATGCGACGACTAGGCTTTGCTTGGACGAGTGCGGTAAGGCAGCAATTTCAGCACGTAAAAATGGCGTCGATCTATCGAAAAAAACAGTCTTAGACGTTGGTACTGGGACCGGCATCCTTGCGATTGGTGCGAAGTTGCTCGGCTTTGGACACTGCGCTGGGACTGATATCGAAGATGATGCTGTGATTGCGGCTCTTGAGAACGCGCGTCTCAATAAGACAGAAATCGCGGTAAAGAAGGGCAGTATTCCAGAAGGCCAGCCGTTTGATGTTGTGTTCGCGAATATTCTCGCCGTTGTGATCCTACGCATCATGCCTGATCTTGTAGCCAAGGTGAAAGACGGCGGGCGCCTTATTCTTTCCGGTCTACTCGCAGAAGAAGAAGCTGAGATCATCGCTTGCGCCGAAGCCAACGGCATGACTTTCGTCAATGCAGCCCAGCAAAGCGGCTGGTCGTGTGTAGTGGTGGGAAAGAATATCTAATGTCGCACCGCTTTCGATTCATCGGTACAGAAGTTGGCGGCCAGTGGCAGCTGGGTGAGGAGGAGACTCTGCATCTTGCGAAGGTGCTGAAGCTGACTATTGGTACTGAAGTTGAAGTTACTGATGGTAAGGGCGGCTGGTGTCTCGGCGTTGTTTCTACGATTAAAAATAAACTGACATTGATCGATGCAAAAGAGACTTTTTCGGAGCCTGAACCGAAGACGTTTGTGACTTTAGCGGTCGGTGCGTTAAAACCTGGTTCAATTGATGATATCCTGCCTGCCGCGGTTGAACTCGGGGCCGATAAAATAGTGGTTTTCCAAAATGCCGGTACTGCGAAGTTTCGCCTGCAAGGCAGCGTGGCGTCTAGGTGGCAGCGAATCGTCCATCAGAGTATCAAGCAGTGCAAGAGAGCGCGGATTCCAGATGTTGTCGTGAGTGATTCTGTTGATGCTTTGATCAGAGATCATTGGCGGAAAGACTCTGGTCTTGGGCTGGTCTTGGATGCTTCTGGTGAGAGGCCGCTGCATGAATTGCTGAGCACGCATCTATCGAAAGAGCTGATGGTTGTCATCGGTAGTGAGAAGGGATTAGAAAGCGGAGAGATTGCGGAGCTTGTTGCTGCGGGATTTTTTACGGCAAAACTTGGTAGTCATATTTTACGTGCGGTGACGGCCGTTCCAGCTGTGCTTGGTGTCGTTGCTTCCGTTAGAAAATAAATTAAGTAGATCAAAGATGTCGCTTGACACGATCTCAGAGTAAAAATGTTCAATTCAGAACATCGAACTAGAAACGCAAAAAAACAGCCAATCTAAATCCGTAAAATCCACCGTAGTCGTCGTAAAACAGTCGAACAGGAAACGTCTCGGCCAAATTTTTTAAACGCAGCAGAAAGCAACCTCGCGCGAAAAATTTTGACTGAGATTTCCGTGTTACATTGAACGTGGACTTAATCAGAAGGACCACGGTATGGAAGATTTTCGCTTAGAGATACGAAAAATGGCTGAAGAAACTCGCGACCTCATCACCCAGGAAAGACAACTCTCGTTACGCATCGTCATGAACATTGCAGTGCTGGACAAGAACAATGCTGAATGCAATATGGGACCGCTGAGAGGCAGGATATGGGACTTTCTCGATTTGACCGAGAATCAGTATTGGAAGCGCTGCCAGATGGCGAGGACAATCACAAAGTTCCCTGTCTTAGGAGAGTGGGTGGCTAGCGGAGAGGTTAGTCTGACCCACGTCGCGATGGTTGCGGGCAAGATCACCGACGCTAACAGCGATGTTATCCTGGATAGTTTGCGTGACAAATCCACGCGCGAGCTTGCTATGTTTCTTTCCCGAGTCGATGCGACTGGAGAACTTATCCCTGCCGATGAGATTTTTGAAGTGACCTTGCGATTGACCAAAGAACAGGTGCAACTTTTGGATCGGTGCCGGGAAGTTTTAGCGTCTGGAGGGAATGTTCCCAGTATGGAAACGATCATTGGGGAGTCTATGAATGATTTGTTGTCTAAGCGCGACAAGCTTGAGAAGGCGAAAAGGGCGATGGCACGCGCGACAAAAAAGCCGACTTGTAGCGGTCCTGAAAAGGTAATCTCTTTTGACACAAAAATAAAATCTGAGGGCAATTTTGGATCAATAAAGCCTGCCGCGCGGCAGGAATTTAGAAAAGAGTCCGAAACATCTAGAATACTAGGGACGAAAGC
>CAMAXT010000061.1 GCA_945862295.1 Pseudobacteriovorax antillogorgiicola
AATTTGGATGGCCCGCTGAAAAATCTGATTTTACTTCAAAATAGCCGGATTTTAATTCGGATGTAATTCGGGGCAGATCCTTCGCCTGCGGCTCAGGACACGATTTTGCTGAAAAAGGCTTTAGCCTTTTTCAGCAAAATCTAATTAACCCAAATGAATACGCGTTTACGCCGAAGTCTAGGCTGACCTTTACGTCCGTCTTAGCTTTAAGCGAAAACGTTTTCGTCGGCGGCATCGCGGGCTCTGGGCGTCAAGCGTAACCCTAGGCGTTGCCTATGCGTTTCGCTAGGTGAGCATGGACACAGACGTCCAGCCTCTCGTGGTTCATCATGGTGTTCCCTCAACCCGTGTAAGTTAACGCTTTAACCCACGCCCCCGATGCCGCCGACGACAACGCTTCCGTTCAAGCCGATGTTAGACGCTCATATCTAAAGTCGCAATAATTCAACAGCGCCTTGGCGTCTCCGTAACCAAATGGAATTACTTAATATTCCTAAAAATGCTGAGAAATGGCTCAGCTTCAGACGGTTCCATAGATAGCGAAGATCCCGACCCCTCACTCAAAAATGACAGATATCTCTAATTTCCCTTGCTTCCACAGCAATTCGGGGCTGTAATCAATGTTCAGCATACAGGTGAATGGATTTACCTTTTCGTTATTTTTGACGCAGGATGCCTAATTAAATGAGTAATCTCGATATCTCAGAAAAAAAATTTCCAGTCGTCGAAGGTCTTCGCGACTTTCAAGAAAACCGCGGCATCGTTCGCCACTGCAAAATAGTTGGTACCCTTGGGCCATCTTCTTCAAATGAAAAAACGTTGCGTGAGCTAATCGAAGCAGGGCTCGACATTGCGCGACTCAATTTTTCGCACGGCACCCATGAGCAGCATAAAAGCAACATCGACCTTGTTCGTCGTCTTTCAAAAGAAGCCGGAAGGCACGTTGCGATTTTACAAGATCTACAGGGACCTAAAATCCGTACCGGAAAGATGCCCGGCGCTGGCCTCGTTATCAAAACGGACGAACGCTATATTCTTTCTTACGGAATCGAGCATACCAAAGAAGGTGTCATCCCAATCGACTACCGTGAACTCGTTCACGACGTAAAAGTCGGACAAAAAGTCCTAATGGACGACGGTCTATTTGCGCTGGAAGTAGAGAAAATCGAAGGTGCTAACGTCCACGTTCGCGTCATCGTCGGCGGTTTGTTGAAGAGCCGTAAAGGCGTAAATTTTCCTGATTCTATATTATCTCTACCGGCTATGACTGAAAAAGACAGCCGCGATCTTCTTTTTGGTATCAGTCACGGCGTTGACTTTGTAGCGCTGTCATTCGTTCAAACCGCCGCAGATGTCGAGCAGCTTAAAAAAATGATTGCCGCACTCGGCGCTGACATTCCTGTTATTTCAAAAATTGAAACGCTCAGAGCGATCGATGATATAGAGAATATCTGCAAAATCTCCGACGGCCTTATGGTTGCCCGTGGAGATTTGGGCGTGGAAGGAAGCGTTGAGCGCGTTCCTGGATTTCAAAAACTTATTATCTCTACTGCTGCTAAGTACGCACGACCTTGCATCATTGCAACCCAGATGCTTGAGTCGATGATTGAAAACCCTGCCGCTTCGCTAGCAGAGCTTGCAGATGTTGCAAATGGTGTATTAGACGGTGCCGACTGCCTAATGCTATCCGGCGAAGTTGCTTCTGGTAAATATCCTGTTCAATGCGTGAAGCAGATGGCGTCTATTATCAACGAAGTTGAAGCCTGGACCTTCAAGAGACCGGTTCGGTATGAAACCAGCCTTTTTGAACGTGATACCTGGGTAGAAAACGAAGCGATTGCTCGGGCAGCTTGCGAAGCGGCGGATGCTCTCAATGCGAAGGCAATCGTCTGTCTTTCTCTGACTGGGACGATCGCTAGAACAATCGCGAAGTGGCGCCCAAAGACGCCGATTATCGCGATTAGCCCGAGAAAAGATGTTGTCCAAAGGATGGTGATCGTTTGGGGCGTTTATGCGATGCAGAATCCGCTATTTTACAATACTGACGTGCTGTTGCAAGATTTGCCGCAGCTGCTAAAGAGTATGAATATCGTTCAATCTGGAGATACCGTGGTGATCACTGCGGGGATTCCGATTAATCAGATGCGTCCGACGAACATGATTAAGATCAACACGATTCAATAAAGACCTGTCTTTTGATTAGCTTTTCCTGTCTTCTTCTTGTTTTTTTACCGAGAAGGCAGGAAGCTAATCGAAGGACAACATCTTGCATTGCCTTTGCCAAGAGCATAAAATTCCTACCTTTTTTACTAGTAGAAATTGACACCCAAATAAAATAAACATGGCTTAATCATATTCACTACTCGGTCGTACCGACTTCTCAGAAAGGCACAGCCATGAAAAAACTAATCTTTACCTGCTTATTCCTATTAGCTGGGTTCTCTCAATCAGCAGCGGCGCAAGGAATCGGAACCTACTGCAGCGCAAAAACAGCAGAAGGCTACTGGGCCATGAGTTTCAGCCCAGGCACCGTTGCGCAAAACTGCATGATCGTCCAGCGCGCGCTCGCTCACACCGCAGGCATCACGAACCACCACTCAGGTTACTACAACATTAACGGCGTCAACCGCGTCATGACTCGCTGCGGGTTCTATTATCGCAACATCATCTCTAGTATCGGCGGCTACGCTTTGCAAAATGCGGTGCACGCAGAGCAAGCGTCTGGACGAGACCACTGTTTATTCTTCGTAAACAGTTATTAAAAAATAAAAAACCTGCATCTGAATCCAGATGCAGGTTTTTTTATTATGAGTCCCGAACGTTACCAGCGCATGATCGCTGAGCCCCAGGTAAATCCCGCCCCAAACGACGACATACAAATCAAATCGCCTTTTTTAATGCGGCCAGAACGGACACATTCATCAAGACAGATTGGAATAGATGCAGAGGAACAGTTACCGTAACGATCGATGTTATTGTAGCTCTTGCTCAAAGGCTGCTCCATCTGCTGCATCACTGCTTCATTGATGCGGAGATTGGCCTGATGAAAAAGGAACAGATCGATATCGTCAGCATCAATCTTATTAGCAGTTAGGGCCTCGTTAACTACTTCTGGCATACGTTTCACTGCATGCTTGTAAACATGACGGCCTTCCATCTTTGGCCAGTGCATACCTTCTTCGATCATTTTAGCTGTCATCATCGGCCAGTGCTTGATGCTTGGCGCTTCGATTTTCAATACATCTTTGTGCGCCCCGTCACTGTGTAAGTGCACGGAAATAATGCCGCGTTCAGCTTCTTTGCTTCCTTCAATAATGACTGCGCCTGCACCGTCTCCGAAAAGAACAGAGACGTCACGACCGGCGGTTGAAAGATTGATCGCATGTGAATGCACCTCTGCGCAGATAAACAAAACTCGTTTGTACTGCTCGCTTAAAACCATAGCGCGTGCGACGCTTAGTCCGTAAAGAAAACCACTGCATTGGTTGCGGATATCTAAAGCCGGGATCGGCTTAGACGAGCCGAGTTTCTCTTGGATAAATACGCCTGAACCTGGGAAGTAGTAGTCCGGTGTCAGCGTAGAGAAGATGATCAGATCAATATCATCAGGACCAACTTTTGCCCGCGCCATCGCTAGACGAGCTGCTTCGATACCCAGATCAGCACAGCCAACACCGTCTTTTGCATACCGCCGCTCACGAATACCGGAGCGGTCCTGAATCCACTCGTCAGAAGTCTCCATCATTTTTTCTAGGTCTTTGTTCGTATAGATATCGGGAGGTACATACATCCCGGTGCCAGTTATGATTGCGCTGCGTGTTCTGGTCAAAGCGACCTCCGCTCAAGTGTTATTCTATGAATCCATTAACAAGCTCTATAATTATCATAGAATTCTATAAAATAAAAGCAATCTAAACCAAATTCTACCCCCAGTTCTAGCTACAAAAACACGTTGAATGCGATCACTGAGCTGGTGGAAAATACTCAGCTTTTTCGCCAATCAGATGGCCAGCTGGTATAGCTGTGCCGAGTTGATCGACGGAAAACACCTCGGGTCCAAGGAGTAATGACTGACGAAGTCGGTCCATGGTGCTTGGAACAAAAGGGTACAGCATAATCATAATGTTTTTTAGAACATAGAAGCAGGTAAGGAGCGCATCCGAGCGTTCCGCTTCTGGGTGTCTGTCATCATGAGGCTTAAACTGAGTAAACAAGCTATTGATCTGACGGGCGTAATTCTCAATAGCGAATAGCAGCTGACCGTATTCAGCTCGCGGCATTGCTTTCAAATATCGTTGAACGATCTTTGTTGTTTCGCCGACGACTTTTTCCATCAGCGTGCCAGCAGGAATCTTTCCACCGTATTTAGAATTACATGCAGAGATCGGCTTTTCAAAGGCAGCATTCATAGGACCAGCTAAGAATTTGTTTCGCTCTTCCAGCGCTGCAAATTCAAAGTTGGAGGCTTTTTCCGGCAGACCAAGAAGCGCTAAGTAATAGCGAATTTGATCTTTCTCGTAGCCTTTTTCCTGAATCAACTGATCGCCGCTCAAGAAGTTCCCAATCGATTTACTCATCTTTTGTCCATCGACCTGCAAATGAAAGCAGCCGAAGATGTCGGTCATTTGCAGTTCACCAGCAATAGGCTGGCGGGTAGTGTCAGCTTGGGAACCCACCCACATGGAGCCTTGCATGACGGTATAGAAAAATACGTTATCTTGTCCTAAAAACTGAAACACTTGCGCTTCAGGATCAGTCCAAAACTTTTTATAATCATCAGGTGACCGGCCCTTTTGTTTGAGCGCAACTTGCGTAAACGCTATCGGCGCGATCAAAGAATCGGGCCAAACATAGAGTGTCTTCCCGACCAAATCAGGATCAAGTTCTTCTGGCACAGGTATTCCCCAGGACACATCGCGCGTCAGAGATCTGTGCGCCCAACTGTCAACGAAAGCAGTAGGAATGCCTGCGTCTTCTAATTGTTTCTGCCCGACCGCAAGCTCAGTCTTAGATTCAAACTGGCAAGCGATCTTCTTACCGGGCGCATACTTGCCCGTATGTTTCGGCAAAGAGGCTTTCATTTCTTTGTATTGAGGCTCATGGATTTTATCAATACTCAGTGCAGGCAATACCGTGTTGATCACTTCGTTGTAAACAGGAATGCGCCATTTGCCTTTTTTAGTTTGGACCCATTCGCGCAGAACTTCCGACGTACTCCACATATCGAGCCAGAAATGCGCTGTATCGCGCAGCTCAGGTGTTGCACTACTCAAAGCACTATGCGGATTTTGCAATTCTGTGGGATCATACTTGTTACCACAAACATCACACTCATCACTGTAGGCGACTTGGTTTTCACAGCTGGGATTCGGGCATTTACCGCGAACAAATCGGTCCTGGAGAAAGCGTTTAAGCTCAGGGTCATACCACTGCTTGCTGACACGCTTATTCAACAGCTTATTTTTATATAGACTGCGAAGCATGTCCTGAGCGTTTTTTTCGTGGCTCGGATAGCACTCGGGACTAGAGGTACCTGAATAGGTGTCTAGGCTGATATCAAAACTATCCAGTGTCTTTTTCTGGCCGTCATGAATTTCATCGATGACTGCGCGCACGGTCTTGCCGCTTTTGATCGCTAAAAGTTCGCTAGTCGATCCGTGGTCATCTGTGCCGCAGACATAAAGTACATTGTCGGCACCGATCAACATGCGCATGAAGCGGGCATAAACATCCGCAGGAATATGTGCTCCTGCTAAATGCCCAATATGGAGGGGCCCATTTGCATAGGGCATCCCTGCTGTTACCACCGCCTTTTTAGGACGATGAACTTGTCGCTTTAGTGTGTCGATATCAGGCGCTTGCCCAGGATGTTTATTCATGGTGAGTAATATAAGTCGTGGAAGGGGGATGCTGTCAAGGTAACAGTCCTGAAAACATTGGAAAAAAAATTAAAGTAGCGCTTGAAAGTAGCGTTAGGGCGCTTTACCGGACCTCACCCACTCCGCCCGAGAGTAAGCAACATCTTAAAATAAAAATAATCGGCGTTATACTAGAGTGGCTACCGGGTCACTCACGTTCCGTCGGTTGCCGACTCAGTACGCTGAGGGGTCTTGTCGCCGCGATGAGCTAACTCACCTAAGGGGGCGGTGGCTTTCTCAACTGGCTTACGGGAAAGTTTTTTAAGCCGCTCCGGTGCTCGGTGTCTCCAAGTCTCCCGGAAATGTTCGCCGATCAATTTAAATCCAACCTTTGCTTTTCCTGCTTGCTCAACAAAGCTTGGAATAGAAGCCTGCGACCAAATCGGCCAAGGACCTTACTGTTTTCTGTCACACTCCAGACCCAGTTGAGTCGACCCAGTACCTTCCCTGTCGCCGATTTGTCAAAGCGCATCCGATCTATAATTTAAAGCGAAAAAAAGGGGACGAAGCCCCCCCTTCCAACTCAATCTATCAATTCATGAATTTAGTCAACTTCCACATTCTCTGCTCCGGATTCGTAACTGTCTTGGCTCCAACAGTCGGTATGGTTTTGGTTCTGATCACCGTCACATGCTGCATGTTCCGTAGACTCTGGATTTAGGTCAACAGCTTCGTCATAGTCTGCGCAACCACCACCGACCCAACCAGCTGGAGACGTTGGCTCAAAATCCTCAGCTAGGAAACTCGGCAAGTCAGAAACCGGTGGAATGACGGCAGCAGGAACTGCGCTTGCAGCAACAACTTCGCCTGGCTCATTAAAATAGGCACGGCGTGCAAAGGTGAACGTCTGACCTTGGTGGGAACCTTGGTTTTGGAAGATTGCTGAACCATAAGTCCCGTCAAACATCGCGGCACCGCGCTCCAAGAATGAGTTTCCTTCCCAAGTTCCTTTAGCTGCAAGCTTCGCATAGCTTATGCCCGATTCTTTCAGCACCAATTCAACTTTGCGTCGGAAACTATTGGTGTCTTGGGTATGCAGTTGCTCTGCGATCAGATCAATTATACCAGTTGCGGACATATCAAACGAAACTGAGCCCGCCCAAGATTGCGCCTGTCCTTCATAGGAACCTGTTCCCAAATTGACAACACTGCCTTTTGGACCAGTAGCACTCAAACCATCGATAGTGATTAGCTGCTTATTCGCTTCTTCCTCACCTCGTTTACTACAGAAGCCAATAGAAATCTTGCCTTCAGCGATGGCTGAGTTATCAACATATAAGCGCGCAAATTCGACACCATTGGTGTTGAGAAGATATTTTTTGCCGAATAGAAGTCTTTCTTTTTCAACTTCTAAATGGCAAAAGAAGTTGCCAATATCTTCGAGCTGACTAGTTACTTCGCGGATGGTGGAGCCCATTTGGCAAGCTTCCTGCGATTTTTTTGCGCTCAACAAATTTAATGAAGCAGCAGATTCACCTCGAAGCGCGGCTGGCAATTCAAATGAGAACGCCGTCGAAAGTTTCAAGTCGCTAACATCGGAAGCAGATGCAACAGATTCCGTAGAGGTTGAACCGGATCCGGTAACCGTCCCAGATGCGGCCGTTTCTTCTGTTTCATTCTTTTCCTCTTTTTTGCTACAGGATACTGTCAGCGCTGCGGCTAAAGCCAGGGATACTGAAGATCTCAACATGATCGATTCCATAATTGTTCCTTTTTTTACTGTCCATACATTACGAGTAATGACCAATTCTAGTATCCAATCGACCGAATTCTGGATTTCTTTACAAGAAACAGATAGATACTAATGTTTGCAGCTATTTACGCTGAGGCATGACGAGTTTGTGCCGATCTATGTCCAGCTCACGGCATTAGCGTTTAAAACCTGCAATATTTTCTGTTTTATTTTCGCACAAGAATAAAAGATAATTTCCCAGATAGCTGGGGAACTAGCCGAGGTGAAAAGGTCTAGCAGCGAGGGCTCGCCGCTAGTACGCATTTTAAGAATGCCTCGAACTCTTCCAAAACGTATTCAGAATGTGGGCGACATTCTCTCGCTCGCTCAGAAACGACGTCGGCCATCATACGGAAATAGCCGGAGGGTCTTCTTTCACACGTCGAGATCTTTCGCTAAGCTCAAAATGACGATCGGAAAGTTTGGCCAATATCCGCGTCTGCGTTTTGATTATAATGAACGCAAGAATTTGATCAACGCATCCCGATCGGTGACAGGTAAGCCGCGGAAACCTTCTTTCATAGCTTCAGCCTGCCCACTATGCCAAAGGATCGCTTCGGTAAGACTGCGAGCCCTGCCGTCATGCAAGTAAGACGCTTGCGGCAAGATCGTTTCAGTAAGACCTATGCCCCATAGAGTTGGTGTTCGCCATTCTTTACCAGTTGCTTCAAAATCTGGCCGATTGTCAGCCAAGCCGTCGCCCATGTCGTGCAATAGAAAGTCTGAATATGGAAAAATTACCTGATTCGCTAAGCCCTTTACAGAATGATCACCGGTTTTCCACTGCGGTTGGTGACATCCAACGCATCCGAGTTCTGTGAAAAGCGCTTCACCACGTAAAACATCTGTATCTTTCATATTACGGCGAGCTGGAACAGCAAGCGTCTGAAGATAAAACGCGGCACCCTCGATAGCTTCTTTGCTTATCTCAATCGGCTCATCATTTGGTCCGGTAGCACCTTGAGCGATCTCTTTAAAGACTTCGTTAACCAAACCGATGTCGAGAGCAAACGCTTTTCCTGCTTGCTCAACAACGCTTGGAATAGAAGCCTTGCGACCAAATCGGCCAAGGACCTTACTGTTTTCTGTCACACTCCAGACCCAGTTGAGTCGACCCGGTACCTTCCCTGTCGCCGATTCATTAGCGATAATGTCTGCTTCAGGAATCGCTTCCAATAGCCCTAGTCCAAACACGGGAAGTGGCTGGCGTACAGACTGCAACATTCCGGAAGGGAATGCTGAGCCATCAGCTAGCGTTAAATTTAATTTTGGTTTTCTTAGGGTATAAGGTGCGCCGTCTTCAAAGGTCTGCTCCGGTTGCTCTTCCCAGGTCAGACTAACAACTGCATTAGGAGTTTGGCCGAATACAGCCTGATCAAGAATCTGAAAGCCAATGCCTGGAACTGGCACTGGTCCACCCGGAACTTCTGGCTCGCCAGTCGGCATACTAACAAAAACCAGCATCTGCGAGCCCTGTGGACCGCGGCCGACCATTGGTTTCCCGCGGCCTTCTTTTTGATGGCAACCGTCACACCCAGTGTTGTTAAAAAGTGGACCTAGTCCCGGATTAACAACAGCCGGAGAGGTGACAAAGCGCGACTCAAAAAAACCGTCGCCGACCAAATGCTTGGCCATGTCATCTTCAGAAAGATCATTGATCGGTGCTTTGTACGCGTTCGAGCTGGCATCAAAAATAGTTCCTGACTTGCCACCCATGAACTCTGGATTCGATTCAGTGGACTGGTCATCTTCACCAGATTGACTTTTGTTACATGCCCAGAGTTGGGAGATCAAAAGGATGTAAAAAATTCTATTTATCATCTAATTCACTTTTTCCATTAAAGAACTTATGAGTTATTTTGTAAGAGGCAACACATTCATAAGTAAGGTGTCTCGAAGTAGTCTGATCTGCTCTTGAGCCTTTGTAATAACAGTTGCATTCAATGGATCAAGCATAGACTTAGGGAATGGAGATGGGATATCTAAGATTGCGTCAATACTATTTTGGATCCCAGTGGTTACGCAGGTATTAAGCTCGGGATCATGAGACCCAATACGGTCAGAAAGCGACGTCCCGGTTTTGACAATTTGATCCGGTGCAGCGCCTTTCCATGAGTTTTCAATACCGCGCAAGTTATCGGAAAAGTCTTGCAAAGAGTTAAAACTGAACTGGCTCTCAACCAAATTCGGATCCTGAGCATCAAACGGATTCGCGATCTTTGCATCAGCGACTTCTTCGGCGATACCGATAAGACCATTGATAATTTCTTGACCAGCAGCGCTAATCGACGGGTATACGGTATTGCCCTCTTCACCGGCGGTGACGAATGTTTCCTTGAATGGTTTTGCACCGTCTACGCCTTCGGTCCAGCTATTCACCAAAAGTGTCGCGACATTCTGTAAATTCTCGGAGGCTGCAATCATGTATTCATATTCCCGAGCGGTAAAAGCAGCGATCTTTTTTTGGCTGTCTTCACCAAAGATCAAATACTCAATAGTGTGAAAGCCTTTATTATTGTCGTCGAGCGTTGCAACAAAGTCAGAAGTCAAAGCTGCGTTGCTTGTTAGTACTGTTTCTAGGTCTGTTTTGTTTAGAGGCCAGGTATCGAGTGCTGGATCGTAAGCATTGGCGTCGACTGGACCGAATAGAAAACCTTCGCTTTGTTCCCAGGGAATACGTGCTGCAACCCATGCTGCCTGCATTGCAGAGAGACTCTCTTCTGTCGGACTGTTTTTTAGAGCGATTGCCGCAGTTTTTAACTCACCAGCGTTCGCTTCCAAGCTTTTATAGGTCGGGATCACAACATTGTCTGTGTAATTTTCAAGAACAGCTTTGTCGATGAGCGATGGCGCGCCAGCGACAAGGCCATCGCTAACCTTGCACTGCTCCGCGCTAGATACGCCGTCGCTGTTGCTGCAAGCAGCTAAGCCGAACAGAAAAAATAAACTAATAGCATTTTTCTGCATGTTCATTGAGTTTCCTTAGAATACAAAAATTAAGGTTAAAAATTAATATACAAATCCAAGGCCAGCAGCCAATGTTGTTTCAGGTCTTAAATTTGCTGATCCAAAGGTGCGGCGGCTGATATCGATCTTACTCACGACTGATTGTCTTAAGTTATGCACGAGACCAACAGTCATAATCTTTTTTGCAAAACGTGGGTTGTCGATCTGCCCGGATTTGACTTTATACATCGTGTCGTACTGATCGTAGCGAACGAAAGGAATAAGCGCGTAAGTTCCACGTTGACCATCATCAGTCGCATTGAGATCGTAACCTACTTCACCCCAAACACCGTAAGCTTGATCTGCTACTGGCGATCGAGCAACACCGAGTCCATTAGATAGACGGCGGTTACGTTCACTAACTTTACCAGCGTTCTTTAGTTCACCCCACATCGCAGAACCTTGGGTGATGATCGATCCTGAAAATGCTGTGGCAGACCAATGAAAATCCACCAAAGTCACTGGCGCATTGATGTAACCGCAAGGCGCAACTTCTGAGCTACTAGTCTTGCCACAAGCATGGACTAAGTCAGCCTGCGGACGGTTTCTAGTCGTCCCACCGTGGTAGGCCGACACACCTAACTGAACGCCTCTTGTTGGCACTATATCCGCCCGCAAAACATATGCAAGGTCGGTGGCGCGTGTTTCTTCAAAACGCGACTGATGACCGGAGGCAATCCAGTACTGCGAGCTGAAGCCAGTTGAATCGAGGCCGTTAACGATCTGGGTTTGAAAGCGGAATAGTTCAGTACGGTAAGTCATCGCAGCACCAATCTCATTCCAGCTTTCTGGAATAATGCGTGATTCAGTCTCTGGACGACTAACAGCAAGATACTGGGTTGGCTTAGTGTTGAAGGTCAAATAACCAAACGCAACTTTTATCCTGCCAGCAAACACCGAAAAATCTTTGTCGAAAAAGAATTTCTTGAGATAAAACTCTTCGAGAAGAATCTCACCTCCTTTCTCAACTTCGTTTTCAAATTCTCCGGACTCTTCATATTCTAGTTCGAGGGCACTACCAGTACCACCGTGCTCGATTTCGACTTCCGCTTCGAAGAGCAAATCATAAGGTTCGTAGTGACCGTCTGCTTTAACGACAAAGCGCGTTGTATCAAAACTCACACGCGCGTCTTTTTGTGCACCGTCGCGCAACGTACTGTTAGCGCCGTGATCGTGGAAGCTGTATCTGATGTCTCCGTAGCCAGAGAGATTCAATTTGAACTCTTCATCGGTCATCGGTTTTACATTGGCTGTTGCTGCATTGACATTAGTGGGTAGAAAGATTCCACAGATGAGAGAAACAAGAGACATAGTTAGTGGAAACTTAGGTAAGGAAACTACGCGCACGATGTCTCTTCTCCGAATTTTTGTTTATTGTCGTTATCGAACGAAAGCGGCAAAGCGCATCCGTCTTGATAATGATTATCAGTTTCATTAGCACGCATAGCGTTCTCATGCAAGGGGGTATGAGAGGTAAAAAAAGCGAGCCACTATGGCTCGCTCGTTTTAATGTCATTTAGTCTAAAGGACCTGTGTGTCTAAGCGTTCGTCCTACTTGTAGGTCACCTCTATTTTGACCTGATTCCCTACCCCGACAGGTAGATTCGCTGGTAAAGTTATCGTTGTACCCAGCACCGTGAACACCTTCGTCTCTACCCCGTTCACCCACACTTTCCAGGTGAGCGGGGTCTTGGCGTTACCAAGCTCGGGGTCGTCAAACACGAAGCTGGTATATTGAGCGAGGACATACCTGTACTGGACACTAATGCTGGTCGTATCATCTGCGAATCCGCAGCGTCCAACTTGTACTGTGTTATTGGTTACCGAAAATTTGCTTTGATCACAAACCTTGATGCCACCAGTAACTTTAACACTACCCGTAACAGGAGACGCTGGCAGCATGACTTGCGTCATGTCACGTGCTTCATTCCAATAGCGCAATTTAAGTTTGCGTCCTTCTACGAATTCACCATTAGCTAATCTGATAACACCTAGTAGATAAAGATGTGCGACATTTGCGCCAGTAGTTGCATCAGTGACTGTTAGGTTTTGTGCTGCCCGGCCTTGAACGTTAAATGTGTAATTTAAAACTGGATCGCCGACCGCTGTGTAAGTGAATAGAATCGCCGCACCTTCAGGAGGTGCCACTGCGAATGTGACTGCGTTGTCGATAGCTGGATCTGCGGTAAAGTTTGTAGTCTCTACGTTGTTAACATATACGCGCAGTGTTTCTCTGAGATATTTGCGGCCGAGATCAAAACGCATTTTAAGATCTAAAGACTTACGGTAAGTCGCTCTGATTTGGACGAAGTCCGGTGGCAAATCAGTAAAGACGATACTGTTACTTGTTGGTACAAAATCAAAGCCGGTTGTAACCGAAACGCCATTAAAATGAACGTTCACTACACCGTCTAGTGGCACCGAACTCAAAGTGAATGTTTTCTTGAGAGGGAGTGCTCCATAGCGGTATGAAATGCCAACTGTTGTACCGTCAACTGGTGGCAAATCAAAAACCACAACGTTAGCTGTAACTGTAAAGCCTGAAGTCTGGACCACGCCATTTAATGAAACCTGCACAGAACCTGGATCCGGCATGCGGCTAAGAGTAAATCTTCGATCGAGAATCGTTGCGATGTTTTGCGAGATACCACTCAAAGTATTTGAGTAGTCTGCGTCGCAGATTGAACCCCAGGTACCAGCAGTATCTGTAACTAACTCAGAGTAGATGTTTGCTTTTTTAGCTGCGGTTGAACAAACGCTTTGGTCTTGCGATGGATGCCAGAAAAGACCGTAGATTTTTGCGTTAACGCCTGGAACGCGAATGCTATTTAAATAATCGAGTAGGAATTCCTTTTTAGCGTAGTCGTTGGTACCGCATCCAAGGCCGTCACTGCAGTTATCTTCATCACTCACGATTAAGATTGCAAGGCTTGAGACATCACGTACCCAGTCATTGGTCTGGCATTTTAGAGCATTTACGGCTTGTAATACACCGCGTTCGTTACCGCTACCACTTACACCAGCCTGAATCGCTTGGGAAAATGCTGTTGCTGCATTGGCGTCGCCTTTTTTAATCAAGCGGCGCAAACACCCATTAGCAGTGTCTGTGGTGACAACACCGATGCGCCAGTCAGAATCATTGACATATGATAGTAGTGGCAAGAGCCTTTGCGAAAGGTTGACTTGCTCTTCTTGCATTGAGTTAGAGTTATCAATAACAACTAACAGGTCGAGAGGTTTACTTGCTGACTGATTGAATGTTTCGGTCGCAGGAGTACCGCTATTACCCTGGACGAAAAGATCAGTCACAGAAGGCCTACCAACCTGAGTGAATGTCGAACTGGTTTCTGTGTAGGTTCGTTTTAGCTCAATTTCCTGCGTCAGATAAGGGTCCGCCAAGTTTGCGGTTACTTGCGCATCGCCAAATGATTCAGCAGGAAAAGTTTTTGACCTCTTGATGTCTGGTGGAATGCTGCTGTCATCATTGCCAGTTGTACCACCATCGACATCACCATCGTCCACTCCATCGGGCGAATCGTCGCTACCTGTTTCAGCGGTACCTTCACCATCGCCCTCGCCGTCACCCTCTTCGCCGGGAACACCTTCATCATCACCTTCGCCAGTGCTTTCAGGAGCACCATCGTTGCCATCATTTCCTTTCGCATCAGTTTGCGGCTTCGCGTTCGAGGATTTGTTTTCGTCTTTGTTCTCTACGAAGCTTGGCGATTGACCGCAGCTAGTAGAAAGCATGACGAGGACGCTCAGTAACACGCTTGTAAAAGTTAATCCGCGCATAGGTACTCTTTCTCTAGTTAGGTATGGCAGATCTCTTCTAAAATCATCAAAAAAGACTTAAAGCCAAATCACCGATTGGTTCCTCGGAAAATGGCTTTTAAACTTTTGCCAAATTAGGTAACCAACCAATATAGCAGGGGTTAAATGAGCGTAATTTTCGAATGTCTAAATTTAGACATTGCAGCGCTAATGATTTCGCGGGATTTTAAAAAGGGAGATTAAGCTGAGGATGCCTACTCTTCGAATACACGATCATCGGAAAATCCAAACCGTCCTGCAAAGGGCAATTTGACGGCAGAGCGCCAAAAATCAACACCAAACGACATCCCAAGAAGATTCACTTCTACACCTTCAGCTAAACCAAGGGTAAGTCCAAGCAAGCCAAGCAGAGAAACCTGGACGCCGGTGCCCGATTCTGAGAAACCGAACACGTCGCCTTGGTTAATCCAGTCTTTACCTATGGCGTTTGGCGGAAGCTCCACCCCGATTTCGGGCACGCGGCGCAAAATATAGGATATGAAGGTATTGCTGTTTGGTCCTGGCCAAACACGGTAGGTGTCTTTGTATGGATAAGTAGATACTGCTTCGACAATCTTTGGAATGGCGCGCTCTGCAGCTTGACCTTTCAGCGTAGAAACCAACGTCGGCTCTGCACCGAACCATCTGCGGTCGGGAATATCGCGCTCGGAAACAATAGACGTTCCGGTTCTTTTGATGCGAAAACCCATGACGTGGAAGGTCGTATAAAAGTCAGCATTCTTTTCTTTCATCGCTATCCAAGAGTGCACACCAAAATAGCCGCGCCAACTTACAGCTCTAGCCGCATACACTTGAACAACTGCTTCCTTCTCTAGCTCTGGAGATGGTGCAAAACCAGCACTGCCCCGGTCAGCCGTCCGCCAGTCCTGATGTGAGCAAGCACTGCAGACTAGTATCAAAGCCCCTAGAAAACCTGCTGCATGTGAGCGATTTGGTCCCATTTGTTATCCATAACAGTGGAGGCCTGTAAAAAGAAAGGTATAGCCTACCTTACCAATACTTAATTACTGATAAGAACGACTCATCTGGGGCGATATTTTCAGCTGAGACTATGGTTTCATGGCGTTCTGATATCTATCTGGATACATTTGTCATTTTTAAAATTCAATGGATTTGCAATACTCAATCGGTGGCATTGACAATAGCGATTTCGTATCCATATTGATAACAAATGTGGATCGGCATAAACCGTTCCGTACCAAGACGTTTGGACAGTGGTCCAACGCTTCAAAACAACTCAGGGAGTGCATACTTTGCAAGGGATTTATTCTAAAAAGACCATGATCAAGACTGCTGTCATCACATTGTTATCGGTGGTTCTGTTCAGTGGCTGCGGTATTCAGTCAATTCCGGCTGCGAAAAACGACGTTGAAGCAAACCTCGCCGAAGTGACAAACCAATACAAACGGCGCGCCGACTTGATTCCGAATTTGGTTCAGACCGTTAAGGGCTACGCTTCACACGAGAAAGACACCCTCGAAGCTGTTATTAACGCTCGCGCTAAAGCCACTAGCATGAATATCGACGCCTCTAACTTGAGCCCCGAAAAGCTGCAAGAGTTTCAAGCTGCACAGGGCGGTCTAAGCCAAGCGCTAGGACGCTTGATGGTCGTTGCGGAAAACTACCCGCAATTGAAGGCTGACCAAAATTTTAGGGACCTCCAGGCTCAATTGGAAGGCACCGAAAATCGCATCACTGTTGCAAGACAGAGGCATATCGAAGGCATTAAGAACTTCAACAATCTTGTTACAATTTTTCCAACAAGTTTGACTGCGAAGTATATACTAAAGGAAGAAAAGCTGCCGCAGTGGACAGTTGATGAGCAAGAAAAGCAGCAGAATGAAAAAGCACCAAGCGTGGAATTTTAGTGTCAAAGATCTATAAAATTATCCTTGGTGTCCTACTTATCGGCGTTTGCAGCCTGCATGCATTCGCCGTTGATTTAGCAACTATCGATTTCAATCGCCCTGTTAATGACCTTTCTCGTATGTTAAATCGTCAAGAACTCGCCGAAATTGAATCGCTTCTTTATAGTCTCAAAGAAACTACTGGTACCCAAATAGCCGTAGTCACTCTCAACTCATTAGATGGCAGCACTATCGAAGACGTTTCGATGGATATTGCAGAAAAATGGGGGCTTGGCAGCGCTAAAGCTGACAACGGCATTCTAGTCACCATTGCACGAGCTGATCGTCGGATGCGGATTGAAGTCGGTCAGGGATTAGAAGGTGACCTGCCAGACGCTTATGCAAAACGGATCATCGACCAACAAATGACGCCAAGCTTCAAAGCCGGTCAATACGGAACAGGTATCCGCTTGGCTATTGACGGCATCATCCAGCGCACCAATCCGACCTTTGTCGGCGCTACCAGCCACAGCTACTCTGAACCAGAACCGCCTAGTGTCAGCAAGCCAATGTCTTGGCCTGCAAAAATTGTCACGACTCTTATCGTACTATTTTTGATATTTACGCCGTTCGGCCGAGGCATGCTTATGATGATACTTCTATCCGGATTTGGTGGCGGCGGTCGGAGGTATGGTGGGTCTTCGCGCAGTAGCGGCGGGTTTTCCGGCGGCGGTGGTGGATTTTCAGGCGGCGGCGCATCGGGAGGTTGGTGATGACATTTAACGGTGAAATTCCTAAGTGGATCGCTCCATATATCGATCAAGCGAAGATAAAAGAAATCGAAACTGCAATTGTGCGCGCAGAAAAAAAAACAAGTGGGGAAATTGTTCCTCTCGTAGTTAAAAGCTCATCAGCAATCGGCCATGTGCCTATCATCACTTTCAGCGCAATTTTCATTGCGATGCTTATTTTTAGTCTCGAACACTTTCAAAGATCCCATATCTTTGACATGGCCTATTGGCCAGTCGTCAACGTGTTACTTGCAGTGCTGATGGCCTTTGTCATATCGCGCTTTGAATTTGTGCAGCGCACTCTTATCTCAGAGGACGATAGACAAGCTCAAGTCAAGTTGAGAGCCGAACTTGAGTTTTACCGCTTAGGCATGACAAAGACTGCAGGTTCAACCGGGATTCTTGTATTTGTTTCGCTTCTGGAACGACGCATTGAAGTTATGGCTGACCAATCGATTGCCAGTAAACTACCGGCTGAAACATGGACTGGTGTTGTCGAGCAAGTTCTGTCTGGGATTCGCCAAGGTGACCTAGCAAAGGGCTTGTGTAACGCGATCGATACCTGCGGAACGATTCTTGCTGATAATTTTCCTATCGCCCCGGGAGATCAGAACGAATTGCGAGATCATATTTTATTCAAAATTTAGATTGGTTCCTTAGGAAACAATACGGTAAATCACAGCCCGCTCTTCAACTTCTTCTCCAACCAAGCCTCTATTAAAGAGATGGTTCCCAAGATCAATTGGATAAGACAGCGCCATCGTACAGACTCGGTTTCGACCTAGTTCTTTTGAACGGTAGAGCATAAGGTCAGCTGCTTTGATAACATCTTCTGCACGACCAGTGAATTTTTTATCGACCCAGGCCGTACCGACACTGGACGTGATTTGCAACTTGAAGCCGTCTTTTTCAAAGGTGTGATTACCAATCATCCTACGGATGGCTTCGCCGATTCCCAATAATTCGGTAGCGTTCGCGGCTTCACAGGCAATGACATACTCATCACCGCCGTAGCGGGCAGCGACTTCATGGTCCTTAAAAAGACCACTAGTCCGAATCAAACGACCAGTTTCGGCAATAACGTAACTACCAACTAAATGGTTTGTAGTGTCATTTACAGATTTAAATTTATCGAGGTCAAGCATAATAACGCCGAGACTCGACTTACCCTGGCGGCACTTTCGCACAAGATCAGCGTATTTTTGATTAAAACAGCGCATGTTTGCCAGGCCGGTCAACTCATCGGTCAGACTGAGCTGGCGCAGCCTGTGGTTGGCACTTCGCAGTTCATCTGTCATTGCTTTAAGTCTTAGTACGCCTCTGATACGTGCTACGAACTCAGC